>CAKTBJ010000005.1 GCA_934533075.1 uncultured Paracoccus sp.
GGGGGGGGGGGGGGCGCCCCCCCCCCCCCCACCCCCCTTCGCCTGCGCCTGCCTCGCCGCCGTCTCCTGCGCCGTCTCTCGCCGTTGCCCGGCGCCGGGCGGGATCGCCGGCGTTCGGGTATGGGCAGGATCATGGGCATGGCATCGGCGGAAACCGGCCGGGCCTTGCGGCGTTGGGTTCCCGGAAAGGCGGAGCATCCGCCGTCTGGATCGGAGAATCAGATGAAAACCACCACCCTTGCCGCCGCCCTGCTGGCCGTGCCCTTGCTGGCCGCCTGCAACACCGATGCCGGCACCCAGACCACCGTGCTGAATACCAGCGTCGTGACCCCGGAGGATGCCTGCGGCGCCTCGGCCTATCAACAATATGTCGGCCAGCAATCGCCGCAGATCAGCGTGCCGGCGGGCACGGCGATGCGCCATTACCGCACCGGCGACCCGATGACGATGGACATGCGCATCGACCGGCTGAATTTCGAATATGACCGCAGCGGCCGGCTGGTCGCCGTGACCTGCGGCTGAGCCGGATCGCGGCAAGGGGGGTGGGGGGGGGGGGGGGGGGGCCCCCCCCCCCCCACCCCCCTTGCCGGCACCTGCCTTACCGCCGCGCCTTGCGTCGCTTATTGCCGCCGCGCTGCCCGGCGCGCCCGGCGGTCGAGCGGCCCCGCGCCGCCTGCGCCTCCTCCACCGCCGCATCGACGCTTTCCTGCCGGGCCAGCGGGTCGTCGGCGATGGTCAGCTCGACCGCCTCCAGCCGCTTCACCTCGTCGCGCAGGCGCGCGGCCTCTTCGAATTCCAGGTTCTCGGCCGCCTCGCGCATCTGGCCCCGCAGCGCCTCGATATGGGCCGCCAGATTGGCGCCCGGCAGCGGCCCGTCCAGCGTCGCGGTGATGCGCGACTGGTCGGTATCGCCCTGCCAGAGGCCCGCCAGCACGTCCTCGACATTCTTGCGCACGGTCTGGGGCGTGATGCCGTGGGCCTCGTTATAGGCCTGCTGCTTGGCGCGCCGGCGCTCGGTCTCGGCCATCGCGCGTTCCATGCTGCCGGTGATGCGGTCGGCATACATGATGACGCGGCCGTCGGCGTTGCGCGCCGCCCGGCCGATGGTCTGGATCAGCGAGGTCTCGGACCGCAGGAAGCCCTCCTTGTCGGCATCGAGGATCGCCACCAGCCCGCATTCGGGGATGTCCAGCCCCTCGCGCAGCAGGTTGATGCCGACCAGCACGTCATAGGCGCCCAGCCGCAGGTCGCGCAGGATCTCGATGCGTTCGATCGTGTCGATGTCGCTGTGCATGTAGCGCACGCGGATGCCGCTTTCGTGCAGGTATTCGGTCAGGTCCTCGGCCATGCGCTTGGTCAGCGTCGTCACCAGCACCCGCCGGCCAAGCGCGGCCATGCGGCGGGCCTCGTCCATCAGGTCGTCCACCTGCGTGTCCACCGGCCTGATCTCGATCACCGGGTCCAGCAATCCGGTGGGGCGGATCACCTGCTCGGTGAAGACGCCGCCGGTCTGGTCCATCTCCCATTGCGCCGGGGTGGCGGAGACGAAGACCGATTGCGGGCGCATCGCGTCCCATTCCTCGAATTTCAGCGGCCGGTTGTCCATGCAGGAGGGCAGGCGGAAGCCGTGCTCGGCCAAAGTGAACTTGCGCCGGAAGTCGCCGCGATACATGCCGCCGATCTGCGGCACGCTGACATGCGATTCGTCGGCGAAGACGATGGCGTGGTCGGGGATGAACTCGAACAGGGTCGGCGGCGGCTCGCCCGGCGCGCGGCCGGTCAGATAGCGCGAATAATTCTCGATCCCGGCGCAGACGCCGGTGGCCTCCAGCATCTCCAGGTCGAAATTCGTGCGCTGTTCCAGCCGCTGGGCTTCCAGCAGCTTGCCCTCGCCGTTCAGCTGCGCCAGCCGCGTGGCCAGTTCGGCGCGGATGCTTTTCGTCGCCTGCTGAAGGGTCGGGCGCGGGGTGACGTAATGGCTGTTGGCATAGATGCGGATCTGCTTGTATTCGCCTTCCTTCGCCCCGGTGAGAGGGTCGAATTCGACGATGGATTCAAGCTCGTTGCCGAAGAAGCTGAAGCGCCATGCGCGGTCCTCCAGGTGGGCGGGCCACAGTTCCACCACATCGCCGCGTACCCGGAAGGCACCGCGCTGGAAGGCGGTATCCAGCCGCTTGTATTGCTGGGCCACCAGTTCCGCGATGAACTCGCGCTGGTCGTAAAGCTGGCCGGCCACCATGTCCTGCGTCATCGCGGAATAGGTCTCGACGCTGCCGATGCCGTAGATGCAGGAGACCGAGGCCACGATGATCACGTCGTCGCGTTCCAGCAGCGCGCGGGTGGCGCTGTGGCGCATGCGGTCGATGGCCTCGTTGATCTGGCTTTCCTTCTCGATGAAGGTATCGGTGCGGGGGACGTAGGCCTCGGGCTGGTAGTAGTCGTAATAGCTGACGAAGTATTCCACGGCGTTGTCGGGGAAGAAGCCCTTGAATTCGCCGTAAAGCTGCGCCGCCAGTGTCTTGTTGGGGGCGAGGATGATCGCCGGGCGCTGGGTTTCCTCGATCACCTTGGCCATCGTGAAGGTCTTGCCGGTGCCGGTGGCGCCCAGCAGCACCTGGTCGCGCTCGCCGGCCCGGACACCCGCGACCAGTTCGGCGATGGCCGTGGGCTGGTCGCCCGCCGGCGAGAATTCGGAATGCATGACGAAGCGCCGCCCGCCTTCCAGCTTTTCGCGCGGCGCCAGCGGCAGCGGCCCCGGCGCGTTGGTGTTGTTGTGAGCCATGAGACTCCCCGGAGGGTTGCGGATTTGTTCCCGATATGGGGCGGCAAGGGCGGCAATTGCAAGCCGCCTTGTCGGGTGATGGCGCCGGAGGCGCGCATCAGTTCGTCGTGCCGGAGGCGCGCGTCGGTTCGTCATGCCCGAGGCGTGCGTCAGTTCGTCGTGCCGGAGGCGCGCGTCAGTTCGACGCCGCGCCGAACACGCCGCAGGCGATGCGGGGACCGGCATCGCCGTCGGGGTCGGTATAATAGTCGTCGGCGCCCTCGTGGATGACGATGGCGCTGCCGTCCCCGTCGGCCACGTCGTCCATCTTCAGCCCGAACAGGAACACGTCGCCCTGCCAGATGCCGCTGTCCTGCACCCAGATATTCGGCATGTCGCCGGGATGCGGGCCGTTGGGGTTCAGGATGCCATGCTGGCGCCCGCCGGCGATATGGCCGCCGGCGCTGGCGAATTCCGGGACCTCGCAGGCGCCGGCCTCGTGCAGATGCACGGCATGGATGCCGGCGGGCAGGTTTTCCAGCATCAGGTTGGCATAGACCAGCCCCGAGGCCAGTTCCGTCAGCGAGGCCTGGCCCATCACCCGGCCATCCGCCCCCTCGACGCGGGCATAGAGGCTGCGCGGCCCGTCCGCCGGGCGGGCGGCGGGGGCCTCGGTGGGGGTGCCCTCGGGGGTCTCGGCCTCGGCCGCCGCCTCGGCTTCGGCCTGCGCTTCCGCCGCCTCGGCCTCGGCGGCCGCGGCGGCGCGGGCCTCGGCATCGGCGGGCTTGGCGGTGGGGGCGGTGATCGGCACGCCCGGCAGCATGGGCACGGCGGGGGCGGGTTTCGGCGGCTCCTGCGCGAAGGCGGCGCCCGCGAGGATCAGCGCGGCAGGCAGCAGGGCGAGGCGATGGGCGTGCATGGCGGTCTCCGTGGTTGCTTCAAGAAACACCGGCGCGGGGGCGGGGGTTCCCGCGGGGCTTGCCAGCCGGAAGGGTGCAGGCTAATCGGAGGAAAGCACCAATCCGTCGGGGATGCCATGCGCGCCATCATCTACAAGCCCGCCCGCAACGCCATGCAATCCGGCGAGGCCCGCACGCATCTGTGGGTGCTGGACTTCGCGCCGCAGGACCGGCGGCGGATCGACCCGCTGATGGGCTGGACCTCCTCGGCGGATACGCAATCGCAGGTGCGGCTGCGCTTCAGGACGGCGGAGGAGGCGCTGGACTATGCCCGCGCCAACGGCATCGACGCCGTGGTGCAGGAGCCGCAATCGCGCCAGCCCAACATCCGCCCGCGCGGCTATGGCGAGAATTTCGCCCCCGACCGGCGCGGCGCCTGGACGCACTGAACCCCGCGCCTTGATCCGGCCCCGGCTTTGCGGCATGAGGGCGGGGTGGCCCGAACGGCCCCGTAGCTCAACTGGATAGAGCAAGTGCCTTCTAAGCACTAGGTTCCGGGTTCAAGTCCTGGCGGGGTCGCCAATCATTTTTTGTCAATGCGTTGTGCCGGTTTTCTTGAGGCGGCCTTCGTGCGGTCCCCATGCGATTTCCCGCAGGACATGGTGGACAAAGCCGCCCTTCGTCCTACATCCAAGGGGGAAGGGGGCCAGATGATCCATTTCGACAACAGCTATGCCCGCCTGCCGGGGCGGATGGCGGCGCGGATCGACCCGCAGCCGGTGAAGGATGCGCGGCTGGTGGCGCTGAACCGGCCTCTGGCGGTGCGGCTGGGGCTGGATGCCGGGTGGCTGGAAAGCCCCGAGGGCGTGGCCATGCTGGCCGGCAATGCCGTGCCGGAGGGCGCGCAGCCGCTGGCGCAGGCCTATGCCGGGCATCAGTTCGGCGGCTTCGTGCCGCAGCTTGGCGACGGCCGCGCGCTGCTGCTGGGCGAGGTGGTGGCGCCGGACGGGGCACGCTTCGACATTCAGTTGAAAGGCTCGGGCCGCACGCCGTTCTCGCGCATGGGCGACGGGCGGGCCTGGCTGGGTCCGGTGCTGCGCGAATATCTGGTCGGCGAGTTCATGGCGGCGATGGGCGTGCCCAGCACCCGCGCGCTGGCCGCCGTGACCACGGGCGAGCCGGTGCTGCGCGACACCGGCGCCATGCCCGGCGCCATCCTGACCCGCGTGGCCGCCAGCCATATCCGCGTCGGCACCTTCCAGTATTTCGCCGTGCGCGACGACACCGAGGCCCTTGGGTTGCTGGTGGATCATTGCATCGGTCGGCACTATCCGCAGGCCGAGGGCGCCGCCGGGCTGCTGGCGGCCGTGGTCGCCGCGCAGGCGCAGACCATCGCGCAATGGATGGGGCTGGGCTTTATCCACGGGGTGATGAACACCGACAACATGGCGATTTCCGGCGAGACCATCGACTATGGTCCCTGCGCCTTCATGGACGCCTATCACCCGGAGACGGTGTTCTCCTCGATCGACGTGCAGGGGCGCTATGCCTGGGCCAACCAGCCGCAGATGGCGGTGTGGAACCTCGCGCAGCTGGCCTCGGCGCTGCTGGCGCTGATGGGCGGCGAGGCGGCCGTGCCCGAGGCCACCCGCATCGTCCACGGCTTTGCCCCCGCCTACGAGGCGGCGTTCCGGCGGGTATTCGGCGCCAAGCTGGGGCTGGACCTAGCCGACGAGGTGCTGGTCGAGCGTCTGCTGGGCCTGATGGCCGCGCAGGGCGCCGATTTCACCCGCACCTTCGCCGGGCTGGCCGATGGCACGGCGGAGGCCGAGTTTGCCGATCCCGCCCCCTTCCGCGACTGGCTGCGCGACTGGCAGGCGGCGGGGCCGGACCTTGCGCAGGTGGCCCGAAACCCCCGCCGCATCCCCCGCAATCATCAGGTGGAGGCCATGATCCGCGCCGCGCAGCAGGGCGATTTCGCGCCCTTCCACAGCCTTTTCGATGCCGTGACGCACCCGCATGAGGATCGCGCCGACTGGGCCGGCTATGCCGCCTCTCCCTCGGAGGCCGAGCGCGTGCGCCGCACCTTCTGCGGGACCTGAGATGGATCTGCGGCTGGCCTCCTATAACCTGCACAAATGCCGGGGCATGACCGGACCCCACGCACCGCAGCGCAATCTGGAGGTGATCGGGGGCCTGCGCGCCGACATCGTGGCCTTGCAGGAGGTGGATTTCCGCCTCGGTCCCCGGCGCGAGGCGCTGCCGCGCGGGCTGATTGCCGAGGCCACCGGGCTGGCGCCGGTCAGCATTCGCGGCACGTCCGAGCATTCGCTGGGCTGGCATGGCCAGACGCTGCTGATGCGGCCCGACCTGGCGGATCAGGCGGTGCTGCGCCGCCTGCCGCTGCCGGGGATCGAGCCGCGCGGCGCGGTGGCCGCCCTGCTGCCCGGCCTGACCGTGGTAACGCTGCATCTGGGGCTGATCCGGTCCTCGCGCCGGGCGCAGCTGGCGCGGATCGCCGCGCAGGTGGCGCGGCTGGGCGCCTCGGGCGAGGTGGTGCTGACCGGCGATTTCAACGAATGGCACGAGGATCGCGGGCTGGAGGCGCTGGAAGGCTTCCGCGTCATCGCCCCCGGTCCCAGTTGGCCGGCGCTGCAACCGACGCTGCGCTATGACCGCTTCGCGCTCAGCGCCGGGCTGGAAGTGGCGGGCAGCGGCGTCGAGGCCGGCGAGATGGCGCGCAAGGCCTCCGACCACCTGCCGGTCTGGCTGGACCTGCGCCTGCCGCCGGCGCTGGTCGCGCCGCAGGGGCTGCTGCGCCTGCCGCGTTAGCGCAATCTTTGAAATCGGTGCTTTTGCCGGCGGCCGCTTGGGGCTAAACCCCGCGCCAAACCGGCATTCATCCGAAAGGACGGCACCATGACCACGATTCTGGACATCTTCGCCCGCGAGATCCTCGACAGCCGCGGCAATCCCACGGTCGAGGTCGATGTGACGCTGGACGACGGCAGCATGGGCCGCGCGGCGGTGCCCTCGGGCGCCTCGACCGGCGCCCATGAGGCGGTGGAGCTGCGCGACGGCGACACGGCGCGCTATCTGGGCAAGGGCGTGCTGAAGGCCGTCGAGGCCGTGAATGCCGAGATTTCGCCCGCGCTTTACGGCATGGATGCCACCGACCAGATCGCCGTCGACCGCATGATGATCGACATGGACGGCACGCCCAACAAGGGCCGTCTGGGCGCGAATGCGATCCTTGGCGTGTCGCTGGCGGTGGCCAAGGCGGCGGCGGATGCCTGCGCGCAGCCGCTTTACCGCTATGTCGGCGGGACGGGCGCGCGGGTGCTGCCGGTGCCGATGATGAACATCATCAACGGCGGCCAGCATGCCGACAACCCGATCGACGTGCAGGAATTCATGATCATGCCCGTGTCGGCGGGCAATATCGCCGAGGCCGTGCGCATGGGCGCCGAGGTCTTCCACACCCTGAAGAAGGGCCTGTCCGAGGCCGGGCTGGCCACCGGCGTCGGCGACGAGGGCGGGTTTGCGCCCAACCTTTCCAGCACCCGCGACGCGCTGGATTTCGTGCTGCGCGCGGTCGAGAAGGCCGGCTACAGGCCCGGCGACGACATCATGCTGGCGCTGGATTGCGCCTCGACGGAATATTTCCGCGACGGCCGCTATGTCATGGAGGGCGAGGGCAAGGTCCTGTCGGCGGCCGAGAATGTCGACTGGCTGGCCGCGCTGTGTGCCGATTATCCGATTCTCTCCATCGAGGACGGTTGCGCCGAAGACGACTGGGAGGGCTGGCGCCTGCTGACCGAGCGCCTCGGCGGCAAGGTGCAGCTTGTGGGCGACGACCTGTTCGTGACCAACCCCGCCCGTCTGGCCGAGGGTATCGCCAAGGGCTGCGCCAACAGCCTGCTGGTCAAGGTCAACCAGATCGGCACCCTGACCGAGACGCTGGACGCCGTGCGCATGGCCGACCGTGCCGGCTATACGTCGGTGATGAGCCACCGCTCGGGCGAGACCGAGGACGCCACCATCGCCGATCTGGCGGTGGCGACCAATTGCGGGCAGATCAAGACCGGCTCGCTGGCGCGCTCGGACCGGCTGGCGAAATACAACCAGCTGATTCGGATCGAGGAAATGCTGGGCGACACCGCTGAATATGCCGGCCGCAGCATCCTGCGCTGAGGTTTTCGGGGGAAATCGCCGGCGGGGCAAGACAATGCTTGCCCTGCCGGTCGGTTTCGTCGCAACCTTGGGCACGTCAATGACTTGCACCGAGGCTTCCGCCCCATGACACCCGTTGGTTATCGGCGTCTGATCCTGACTCGCCACGCGAAATCGGACTGGGACAATCCCGGTCCCGATTCGGAGCGTCCCCTGAACGCGCGCGGCCAGCGGGCGGCCCGCCTGCTGGGCGACTGGCTGGCCAGCCGCGACTATGAGCCGGAGGAAGTGCTGTGCTCGCCCGCGCTGCGCACCCGCCAGACATGGGAATTCGCCGAGACCGCGGTGATGGAGACGCGGCCCGACCTGCGGCTCGAACCCGCGCTTTACGAGGCCACGCCCGAGGACATGCTGCGCGTGCTGCGCGGTGCCGTGCAGCAGACGGTGATGATGATCGGCCACAACCCGGCCATCGCCAGCTTTGCCGCCATGCTGCCGGCGCGGGTGCCGATGGACCCGGCCTTCCGGCGCTTTCCGACCTCCGCCACGCTGGTGGTGGATTTCCACCTCGACCGCTGGGAGGACTTGCAGCCCGCCACCGGCAGCGTGCTGGATTTCGCCTGTTTCGAGGATTGATCCCGGTCCGCTTTCCGGCGCCCGCTCAGTTGCTTTTCTGGCGCGGGCGGAAGGGCAGGGGGGCGACCGGAATCCCGTCCTCGATCAGGGCGCGGGCCTCGTCCGGGCGGGCCTCGCCGTGGATGGCGCGGGTCCGGCTGCGGCCTTCGTGCATGGCGCGGGCCTCGTCCGGGAAGGCGGCGCCGACATAATCGGAATTGGCCTCGACATGGGCGCGCAGCTTCGCGATGGCATCGCTGACGGCGGATTCGGGCGTGGCTTCCGGGCCGTCGGATTTCTTCGGCACCGCCGGCGCCATCAGCGCCTTGTCCACGCTGGTCGAGCCGCAGAAGCCGCAGACCACCTGCCCGGCGGCCTTTTGCGAATCGAAGGCGCGGGCCGAGCGGAACCAGCCCTCGAATTCGTGCCCGTTGTCGCAGCGCAAGCTGTAGCGGATCATGGAATTTCCCCGTCTCAGCCCATCATATCGGGGCTGCGGGGCCGTGCCGCAAGGTCCAGCAGCCCGGCCAGCAGCGGCGCCGGGTCGCCGGCGCGCGCGTCCAGCACCGCGCGCGCCGCCTGTCTCATCGCGCGCGCGGCGGGGGCGGGCAGGGTGGCCACGGCCTCGTCCCAGTCCTCGCCCACCGCCCGCGCCGCCCCGGCCGCGTTCAGGGCCGCATAATCGGCGGCCGCCGTGGCGACGTTCGGGCCGTGCAGGATGGCGCAGCCATGCCCGGCGGCCTCCCAGGGGGAATGCCCGCCGGTGGCGTCGAAACTGCCGCAGATCAGCACCGTGCCGGCGGCCTCGTGCCACAGTGCCATCTCTCCCATGCTGTCGGCCAGCAGCAGCGGCGCCTCCGCGCCCGCGCCCTCGGATCGCCGCGCGAAATCGGGCAATTGCCGGGCCAGCGGCGCGAACCGCTCCGGGTGCCGCGGCGCCCAGATGAGGCGCAGATGCGGCGCGCGGGCGCGCAGGCGGGCGACGGCGGCCAGCAGTCCGGCCTCCTCGTCCTCATGGCTCGACGCGATCAGCAGGGTGGTGTCGCGCCGGGCCGAGGGCGCCGGCGGGGTCACGCCGCGCGGCCCGATCAGCTTGAGGTTCACCGGCGCCAGCAGAGCCTCGGGCCGCAGCCCCAGCCCGACCAGCCGCGCCCCGGCCGCGTCGTCCTGCGCCGAGGCCAGCGCCACCCGCCCCAGCACCGGCCCGATCAGCCCCGGCAGCCGCGCCCAGCGCGCGGCCGAGCGCGGCGACATCCGTGCGCCGATGATCGCCTGCGGAATGCCGGCCCGCGCCAGCGCGGCGGAACGGTTGGGCCAGGTCTCGGCCTCGATGCTGACCGCCAGCACCGGGCGATGCGCGGCCAGAAAACGCGCCACCGCCCCCGGCACGTCCAGCGGCGCCAGCACCGCCGGCAGGCCCCAGCCCCGTGCCAGCGCCCGCCCGGTGGCGGTGTTCGCGGTGACGATCAGCGGGAACCGCGCCGCCAGCGCCTCGGTGACGGGCCGGGCCGAGGCCAGTTCGCCCATGGAGGCGCCATGCAGCCAGACGGCCCCCGGCACGGCCTCGGGCCGGTCCAGCACCAGCCGCTGCCGCCAGTCCGGTCCCGAAAGCGGCGCGGTTGCTCGCAGCAGCGCGCCCAGCACGGCGGAGCCGGCGCGATAGATCATCGCGCGCCCCCCTTGCATCCACCCTGTCCCGACCATGCCGCCATCGGCACCCCCTAGCCGCGCCGGGCGCCGCGATCAAGCCGGGGGTGTCGGGCGCGATCACGATTGCGCGCGCGGCGCCGGGGGAGGGCACCGGGGCTGGATGAGGTCGCAACTGCCTGAAAAGTCTTGGAGGCGGGTACCGGAATCGAACCGGTCTTCACGGATTTGCAATCCGCTGCGTAACCTCTCCGCCAACCCGCCGTTGTCCGAGACAGGGACGCCATAAAGCCTTTATCCGCCCCTTGCAAGCACCTGCGGCGCCGCGCGGCCATGCGCGGCGCGTGGCGCGTCCCGCCCGTCATCTCCCCATCGCGCCTTGCCCCGGCGCCGGAAGCTGTGGCAAGAGGGGCGGGATTGTTAGACGGAGCAGCCCGATGGTCGATTTCTCGCAAGCCCGCGTGACGATGGTCGACACGCAGGTGCGCCCCAGCGATGTAACCCGCCTGCCGGTGATCGAGGCCATGCTGGCGATTCCCCGCGACGCCTTCGTGCCGGCCTCGCTGAAGCCGATGGCCTATGCCGGCCAGAACATCCCCCTGGGCGAGGACCGGGTGCTGCTCGATCCGCGCACGCTGGCCAAGATGATCGACGCCATCGGGCCGGGGCCGGGGGATCTGGTCCTCGACCTGGGTTGCGGGCTGGGCTATGCGACCGCGATTCTCGCCGCGATGGCGCAGGCGGTGGTGGGAATCGAATCCGACCCCGCCCGCGCCGCCGAGGCGCAGGCGATTCTGGCCGGGCTGGGCGTGGACAATGCCGCCGTGATCGCGGCACCCCTGACCGAAGGCGCGCCGGCGCAAGGCCCCTATGACGCGCTGCTGGTCAGCGGCGGCGCCATCGAGGAATTGCCCGCCGGCGTGGTCTCGCAACTGCGCGAGGGCGCCCGCGTGGCGGCGCTGTTCATGGAGGGCAACCTGGGCGTGGTGCGCTTTGGCCATGTCCACAAGGGGCGCGTGTCGTGGCGCGACGCCTTCAACGCCAGCGCGCCGCTGCTGACCGAGTTCACCCGGCCGCGCGGATTCGTATTCTGATCAAACCGGAGGCCCCTATGCGCCTGTCCCCCCGTCGCCTTGCCGCGGCCCTTGCCCTGACCACCAGCCTGCTGTCGCCGGCGGCATGGGCGGAATCGCTGGCCGACGCGATGGTGTCGGCCTATCGGCACTCGGCCCTGCTGGACCAGAACCGCGCCCTGCTGCGCGCCGCCGACGAGGATGTGGCCACGGCCGTCTCGGCGCTGCGGCCGGTCGTGCAATGGACGGCCGAGCACCGCTATTCCCAGGTCGAGCATGTGGACAGCACCCAGACCAGCCTCAGCCTTGTGGCGCAGCTGACGCTGTTCGATTTCGGCCGCCGCCAGATCGGCATCGACGCCGCCAAGGAAACCGTCCTGGCCACCCGCGAGGGGCTGATCGGCATCGAGCAGGACGTGCTGCTGGGCGCCGTGCAGGCCTATCTGGCCGTGCGCAGCGCCGCGCAGCAGGTCGCGCTGCAACAGAACTCCGTCAACCTGCTGGTGCAGGAGGAGCAGGCCGCCCGCGACCGCTTCGACGTGGGCGAGATCACCGTGACCGACGTGTCGCTGGCCTCGGCGCGGCTGGCGGCGACGCGGGCGGGGCTGGCCGCCGCGCGCGGCAATTACGAGGTCGCGGTCGAGGCCTATCGCGCCGCCACCGGGCAGGCGCCGGGCGACCTGTCGGCGCCGCCGCCTTTGCCGACGCTGCCCGCCTCGCTGGAGGCCGCCCAGGCCACCGCCCAGGCCACGCATCCCTCGATTCGCCAGATGCAGCGGCAGGTGGCCGCGGCCGAGCTGGGCGTGGCCGCCGCCCAGGCCGAGCGCAACCCGACCCTTTCGGGCAGCGTCAGCGTCGGCACCACCCGCAGCCCCGACAGCCGCACCGGCGAAAGCGCATGGCGCGACAGTGCTTCGGTCGGGCTGAGCATGTCGCAGACCATCTATTCCGGCGGGCGGCTGTCCTCGGGCCTGCGCCGGGCGATGGCGACGCGCGACGCGGTGCGGGCGGGGCTTTTGCAAAGCTCGCGCATGGTGGCGCAGCAGGTCGGCACCAGCTACGCGCGAATCGATGTGGCCCGCGCGCAGATCCGCGCCATCGAGCAACAGATCGAGGCCGCCCAGCAGGCCTATGACGGCGTGCGCGAGGAGGCGACCCTGGGCGCGCGCACGACGCTGGATGTGCTTGATGCGGAACAGGATCTGCTGACGGCACGGGCGGACCGGATTTCGGCCGAGGCCGATCTGCAATTAGCACATTATCAACTTTTGGCCGCTATGGGTTTGCTGACGGTAGAACACCTGAAGCTGGGGATTCCGACCTATGACCCATCGGCCTATTACAATGCGGTGCGCGACGCGCCCTATACCAGTTCGCAGGGCGAAAGCCTGGATCGCGTTCTGCGTGCCATCGGCAGGGGCGACTGACGCCCCGATCGAGGGGGGCGCGGCATGAGCGAGCTGTCGCACCCCGATCCCGCCAAGGCCTCGGCGCAGGGCGCCGACGTGCTGGCCGCCATCCGCCGCCTGCTGGCGCAGGATTCGCGCGGGGAGGATGAGGCCGCCCGAAACGGTGCCCTGCGCCGCCGCCTGATCGGCACGCGCCGGCAAGGCGCCGGCCTTCGTCCCGAAGTGGCGGCGGATGCCGCGCCCGAAGCGGATGATGCCCTTTCGTGGACCCAGCCCGAGGTGCCGCCCTTGCGCCTCGCCGATGCGCAGCGGGTGGTGCCGCTGGCCGGGGGGGCGGCCGCCGATGCCGTGTGGCGGGCGGAGCGGGAGGCTGCGGATATGCTGGACGCCGCCGGTGCCGCGCCCTCGGATGGGGGGGCGAGGGTTGCGGACAGGCCGGCCGTCTTGCGGCGGGTTGGGCCGGAGGCAGCCGACATGCCCGGTCCGGCGGAAGCCGATGCCCTGCCGTCTTGGGGCAAGGCGGAGGCCGGAGGCATCGCTGCCGCATCCCGGCCTGTCGTGATCGACGGTGCGGATGGCGCGGCTGGTGCCGCCGGAACGGTGCCGCAGGCATCGGCGGCGGTGGCCGGAAAGCCGCCGGCCGATCCCGCCGATGCCTGGCCGCTTGCGGCCGAATATCCGCTCGACCGGGTGCGGGATTTGCTGACCTTTTCGGCCTGGGTGGCCGAGGATGAGGCGGCGGGCATCGCCCCGCCGGAAGCCGCCCCGCCCGCTGCCGGGATCGAGCCGGCCCCCGTCGCCGCACCTGCCGCGGAGGCCGGGCCTCACGACAGCCCCGCGCTGCGCGCCATGATTCGCGGCATCCTGCTGGAGGAGATCGCGGGCGAGGCGGGGCTGGCTCTCTCCGAGGCGATCCACGACCTGACCCGCCGCGCGGTGGCCGGCGCGCTGGCCGACATGGCCCGCGACATGGGCGCCCTGCACGCTTCGGACGGGGCGGACCTGCACTGAACCCCTGGCCGGGGCGGGAAAGCCGCCCCGGCGCCGGTGACGCCTGCCCGGCTCCGGGACCCGCCTGTCGGCGGAGACGGGCATGGTCCGGTGCCTTGCGGTCCCGGTCTGCCGCCTTGCGGTCCCGGTATGGCGGCGCCTGCCTGTCCCGTGCCGGCCCGGCGCCCGTCCGCCTGTGGGCTGGAACGGATTGCCGGCGGGTAGGGTGATCCGCACCGGCCGGCGGCTGACCATCCCGGCCGCCGGTGCCCGGCCCGGCGCGCAGGGGATCACCGCCCCCGGTGCCGGCAGCCCGACGCCGCGCCCGCCCTCGGCCGCCGAGGCCCTGCCGGCAAGGGCATCCGCGCAGCCTGCGGCCCTGTCGGCCCGGCAGGAGGCCGGAGGAACGCGGCCCGGCCTTCGGGACGAGGGAAGGCATGAGGAACCGGGGCTGTCGCACGGCCCGCCGGTCCCGGCCCAGGCAGGGGCGGTCGCCCGCCCGCCGGCGTGGCTACAGGTAATCCGCCGGATCGACGCTGTCGAAGCCCTGGCGGACCTCGAAATGCACCAGGCCGTTCGGGCGGGCCTTGCCGATGGCCTGGCCGGCGGTCACCGTGTCGCCCTTGGCCACGCTCAGCGCGTCGATGCCGGTGTAGACCGTCATCAACTCGCCCTGATGGCGGATGACCACGATGGGCATGCCGTTCGTATCGCGGGTCACGGCGGCGACGGTGCCGCCTGCGGCGGCCTTCACCGTGCTGCCGGGATCGGCCTGGATGTCGATGCCGTCATTGCTGCCCTTCCTGTAGGCGCGCGCGATCGGGCCGGTGGCCGGCATGGTGAAATGCCCGCGCGAGGAGGCCGAGGTGCGCGTGGCCCCTAGGTCGGGACCGGCCGGCGCCGCCGCCGCCTGCCGCGAGGCGGGGGGCGTGGTGGTCTCGTCCGGCAGGGCGTCGGCGGCCGAGGGCGGGCGCGGCGTCGGGCTGCCGGCACCGGGGGCGGTGATCCCCTGCGCGCCGGGCCGGGCACCGGCGGCCGGGATGGTCAGCCGCTGGCCGGTGCGGATCGCCATATCCGCCGGCAATCCGTTCCAGCTGGCTAGGTCGGCGACCGTCACCCCGTATCTGCGGGCGATGGACCAGGCGGTTTCGCCGGCCTGCACCTGATGCTGGCGCGGGTCGGGACCGGCCGCCGCCGGGGCAGGGGCCGCCGCCGCACCCGCCGCCGCCGTGCCCGCCGCGCCGCCGCCCGGAATGTCATAGGGCCGCACGCCCTGCCCGGCGAAGGGATCGCGCACCTGCACCGAGCCGCCCGGCCCGCCCGGCAGCGTCAGCACCGCCCCCTGGCCGAGCTGGGCATTGGGATCGACCGCGTTGTGGCTGGCCAGCCGCCCGCCGTCGATGCCCAGCCGCTGGCCGATGGAACTGGCGGTCTCGCCCATCCGCGCCACCACGACCTGAAAGCTGGGGAAGCTGATCACCCCGCGCTGGTCGGGCGCCGGGCGCGGCGCCGCCGCCGGCGCGGCCTGCCCGCCGCCGGCACCGGGCCAGGCGATGCCGGTCCCCTGCGCGCAGCCGCCCAGGGCAGCCACCGCCGCGCCCACGATCAGCAGCGCCCGCAGCCGGCCAGGGCCGCGCTGTGCTGTCGCCCGCCCGCTGCCGGCCTTCGACGCGCCGCCGCCCAGGGCGGCGCCCGCCTGCAAGACCGCCCGCAACCCACCAGAATCACGGCAAGCCCCGCCGATGCCACGCCCGCCATCGCCCGGCACGACCAGAGCCGCCCCCGCATGTAGGAATGCCCGCAACCGCTCCATCCGGCCCGGCGGCGCCACCTGCGCCGCATCGCCCGGCGCGACCCCGGCGCCGCCGAAAACCGGCTGCCGGGCCGCATCACGGCAAGCCCCGCCGATGCCGTGCCCGCCATCGCGCTGCACGACCGAAGTCCCCCCCGCACGCAGGAATACCCGCGACCGGCCCGTCCCGCATGGCTGCGCCGCCGTCGCCCCGTCGCCGCCGGAAGCCCGCCGGGCCGCCATCCCGATGCCTGCCGAATTCGTCATCGCCCGTCCTCGCCTCGATCCTCGGGATGGCCGGTCGCTGCCGCCATCCTCACGCCGCGATCACCCGCGCGGCTTGCGGGTCCTATGCCTGGCCCAGCCCCTCGACCAGGGGCACGAAGCGCACCTGGCGCAACTCGTCATAGTCGAAGCCGCGCTCGGTGCGGGTGACCTTGATCAGCGTTTGCACCGCATCCGACTGGCCCACCGGCACCACCATGATACCCCCCGGCTTCAACTGCGCCAAGAGCGGGCCGGGCGGGTCCTCGGCCGCGGCGGTCACGAGGATGCGATCGAAGGGCGCCTGCTCGGGCAGGCCATAGGACCCGTCCGCCAGCCGCGCGGTGATATTGGTCAGGCCCAGTTCGGCGAAGATCGCCTCGGCCTCGGCCATCAGCCGGCGATGGCGCTCGACCGTATAGACGCGCCGGGCCAGCAGCGACAGCACCGCCGCCTGATAGCCCGAGCCGGTGCCCACCTCCAGCACGGTGTCGCGCGGGCCGACCGCCAGCGCCTGCGTCATCAGCCCCACCACCGAGGGCTGGCTGATCGTCTGGCCGCAGGGGATGGGCAGGGGGGTGTCTTCGTAGGCGCGTTCCTGGAAATGGCCGCGCACGAAGCGGCCGCGGTCGATGCGCTCCATCGCCGACAGCACGCGCGGATCGGTCACGCCGCGCGCCCGCAGCGCAAGGACGAAGCGCATGGCGCGCTCGGCCGGGTCGGTGGCGTCGTCGTCGTCCCCGTTCATCCTCACCCCCAGTCGAGTGCGCGCGCCAGCCCGGACAGCGAGGCGTGACAGGTGAAATCCGCCCGCAGCGGCGTGACGGAGACATAACCCTCATGCAGCGCCTCCACGTCGCAGCCCGGCGTGGAGGGACCGTTCTGCGCCCCGCCGCGCACCCACAGGAAGCGCCGGCCGGAGGGCGAGATCTGCGCCTCGCTGCGCATGCGGGCATCATGGCGCCGGCCCTGGGGCGCGACGCGCAGCCCCTTGACCGCTGCTGCCGGGCAGGGCGGGAAATTCACGTTGTAGAACAGCCGGTAATCGTCGCCGTTCTGCCAGTCGCCATGCGTCAGCAGCGACCGGATCACCGCCGGGCCGTGGACGATGGCCGGCTCGAACGGGTCGGCCTGGTCGGCGGCGAAGGGACCCCAGTATTGCGACAGGGCGATGGCCGGCACGCCTTGCAGGGCGGCCTCCATCGCGGCGCCGATGGTGCCGGAATAGGGCACGTTCTCGCCGGCATTGTTGCCCCGGTTGACGCCCGACAGCACCAGATCGGGCGGCGCCTCGGCCAGCACGTCCGACAGCGCCGCCATCACGCAGTCGGCCGGGCTGCCCTCGGCCGCGTAACGGCGGGGCGCCAGCTCGGCGATCATCGTGGGATGGGTGTAGGAGATCATATGCGCCACCCCCGACTGCTCGAAGGCGGGGGCGACAACCCAGACCTCGCCATCCGGGCCGGCGACCTCGCGGGCGATGGCCTCCATCGCCGCGAGGCCGGGCGCGTTGATGCCGTCGTCATTGGTCAGGAGGATGCGCATGTCGTCAGGCCCGCGTGCTGTTGTCGCCTTCCTGATTAGCGGCGCGGGGCGGGGCGGGCAACCTCGGGTTGGGACCTGAGGGGCGGGAAGGGCGCGCGCCGTCGCGGGGTTGTTCTCTGCGTTGCCGAAATGCCCGCCCCTCAGGTCCGGCGCGCGGGCATGCCGTCGCGGCAGGCGGGATTTGACGTGCCGGGACGGGGACGGCAGAGTGATCGCAGGTCGCGATCCACCGCCGCAGGGGTGCGAATCGCGGGCCGGACCAGCTAGCGGGGAGGCGCGCCGGTGCAAATCTATCTGCCGATCGCCGATGTGGGCGTCAGCGCGCTGCTTCTGATCGGCATCGGCGGCTTCGTCGGGCTGATGAGCGGGCTGTTCGGCGTCGGCGGGGGCTTTCTGCTGACGCCGCTGCTGTTCTTCATCGGCATCCCGCCCGCCATCGCCGTGGCCACCGGCGCCAATCAGGTCGTGGCCTCCTCGGTCAGCGGCGTGCTGGCGCATCTGAAGCGCAAGACGGTCGATTTCCGAATGGGCTGGGTGCTGCTGGCGGGGGGGCTTGTCGGCTCGTCGCTGGGGGTGGCGATCTTCGCCCTGCTGACCCGGATCGGGCAGATCGACCTGGTGGTGCAGCTTTGCTATGTCGGCCTGCTGGGCGTGATCGGCGCCATGATGCTGCAAGAGAGCCTGCGCGCGCTGAGCGCCTCGCGCAATGCCCTGCCGCCCAAGCGCAAGCAACACCACTGGGTCCACCGCCTGCCGCTGAAGATGAAGTTCCGCGCCTCGGGCCTTTACATCAGCGCCATCCCGCCGCTGCTGGTGGGGGTGCTGGTGGGCGTCATGGGCGCGATCATGGGCGTGGGCGGCGGCTTCATCATGGTGCCGGCGATGATCTACATCCTCGGCATGCCGACCAAGGTGGTCATCGGCACCTCGCTGTTCCAGATCACCTTCGTCGCCGCCTATACCACGCTGATGCATGCGGTGAACTCCAACACCGTGGACATCATGCTGGCGGTGCTGCTGATCGTGGGCGGCGTGGTCGGCGCCCAGATCGGCACGCAACTGGGCGCCCGGCTGCGGGCCGAGCAGCTGCGCTTCCTGCTGGCGCTGATGGTGCTGGCGGTGGCGGCGCGGCTGGCCGTGGACCTGGTGCTGCGGCCGGAGGATCTGTTCTCGCTGGGCGTCGGGCGATGAGGCCGGGCCGCGCCCTCGGCCGGCTGGTGCTGGCGGCGCTGCTGGCCGCGCCCGCCGCTACCGCGCAGGAAGGGACCGTCACCGTCGAGGAGGCGCCCGCCGAATCCGTCAGCGTGAACGCCTCCGAGGATGCACCCGCCACGCCCGAGCCGGCGCATCACGGCGGCGAGCCGCTGCCCTCGGCGGTGTCGCAATATCCCAACTATCCGCAGACCGGCCTGGCGCGCCCGCCGGGCGAGACCCCCGAGGCGGTCGTCAAGACCGAGCGGCTGGTCGCCGGCCTGTCCACCGATGCGGTGGGCATCACGGCGGCCTTCGACGGTTCGGACATCCTGATCTATGGCGCGGTGGCGCGCGAGGCGCCTTTGCCGCCCGGCCCGCCCTTGCAGATCATCGTGACCGTCGAAGGCCCGTCCGAGAACCTGACCATCCGCAAGAAGAACCGGGTGCTGGGCATCTGGGTGAACACGCAATCGGTCTCGGTGGGCGCGGCACCCGGCTTCTATGCGGTCTCGACCTCGGCCCCGCTGGACGAGATCCTGCTGCCTTCCGAGGATACGCGCTTTCGCATCTCGGTGCCGCTGGCGATGCGGGCGCTGGGCGAGGCGCAGGGGGTCGATGACGTGACCCCCTTCACCGAGGCGCTGATCCGCCTGAAATCCCGCGATGCCCGCTATCGGCTGGACGAGGGCAATGTCCATGTGGTCGAGCAGACGCTGTTTCGCGCCGATGTGGCGCTGCCGGCGCAACTGGTCGAGGGCGACTATCGCGCGCGCGTGTTCCTGCTGCGCGAGGGGCGGGTGCTGGACGTGCAGCGCGCCGCCATCGCGGTGCAGAAGGTGGGGCTGGAACGGTGGCTGTATCGGCTCGCGCTGGACAAGCCGTTCCAGTATGGCATTCTGTCGCTGGTTCTGGCGGTGGCGGCGGGCTGGGGGGCCTCGGCGGCCTTTGCGTTCATCCGCAGGAAATAGCCGCAAGCATCGGTTATGGAATGGAAATCCGGCGGAATAATGCCGATTGCGCCGGTGGCCTGATGACAGCCATTCGTTGAAAGTGGCTGTAAGGGATTATTGAGGAAAGAAAAAGGCGGCGCGCCACCTGCCGGACCCGTTCCGCCACGCCGTGCCGGTGGCGGTGGGTGGACCTGCCCTTCCTCTCGGGAAGTGGCCGCAAGCGACTGTTATCGAATGGAAAACGGGCCGCGCATCGCGCCGCCCGTTTGCGCCTTTTCGCCCGTCCGGCCCTTACGCCAGTTCGGCGATGACCCTTGCGGCGGCCTCCACCGCGCCCGGCCCGTGCGGGATGTCCAGCGCGGTCATCCCGGCCTCCATCACCGCCAGCACGCCCAGCACCATATGCGCCGAGGCCGCGCCCATATGGCCCACGCGCAGGCCCATGTCGGGATCGGCCAGCCCGAGGGCGACGCCCAGCGTGACGCCGGCCTTGGCCTCGCACCAGGCCCGCAGCGCGTTCGAGCGGGGCAGGAAGGCCGCCGTCACCGAATGCGCCCGCGCCGCCGGATCGGATACCCGGCAACGGATGTCGGGATTGCCGGCGCCCCAGGCGTCGAAGGCCGCCCAGACCGCCCGCGCCAGCCCGGCATGGCGGGCATGGGTGGCGGGCTTGCCCTCGGCCTCGATCAGGTCCAGCGCGGCATCCGCCGCCCAGATCAGATGCACCGGCGGCGTGCCGCCCCAATGACGCCAGATCTCCGGCTCATGGGCGCGCGGGCGCCAGTTCCAGTAAGGCCCGGCCTCGCGGCCCTGCGCCTCGGCGCGGTCGGAAAACCAGACCATCGCCAGGCCGGGCGGGCACATCAGCCCCTTCTGGCTGGCCGCAACGATCACGTCGATGCCCCAGGCGTCCAGTTCCAGCGGCTCGCAGCCCATCGAGGCGATCGCATCCACCGCCAGCAGCGCCGGATGGTCGCCCATCGCCTCGCGCATGGCGGGAATGTCGGCGCGGATGCCGGTGGTGGTCTCGACATGGGCGATCAGCACGGCGCGGATCTCGTGCCCCGCATCCGCCGCCAGCCGCGCCGCTAGCGCCACCGGATCGGGCGCGGCATCGCGGGGCTGGGCCAGTTCCTCGACATCCACGCCCAGCTCGCGCGCCATCTGCGCCCAGCCCTCGCCGAAGCCGCCCGAGGTGATCACCAGCGCCTTGTCGCCCGGCGCCAGCATGTTGCGGGTGGCGGCCTCCCATCCGGCATGGCCGTTGCCGATATAGGTCGCCAGGTTCTGCGTGGTCCCGGCCAGCCGCATCAGCCGTCCGCGCAGGCGCGCGTCGGCCTCCAGCACAGGCCCGGCATAGATGTCGGCCCCGGCATGGTGCATGGCGTTCAGCACCGGCTCGGGGACGGGCGAAGGGCCGGGAATGGCAAGGGTATTCGGGCCGGCGGCAAAGCTCATCTTGGATCTCCGGGATTGGGCTTGCCGATGGTGCTAGGCCCGCCATCCGGCGCCGTCAAGGACCCCTGCCACGCCGCATCGCGGCATGTGGCGGGCGGGGCCGGGGCGCGGAAGCGGGGC
Source organism: uncultured Paracoccus sp. (assembly GCA_934533075.1). GTDB lineage: Bacteria > Pseudomonadota > Alphaproteobacteria > Rhodobacterales > Rhodobacteraceae > Paracoccus. The sequence goes on from CAKTBJ010000005.1 coordinate 20,891, forward strand.
GGTTTTTCCTTGCCGGCCGGGGCCGTGGCGGGCTACCTGTCCCCGCGCGGTCCCCGAGGCCCGCGCCCCCGCAGCGGAGCCTGACTTGAGCGCCACGACCCAGCCCATGCCGCACCATTACGACTCGCGCCAGCTGGCGGGGCGGCTGTGGCGGGATTACCTGCGCGCGCATTGGCCGCGCATGGCGCTGGCCGGGCTGCTGATGGTGATCGAAGGCTCGACGCTGGCGGTGCTGAGCTGGATGCTGCAACCGCTGTTCGACCGGGTATTCGTCGGCGGCGACGCCTCGGCGATGTGGTGGGTCGGCGGCGCGATCTTTTCGCTGTTCCTGATCCGGGCGCTGACCTCGATCGCGAACCGCTGGCTGATGACCACGGTGTCGCTGGGGGTGGCCACGCGCATCCAGATCGACCTGCTGGCGCATATCCTGACGCTGGACGGGCGCTTTTTCCAGGCCAACCCGCCCGGCGCGGTGATCGAGCGCATCCAGGGCGATACCGCCGCCGTGCAAGGCGTGTGGACGGTGTTCATCACCGGCGCCGGGCGCGATGCCATCGCGCTGGTCAGCCTGTTCGGCGTGGCGGTGGCCATCGACCCGATGTGGACGCTGGCGGCGCTGGTCGGCGTGCCGATCCTGATCCTGCCCACCGCCTTCGTGCAGCGCTATATCCGCCGCAAGACCCGCCAGATGCGCGAGCATGCCTCCGACCGCGCCACCCGCATCGACGAGGTGATGCACGGCATCACCGCCGTGCGCCTGAACCGGCTGGAGGGCTATCAATCCGCCCGCTTCGCCCGGCTGGTGGACCGCATCCGCGTGGCGACGGTCAAGATCGAGACCATGAACGGCTTCGTCCCGGCGCTGATCGACGTGGTGACGGGGCTGGGCTTCGTCGGCGTGCTGGCGCTGGGCGGCGCGCAGGTCACGCGGGGCGAGCGCAGCGTGGGCGAGTTCATGTCCTTCTTCACCGCCCTGTCGCTGGCCTTCCAGCCGATGCGCCGGCTGGGCGGCCTGGCCGGGACATGGCAGACCGCCGCCACCAGCCTGGAGCGCATCTACGCGGTGCTGGACATGCGGTCCGCCATCGTCTCCGGCCCGCGCCGGGCGCCGCCGGCGGAGCTGTCGGTGGAACTGCGCGACGTGCGGCTGGCCTTCGACGGGCACGAGGTCCTGCGCGGCCTGAGCCTGCGGGCCGAGGCGGGCAGGACCACGGCGCTGGTCGGGCCTTCGGGGGCGGGCAAGACCACGGTGTTCAACCTGCTGACGCGGATCGTGGATGCCGATTCGGGGGAGGTGCTGCTGGGCGGCGTGCCGGTGCAGGACTATGACCTCGGCACCCTGCGCGACCAGTTTTCGGCGGTGTTGCAGGATTCGGCCCTGTTCGACGAGACCCTGCGCGAGAACATCGCGCCGGGCCGCGAGATCGCCCCCGACCGCCTGCGCGCCGCGACCGAGGCCGCCCATGTCGCGGAATTCGCCGACGCCCTGCCGCAGGGGCTGGAGACCCGCGCCGGCCCGCGCGGCCAGGCGCTTTCGGGCGGCCAGCGCCAGCGCATCGCCATCGCCCGCGCCTTGCTGCGCGATGCGCCGATCCTGCTGCTGGACGAGGCGACCTCGGCACTGGACACGGCCTCCGAGCGGCTGGTGCAGCAGGCGCTGGACCAGCTGTCCGAAGGGCGCACGACGCTGGTGATCGCGCATCGGCTGTCCACGGTCAGGAACGCCGACCGCATCGTGGTGATCGAGGCCGGCCGGGCCGTCGAGGAAGGCACCCATGACGAGCTGATGGCCCGGAACGGCGCCTATGCCAGGCTGGTGGCGATGCAGTTCGGCACCGAGGGGCAGGCCTAGACCGCCCGCCGCGACCACGCAGACTTATCCACGCCCGGAGACCCCCAGGAGTCGGAGGGGGTGGGTAAGTCGGGCCACGGGCGCCGCGCGCCACGCCGGCCTGCAACGCCCTCGGTTCAAAGGCTTTTCTGTTGCCCGGATACCGGTTCCGGCCCGGCGCCGCACGGCCGCGCCGGCATATCCTCCTTGCCGGAAGGGGGCCGGAAAGGGCCGTCGAGGCCCTTCCCGGCCCCGCCGGCCTTCGCCGGCGCCGCTGCCCCGCGCGACCCTGCGGCGGGCGCCCGCCGCGCATGCGGATGCGAGGCTGCCGGGAGGCTCGCCATTTCGGGCAGAAAGCCGGCGGCGCCGGCGCCATGTCCCCGAAGCCGCCTCGAACCGGTGCCCGACGATCGGCTGCGCGGGCCGCGAGGGGCCGGGAGTTCCGGCCTCTCCGATACGGCCCCGGCGGCGCCCCCTTGCACCGCCGCCGCCGAGGCCGCATCTTGCGCGGTATGGAACGCAGGCTCATTTCCGTCACCGGCCCGGATGCGCGCGCCTTCTTGCAGGGGCTGGTGACGAACGACATCGCCAGGGTGGATCGCGACGGCATTGCCTGGGCGGCGCTGCTGACGCCGCAGGGGAAATACCTGTCGGATTTCTTCGTGACCCTCTGGCCGGACGGCTATCTTCTGGACGTGCCGGAGGCGCAGGCCGACGACCTGATCCGGCGCCTGACGATGTATAAGCTGCGCGCCAGGGCCGATCTGGGCGCGCCGGCGGCGAAGGTCGCCCGCGGCACCGGCCCGGCGCCCGAGGGGGCGCTGCCCGATCCGCGCCATCCCGGCCTCGGCTGGCGGCTCTATGCGGCGGAGGTCCCGGCGGATGACGGCACCGACTGGGACGCGCTGCGGGTGCGGTTCCTGGTGCCCGAATCGGGGATCGAGCTGGTCCCGAACGACAGCTACATCCTCGAACACGGCTTCGACCGCCTGAACGGCGTCGATTTCCGCAAGGGCTGTTATGTCGGGCAGGAGGTCACCGCCCGCATGCGCCACAAGACCACGCTGCGCAAGGGGCTGGTCCACGCGCGGCTGGACGGCGCCGTCCCCCCCGGTACGCCCGTCACCCGCGACGGGCGCGAGGTCGGGCAGGTGCTGACCCAGTCCGGCGGGCAGGCCATCGCCTGGCTGCGCTTCGACCGCATCGGGCCGGGGATGGAGGCCGCCGGCGTGCCCGTCGCCGCCGAGGCGCCGGCCGCCGCCGATCCGGGCTGATGCCCGCCCCCGAGGAGGCGGCGGTCCGGCGGATCATCCATGTGGACATGGATGCCTTCTATGCCTCGGTCGAGCAGCGCGACGACCCGGCCCTGCGCGGCCGGCCGCTGGCGGTGGGCCATGACGGCCCGCGCGGCGTGGTGGCGGCCGCCAGCTACGAGGCCCGCGCCTTCGGGGTGCGCAGCGCCATGCCCTCGGTCCGGGCGCGGCGGTTGTGCCCCGACCTGGTTTTCGTCCCGGCCCGCTTCGATGTCTATCGCGCCGTCTCGCGGCAGGTGCAGGCGATCTTCGCCGACTACACCCCGCTGGTCGAGCCGCTCTCGCTGGACGAGGCCTATCTGGACGTGACCGACCACCTCGCCGGCCGCACCGCCACCGCCATCGCGCAGGACATCCGCGCCCGCATCCGGGCGGAGACCGAGGCGAACGGGCGCGGGCTGACCGCATCCGCCGGCGTCAGCTATAACAAGTTCCTGGCCAAGCTGGCCTCCGATCAGCGCAAGCCGGATGGAATCTTCGTGATAACCCCGGCGGAGGGGGCTGATTTCGTTCTGGAATTGCCGGTGGGGCGGTTTCACGGCATCGGCCCGGCGACGGTGGCGCGGATGGCGCGCATGGGCATCCATACCGGCGCCGACCTGCGCGCGGTGGACCAGGCGGAGCTGTTGCGTGTCTTCGGCAAGGCCGGGGCGCATTTCTGGCGCATCAGCCGGGCGCTGGACCCGCGCGAGGTCCGCCCCGACCGCGCGCGCAAGTCCATCGGCGCCGAGACCACCTTCGCCGACGACCTGCGCGACGGAACCGAGGCCGGGCGCCGCCTCGCGCCGCTGTCGGCCCGCGTCTGGCGGGCGGTCGAGCGCGCCGGGCTGCATGGCCGCTGCGTGACGCTGAAGGCGCGCTATGGCGATTTCCAGACCGTCACCCGCGCCCATACCCTGCCGCATGCTGTCGGCTCGGAGGCGGAACTGCACGCCGTCGCCTGCGCGATGATCGCCACGATCCTGCCCGATCCGCGCGGCATCCGGCTGATCGGGGTGACGATCTCGGGCTTCGAGCGGGGCGAGGACCCGCGGCAGCTGGCGCTGTTCGAGGGGTAGGGCGGCCGCCCCGCCACCCGTTTCCTTGCGCCGGCGGGCGTGCCCCGGCCTTGCGCCGGCGAACGGGCGCCGGTGGTGCCGGGCGGCAGCGCCGGCCCGCCAAGCCCTGAAAGGGCGCAGGCGGGGCGCCTTGGTCCTTCGGATGGGTCGCGGCGGTCATGTCGGGGAAGGAAAGCGCCTCGCCATCCCCGGCCGGCGCCGGGCGATGCCTCGGCTGGCGTGGCCCGACTTACCCACCCCCTCCGACTCCTGGGGGTCTCCGGGCGTGGATAAGTCTGCGTGGGCGAAGGGGCGGCGGCGCGGCATGCGCCTGCCGGCCGGCGTGGGGACGAGACCGGGGGAGGCGTCACGTCATGCGTGCCTCCCGCGCCAATCCGGTGCATGGCCTTGCGGGTTTCGCGTCACAAATCCAGCTTGGGCGCGTCAGGGTCCGGTGTCGGTTCGGCCTCGTCCTGCGGTCCCCAGAAGCGTTTCAGCCCCTCGCCCAGCGGCGGAGGCGGCGGGGCGTCGGCCTTGCGGCGGATCAGGATGTCGCCGTTTTCCAGCCGCTCGGGCATCTCGTAATGTTCGATGTCGTCGACCAGCCGGGCCAGGTCGCCCATCGCGGGCGCCATCAGCGCCATCGCATCGCCCATGTCGCGGGTCATTTCGTCGATCTGCGGTGCCAGCTCCGACAGGATGCCGCGCAGCAGCAGCGCCGCGCCCTGTTCGATCAGGGATTGCGGCGACTCCTCGGTCTCGGGGGCGGCCGTCTGCGCCGCCACGGGCATCGCCAGGCAGGCGGCCAGGGCCGGCCCCGCCAGCAGGTCGAAAGCGGATTTGCGGCCGGTCATCGCGCGCCCCCCTCTGCCATCCGCAGGGCCAACGCCGTCCGCGCCCGGCGGTTCCGAAAACCCCCTTTCCCCCGGTTTACATGCCCGGCGCAAAGCCCTTTACTGGCCCGCGAGTCCCCCTGCCTGCCCGCGCGGCCCGGCGCGGGGCACGCAAGGAACACTGGGGGGAAATGCCATGAGCGCAGCAGACATGCGGCCTGTGCCGGAGGGGTTTGCGGTCAAAGCCCACGCGGATCGCGCGGCCTATGACCGGCTTTATGCGGAATCCGTGTCGGACCCGGACGGGTTCTGGCGCCGCGAGGGCCGGCGGCTGGACTGGGTCCAGCCCTATACCAAGGTGAAGGATACCGATTTCACCTTCGGCCGGGTCAGCATCAAGTGGTTCGAGGACGGGATGCTGAACGCCTGCGCCAATTGCGTGGACCGGCATCTGGAGACGCGCGGCGACCAGGTCGCCATCATCTGGGAACCCGACGATCCGAATGCCGAGGCCCGCCGCATCACCTATCGGGAACTCTCCGACAAGGTGAACCGGATGGCCAATGTGCTGCTGGCGCAGGGGTTGCGGGCCGGCGACCGGGCGGTGATCTACCTGCCGATGATCCCCGAGGCCGCCTATGCCATGCTGGCCTGCGCGCGGCTGGGCGTGGTGCATTCGGTGGTGTTCGCGGGCTTTTCGCCCGACGCGCTGGCCAACCGCATCAACGATTGCGGCGCGCGGGTGCTGATCACCGCCGACACCGCGCCGCGCGGCGGGCGGCGCACGGCGCTGAAGGCCAATGCCGATGCGGCGCTGCTGCATTGCTCGGACAATGTGCGCTGCCTGGTGGTGAGGCATACGGGCGACCAGACCACCTGGGTCGAGGGCCGCGACGTGGACCTGCTGGCGATGATGGAGGAGGTCAGCCCCGACTGCCCGCCCCGGCCGATGAATGCCGAGGACCCGCTGTTCATCCTCTATACCTCCGGCTCGACCGGCAAGCCGAAGGGGGTGGTCCATACCACCGGCGGCTATCTTGTCTGGACCTCGATGACCCATCAATACACCTTCGACTATCACGACGGCGACGTGTTCTGGTGCACCGCCGACGTGGGCTGGGTGACGGGGCACAGCTATATCGTCTATGGCCCGCTGGCCAACGGCGCCACCACGCTGATGTTCGAGGGCGTGCCGACCTGGCCCGATGCCGGCCGCTTCTGGGCCGTGGTCGACAAGCACAGGGTGACGCAGTTCCACACCGCGCCCACCGCCCTGCGCACGCTGATCGGGCAGGGCACCGGATGGGTCGAGAAATACGACCTGTCCAGCATCAAGCTGCTCGGCTCGGTGGGCGAGCCGATCAACCCGGAGGCCTGGGCCTGGTATGACCGCCATGTCGGCAAGGGCCGCTGCCCCATCGTGGACACCTGGTGGCAGACCGAGACCGGCGGCCACATGCTGGCGCCGATGCCCGGCGCCATCCCCACCAAGCCCGGCTCGGCCACCTTGCCCTTCTTCGGCATCAGGCCGGCGGTGCTGGAGGCCGAGACCGGCAAGCTGCTTGAAGGCAACGGCGTCGAGGGGGTGCTGTGCATCTCCGACAGCTGGCCGGGGCAGATGCGCACCGTCTGGGGCGATCACCAGCGGTTCATGGAGACCTATTTCCAGCAATATCCCGGCTATTACTTCAGCGGCGACGGCTGCCGGCGCGACGAGGACGGCTATTATTGGGTGACGGGCCGTGTGGATGACGTGATCAACGTCTCGGGCCACCGCATGGGCACGGCCGAGGTGGAATCGGCGCTGGTCGCGCATCCCAGCGTGGCCGAGGCCGCCGTGGTCGGCTATCCCCACGACCTGAAGGGGCAGGGGATCTATGCCTATGTGACGCTGATGGATGCCGCATCGCCCAGCGAGGAGCTGCGCAAGGAGCTGGAAACCTGGGTCCGGCGCGAGATCGGCCCGATCGCCCGGCCCGACCTGATCCAGTGGGCGCCGAACCTGCCCAAGACGCGCTCGGGCAAGATCATGCGCCGCATCCTGCGCAAGATCGCCGAGAACGATTTCGGCAGCCTTGGCGACACCTCGACGCTGACCGATCCGAAGGTGGTCGAGGAATTGATCGAGAACCGGATGAATCGCGGCTGAAGCGCGGGGATGCGAGGGGCGGGGCCTTGGTCTCGCCCCTTGCGGTTCGGGGCGCGGCTCGGTGCGGGTGGACGCGCATCCTGCGGACGGGGCGGATGGGCAGGCTGCACCTGCAGGAGACGCTGGGAAACGCGGCGCGGATGGATCGGGAAGCGAATGAGCCGTGGCTGGGACGCAGGAAGGCGAGGGGGCGGGCCTTGCCCTTGTGCCGGTCGGGGCGGCTTGGTGCTTGCGAGCAGGCGCCCTGTGGACAGAGAGAGGCGGACAGGCCGCCTTTGCAAGCGGCGCGGGAAACGCGGCGCGGGTGGGTCGGGATGCGGGTGAGCGGTGGCTGGGTCGTGGTGGTGCAGGAAGGGGCGGGGCATCGGGTGCCGCCTTTTGCTGCGGTAGGGAGGCGGCACGCATCCTGCGGACCGGGGCGACGGGATGCGCCGGAAGCGCGGCCCGCGGGGCGTGGTTTCGGGGCACCGCCTCCGCCGCCCCGCCATCCGCGAATCGCGCAGGCCCTTGCGCCACGGCGCGGCGCCTCCTATTCCCTTCGCGACATGAGGCGCCGCAGATGACCGAACCGACCCTTTCCCCGGCCTCGCGCCGGCCCGCCAAGGCGCCGCTGACCGAACGCAAGCGCGGCTCGGGCGTGAAGCTGGTCTACGACACCCTGCGCGACGAGATCATCGACCTCGTGCTGCCCCCCGGCAGCCCCATCGACGAGATCCAGCTCTCCGAGCGCCTCGCCATGTCGCGCACGCCGATCCGCGAGGCGCTGGTCAGGCTGGCCGGCGAGGGGCTGGTGACGACGCTGCCCAACCGCTCGACCGTGGTGTCGCAGATCGACTTCCTGAACCTGCACAATTTCTTCGACGCCATCACGCTGATGTATCGCGTCACCACGCGGCTGGCGGCGGAGAACCACCGGCAAGGCGACCTCAAGACCATCCGCGCCCATCAGGCCGCCTTCGCCCAGGCGGTGAAAAGCCAGGACGCGCTGGCCATGATCGCCACCAATCGCGACTTTCACGCCGCCATCGCCGAGGCCGGGCGCAATCCCTATTACACCGGCCTGTTCTGTCGCCTGCTGGACGAGGGGCGGCGCATCCTGCGGCTGTATTATTCCTCGTATCAGGACCGGCTGCCGCATCGCTATGTCGTCGAGCACGAGGAGATGATCGCCGCCGTCGAGACCCGCGACATCGCCGCCGCCGATGCCGTCGCGCGCCGGCATGCCGACCAGATCGTCAGCCAGATTCAAGGCTTCGTCGCCCGCGACCGCCGCCAGCCCATCGACCTGTGACCCGCCTTGCGCGCGGAACCCCCGGATTTCACGCGCAAGATTTTTGTCGACAAATAAAATGCAAGATGTAGGATGCCGCGCATGGATACCGGCACGCCAGCCCGGCACTCGGAGGAGGAGAGACAGATGAAATCCACGGTTTTCACCGGCACCATGCCGGCGCTGATGACACCCTGCAAACCCGACCGCACGCCGGATTTCGACGCGCTGGTCCGCAAGGGGCAGGAGATGATCGGGCTGGGCATGTCGGCGGTGATCTATTGCGGCTCGATGGGTGACTGGCCGCTGCTGACCGACGAGCAGCGCATGGAAGGCGTCGAGCGTCTGGTCAAGGCCGGCATCCCGGTCGTCGTCGGCACCGGCGCGGTGAACACCCGCACCGCCGTGACCCATGTCGAGCATGCCGCCCGCGTCGGCGCCGCCGGCCTGATGCTGATCCCGCGCGTGCTGTCGCGCGGCCCGGTCATCGCCGCCCAGAAGGAGCATTTCAAGGCCCTGCTGTCGGCCGCCCCGGACCTGCCGGCGGTGATCTACAACAGCCCGGTCTATGGTTTCGCCACCCGCGCCGACCTGTTCTTCGCCCTGCGGGCCGAGCATCCGAACCTGGTCGGCTTCAAGGAGTTCGGGGGCGACGCCGCCCTGTCCTATGCGGCCGAGGCCATCACCTCCGCCGATGACGGCGTGACGCTGATGATCGGCGTGGATACCTCGGTCTTCCACGGCTATGTCAATTGCGGCGCGGTCGGCGCGATCACCGGCATCGGCTGCGTGCTGCCGCGCGAGGTGCTGCACCTGACCAACCTGTGCAAGGCCGCCGCCAAGGGCGACGCCACCGCCCGCCGGCTGGCGAAGGAGCTGGATACCAACCTCTATACCCTCGCCAAGTTCGACGAAGGCCCCGATCTGGTCCTGTATTTCAAGCATCTGATGGTGCTGAAGGGCAACCCGGAATATGCGCTGCAACTGGACCCGACCGACAGGCTGACCCCCAGCCAGGCCGGTTTCGCCGAGGCGCAGCTGAAGCTGTTCGATGCCTGGTATGCCGGCTGGCTGGCCAGTTCCGGGGCCAAGCAATACCTGTAAGGCTGCCGAAGCCCTCCGGTCCGTCCGGGGGGCTTTTCTCACGACGCAGGGTCGCCTGCATACTGGCTGTATTATTCTTGCCAGAGGGCCATTGCGTCCTATTATCCGACAAGGCTCCGATTCGAGGCCGCAACCAACAATCAAGAACCACAGGGAGAAGACCATGAATGCCAAGATCCTCGCCGGCGCCGTCGTCGCCGCGACCGCATTGACCGGGCCGGCGCTGGCCGACAAGCTGGAGGACATCATTTCCTCGGGCACGCTGCGCTGCGCGGTGGTGCTGGACTTCCCGCCGATGGGCATGCGCGACGACCAGAACAACCCGATCGGCTTCGATGTGGACTATTGCAACGACCTCGCCGCCGCCCTGGGCGTCAAGGCCGAAGTCGTCGAGACCACCTTCCCCGAGCGTATCCCCGCCCTGATGTCGGGCGCGGTGGACGTGGCCGTGGCCTCGACCTCCGACACGCTGGAGCGCGCCAAGACCGTGGGTTTCAGCATCCCCTATTATGCGTTCGAGAACGCGGTCGTCATCAAGGAAGGCGCCGACATCGCCGACTGGGAGGGCATGCAGGGCAAGACCGTGGGCGCCACCGCCGGCACCTATGAAGCGATCTGGCTGGAAGGCAAGGTCAAGGAATGGGGCGCGGGCCAGTTCCGTCCCTACCAGAACCAGGCCGACGTGTTCCTGGCGCTGAGCCAGGGCCAGCTCGACGCCACCGTCTCGACCGTCGAGGTCGCCGAGGCGAATGTGAAATCCGGCAACTTCCCCGGCATCACCATCGTGGACAAGGCGCCGATGGTGCCGGACTATGTGGCGCTGATCACGCTGCGCGAGGAATACGGCCTGATCAACTACATGAACCTGTTCGTGAACCAGCAGGTCCGCACCGGCCGCTATGCCGAGCTTTACGCCAAATGGGTCGGCGACGGCGAGCCGGCCAACCTGACCATCCCCGGCGTCTATCGCTGAGGACCGTCCCGACGCGGCGCGGGTGATCCCCCGCGCCGCGCCTCCGGCAAGGGCGCGAGGGGGCCATGTTCAACTATAGTTTCCGCTGGAATCAGGCGCTGAACTCGCTTCCGCAGATGCTGGAAGGCGCGCTGGTGACCATGCAGATCGCCATCCTGTCGATGGTGATCGGCATCACGGTCGCGATCTTCCTGACGGTGTTCCGGCTGTCCGGGAACCGCCTGCTGTCCGGGTTTGCGACGACCTGGGTCGAGATCGCCCGCAACACGCCCGCGCTGTTCCAGATCTACATGGTGCATTTCGGGCTGGGCGGTTTCGGCATCCACCTGTCGCCCTACATGTCGCTGCTGATCGGCATCGCCTTCAACAATGCCGGCTATCTGGCCGAGAATTTCCGCGGCGCGCTGAAGGCCATCCCCGACACCCAGACCCGCGCCGCGCGTTCGCTGGGCATGGGGGCGGGGCAGGCGTTCCGTTACGTGGTCATGCCGCAGATGCTGCGGATTTCCTTCCTGCCGATGACCAATCAAATGGTCTGGGCGATCCTGATGACCTCGCTGGGGGCGGTGGTGGCGATGAATACCGACCTCTACGGCATCACCAGCGAGCTGAACGCCCGCACCTTCCGCACGTTCGAGCTGTTCGCCATCGCCGCGGTGATCTTCTACCTGATCACCAAGGTCATCACCCTGTCCGCCCGCCTGCTGGCGGCCCGGCTGTTCCGGTATTGAGGGGGCTGCGATGTTCGACACGGCATTGACGGCCAACGACCTGATCTTCCTCGCCAAGGGCGCAGGGATGACGATCATGGTGACGGCGATCTCGGTCTTTTTCGGCACCATCCTGGGCATCGTCTTCGGGGTGGTGCGCTATCAGATCGGGCCGTGGTGGGCGGCGCCGCTGACCTTCGTGCTGGACATCTTCCGCTCGATCCCGCTGCTGATCCAGCTTGTGCTGGCCAATGCCTTCGTGACCACGGTGCTGGGCTTCCGCATCTCGGGCCTCAGCATCGCCTGCGGGGTGCTGTCGCTTTACACCTCGGCCTATTGCGCCGAGATCGTGCGCGGCGGCATCGAGTCGGTGCCGCTGACCCTGCGCCGCGCCAGCCGCAGCCTGGGGATGACCTGGGGCCAGGACATGCGCAACATCGTGCTGCCGCTGGCGACGCGGGTGGCGCTGCCCTCGTGGATCGGGCTGGCGCTGGGGGTGATGAAGGATTCGGCGCTGGTCTTCATCGTGCAGGTGGTGGAATTGCTGAAATCCACGCAAATCCTGATCACCCGCCTGCAAGAGCCGCTGTTCCTGCTGATGATCTGCGGCCTGTTCTATTTCCTCATCAGCTTCCCCGTCGCCCGCTTTGGGGGCTATCTGGAAAAACGGTGGTCCAATGATTGAGATCGAGAACGTCCGCAAATCCTTCGGACAGCTGGAGGTGCTGAAAGGCATCGACCTGACCGTGCAGAAGGGCGAGGTGCTGACCGTGATCGGCGGCTCCGGCTCGGGCAAGTCGACGCTGCTGACCTGCATCAACGGGCTGGAACCCATTGATTCCGGGCGGATCGTCGTCGACGGCATCGAGGTTTACGCCAAGTCCACCGACCTGAACAAGCTGCGGCGCAAGATCGGCATCGTCTTCCAGCAATGGAACGCCTTCCCGCACCTGACCGTGCTGGAAAACGTCATGCTGGCGCCGCGCAAGGTGCTGGGGCGCAGCAAGGCCGAAGCCGAGGCCGAGGCGGTCAAGCAGCTTGGCCGGGTGGGGCTGGGCGACAAGCTGACCACCTATCCCGGCCGGCTGTCGGGCGGCCAGCAGCAGCGCATGGCCATCGCCCGCGCGCTGGCGATGTCGCCCGACTACATGCTGTTCGACGAGGTGACCTCGGCGCTGGACCCGCAGCTTGTGGGCGAGGTTCTGGATACGATGCGCGGCCTGGCGGCGGCCGGGATGACCATGATCTGCGTCACGCATGAGATGAAGTTCGCCCGCGAAGTGTCTGATCGCGTGGCCTTCTTCCACAAGGGCGTGATGGCCGAGATCGCCCCGCCCGAGCAGCTTTTCGGCAACCCGCAGAACGAGGAGTTGCAGAAATTCCTCGCCGCGACGCATTGAGGGCATGATGCAACCGGATGTGATCGTGATCGGCGCCGGCGTGGTGGGCCTGTCCGCCGCGCTGGGCTTGCAGGGGCGCGGGCTGTCGGTCGCGGTGCTGGACCGCGAGGGGCCGGCGGCCGGAGCCTCTGCCGGCAATGCCGGGGCGTTTGCGTTTACCGACATCCTGCCGCTGGCCTCGCCCGGCATCATGCGCAAGGCGCCCAAATGGCTGCTGGACCCGCTGGGACCGCTTTCGGTGCCGCCCTCCTATGCCCTGCGCATCGCGCCGTGGATGTATCGGTTCTGGCGGGCCTGCTCGCCTTCGCGGGTGGCGCATTCGACGACGGCGCAGACCGCGCTGATGGACCTGTCCAGGGCCGAGCTGGAGCCGTTCCTTGCCGCCACCGGCACGTTGGGCCTGCTGCACAAGAAGGGCAATTTGCAGGTCTATGAAAGCGAGGCCGAGTTCCGCGCAGCACTACCCGGCTGGCAGGCCCGCGCCGATCACGGCATCGAGTTCCGGCATATGGACGCCGCCGAGATGGCCGAAATCCAGCCCGGCCTTGCGCCGCGCTTCGTCAAGGGCACCTTCACCCCCGGCTGGTATTCCATCGCCGATCCAAGGCTTTATACCATCGCGCTGGCGGATCGCCTTCGCGAGAACGGCGGTTCTCTGGACATTGGGGAGGTCGTGGCGCTGGTGCCCGGCGCGGATGGGCTCGAGGTGAAGCTGGCCGACGGCACCAGCCGCCGCGCCGGCAAGGTGGTGCTGGCGGCCGGGGCGTTCTCGCACCGCATCGCCCGAACCATCGGCGAAAAGATCCCGCTGGAGACCGAGCGTGGCTATAACACCACCTTGCCTTCGGATGCCTTCGATCTGCGCACGCAAGTCACCTTCGGCGGGCATGGTTTCGTGGTCAGCCGCCTGTCCACCGGCATCCGCGTCGGCGGTGCGGTGGAGCTGGGCGGGTTGAAGCTGCCGCCGAATTTCCGCCGGTCGGAGGCGATGCTGAAGAAGGCCCGCGCCTTCCTGCCCGGCCTCAAGCCCGAGGGCGGCGTGCAATGGATGGGCTTTCGCCCCTCGCTGCCCGACAGCCTGCCGGCCATCGGCCGCGCCCGCGACAGCGACCGGGTGATCCATGCCTTCGGCCACGGCCATCTGGGCCTGACCCAATCGGCCGGCACCGCGCGGCTGGTCGCCGATCTGGTGAGCGGCGCGCGGCCGGCCATCGACCTGTCCCCCTTTTCCCCGCAACGTTTCTGAGGGCCATCATGGGCGTTCATACCTTCTCCTGCTTCGACGGGCATACCTGCGGCAATCCGGTGCGGCTGGTCTCGGGCGGCGGGCCGCGTCTGGAAGGCGCCAACATGCTGGAAAAGCGGGCGCATTTCCTGCGGGACTATGACTGGATCCGCACCGGCCTGATGTATGAGCCGCGCGGCCACGACATGATGTCCGGCTCCATCCTCTATCCGCCGACGCGCCCCGATTGCGACGTGGCGGTGCTGTTCATCGAGACCTCGGGCTGCCTGCCGATGTGTGGCCACGGCACCATCGGCACCATCACGATGGGGATCGAGAACGGCCTCATCACCCCGCGCGAGCCGGGGCGTCTGTCCATCGAGACCCCCGCCGGCAAGGTCGACATCACCTATCGCCAGGAGGGCCGCTTCGTCGAGGAGGTGCGGCTGACCAACGTGCCGGGCTTCCTCTATGCCGAGGGGCTGACGGCGGAGGTCGAGGGTCTGGGCGAGATCGTCGTCGACGTGGCCTATGGCGGCAATTTCTATGCCATCGTCGAGCCGCAGAAGAATTTCCGCGACATGGCCGACCATACCGCCGGGGAACTGGTCGGCTGGTCGCCGAAACTGCGCAAGGCCCTGAACGACAAGTATGAATTCGTCCACCCCGAGCATCCGCAGATCAACGGGCTGTCGCATATCGAATGGACCGGCGCGCCGACCCAGCCCGGCGCGCACGCCCGCAACGCGGTGTTCTATGGCGAGAAGGCCATCGACCGCAGCCCCTGCGGCACCGGCACCTCGGCGCGGATGGCGCAACTGGCCGCCAAGGGCAGGCTGAAGGTCGGGGACGAGTTCTGGCACGAATCCATCATCGGCAGCATCTTCAAGGGCCGGGTCGAGGCGGCCACCGAGGTCGCCGGGCGGGCCGCGATCATCCCCTCCATCGGCGGCTGGGCGCGCCAGACCGGCATCAACACCATCACCATCGACGACCGCGACCCCTATGCGCATGGTTTCGTGGTGAAATGATCGCGGCGCGCAGCATTCTGGGCGGGGTCGCGCAAGGCCCCGTCTTGGCCACGCAGGAACCGCTGAGCTTCTGGGGAGGCGTCGATCCGGCCACCGGCTGCGTGATCGACGTGCACCACCCGCTGCATGGGCAATGCATCACCGGCGCGGTGCTGATGATGCCCTCCACCCGTGGCTCCTGCACGGGGTCGGGGGTGCTGCTGGACCTGGCGCTGACCGGGCGGGCGCCGGCGGCGCTGATTTTTTCGGAACCCGAGGATGTGGTGACTTTGGGCGCCCTGGTCGCGGCGGAGATGTTCGGCAAGCCGCTGCCGGTGCTGCGCCTGTCGCCGCAGGCTTTCGCGGCGCTGGCCGAGGCGGGCGAGGCAAGGGTCAGCCCGGCGGCCATCGAGGCCCCCGGCCTGACGCTGCCGCTCACCCCGCCGGCGGCCTCGGCCCTGGACCTGACGCCCGAGGATCGCGCGATGCTGGACGGGGCGCAAGGCGAGGGCGCCCGGCAGGCGATGCGGATCATCTGCGCGATGGCCGCCAATCAGGGAGCGCCACGCCTGACCTGCGTGACGCGCGGCCATATCGACGGCTGCATCTATGCCAGCCCGGCCAACCTGACCTTTGCCGAGGCGATGGCCGATCTGGGCGCGCGCGTCGTGGTGCCGACGACGATGAACGCCATTTCCGTCGATCATGGCCATTGGCGCGAACAGGGGGTGCCGCCCAGCTTTGGCGGGCCGGCGCAGAGGCTGGCCGATGCCTATGTGCGCATGGGCTGCCGGCCGACCTTCACCTGCTCGCCCTATCTGCTGGACGATCCGCCGGGCATAGGCGAATCCATCGCCTGGGCGGAATCCAATGCGGTGATCTATGCCAATTCGGTGCTGGGCGCGCGGACGGCCAAGCACCCGGATTTCCTCGACCTCTGCATCGCGCTGACCGGGCGGGCGCCGCTGTCTGGTGTCTATCTGGACGAGAACCGCATGGCGCGGCGGGTGATCGAGGTGGCGATGCCCGAGGGCGCCGACGATGCGGTCTGGCCGCTGCTGGGCTGGCTGGCCGGGCGGGCGGCGCCGGATCGCATTCCCCTGCTGCGGCTGGGCGGGGCGCGCCCGGACCCGGAGGCGCTGAAGGCGCTGTGCGCGGCGTTCGGCACCACCTCCGCCGCGCCGATGCTGCATGTCGAGGGGGTGACGCCCGAGGCGCATCTGCTCGCGCCCGATGCCGACCGCGCCCGCATCACCCGCGCCGACATGGTGGCCGGCTGGCGCGAGCTGAACAACGGGCCGGAGGCGGTGGAACTGGTCGCCATCGGCAGCCCGCATGCCTCGCTGGGCGAGGCGCGGGCCTTGGCCCGGCTGCTGGACGGGCAGCGGGTGGCCATCGCCACCATCCTGACCACCGGCCGGCAGGTGATCGAGGCCGCGCGCAAGGACGGCACGCTGGCGCGGCTGGAAGGCGCTGGGGTGCGGGTGCTGCCGGACCTGTGCTGGTGCTCGATCTCCGAGCCGGTCTTCCCGCCGCAGACCCGCGCGCTGATGACCAATTCCGGCAAATACGCCCATTACGGGCCGGGCCTGTCGGGCCGCGCGATCCGCTTCGGCAGCCTTGCCGCCTGCGCCGACGCCGCCCTGACCGGCCGGGCGCCCCATACCCTTCCCAATTGGCTGGAGTAACCCATGCGCAGCACCAAGGCCGTCCACGTCATTTCCGCCCATGCCGAGGGCGAAGTCGGCGATGTCATCGTCGGCGGCGTCGCCCCGCCCCCCGGCGATACCATCTGGGAGCAGTCGCGCTTCCTGTGGAACGACAAGACGCTGCGCAATTTCGTGCTGAACGAACCGCGCGGCGGGGTGTTTCGCCATGTCAACCTGCTGGTGCCGCCCAGGCATCCGGAGGCCGACGCCGCCTTCATCATCATGGAGCCGGAGGACAACCCGCCCATGTCCGGCTCCAACTCGATCTGCGTCTCCACGGTGCTGCTGGACAGCGGCATCCTGCCGATGACCGAGCCGGAGACGCATATCACGCTGGAGGCGCCGGGCGGGCTGGTTCGCGTCCGTGCCGAATGCCGGAACGGCAAGGCCGAGCGGATTTTCGTCCAGAACCTGCCCAGCTTTGCCGCGAAGCTGGATGCCCCCCTCGAAGTCGAGGGGCTGGGCACCCTGCGCGTCGATACCGCCTATGGCGGCGACAGCTTCGTCTTTGTCGATGCGCCGGCCCTTGGTTTTTCGCTGACCCCGGATGAGGCCCATGACATCGCCACGCTGGGCATGCGCATCACCCGCGCCGGCGACGAGCAACTGGGATTCCACCACCCGGAGAACCCGGACTGGCGGCATTTCTCCTTTACCCTGTTCGCCGGCGCGGTCGAGCGGCAGGGGACGGAGTTGCGCGCCGGTTCCGCCGTGGCGATCCGGCCGGGCAAGGTCGACCGCTCGCCCACCGGCACGGCGCTGTCGGCGCGGATGGCGGTGCTGCATGCGCGCGGGCAGATGGGGATGGGCGACCGGCTGACCACGGTGTCGCTGATCGGCTCGACCTTTCAGGGGCGGATCGTCGGCACGGCCACGGTGGGCGACATCCCGGCGATCCTGCCGGAGATCTCCGGCCGGGGCTGGATCTCGGGCATCCACCAGCACCTGCTGGACCCGGACGACCCCTGGCCGGAGGGCTATCGCCTCAGCGATACCTGGGGCGCGCGATAGGCACACCCCTTCGGCAAGGCCGTGCCGGATTGCCGGCCTTCCTGGGCAAACCGGTCCCGCTCCGGCGGGCTTGCCCCGAAAGGCCGTCAAGCCCCGTCAAACCGGGGGAGGGATGCGCAACCATGCGCGGCACCGGATGCCGGCGGGTCCGTGACCCGCGCCCGGCCTGATTGCCGATCTGCCTGCCGGTGCTGGTGATGCCGGCCTATCCCGTCCTCACCCCCGTCGCGGGCGTCGTATCGGCTAGGCCGATCCGGGCCGGCTGGCGGGAATTCCCGCCGACAGCCATTGTCGCGGCTTTCCGTTCAGGCTCCTCCGCCTCGGCCCGACCATCGCAATCACCGGCGTGGTGCCGGGCCATGTCCCGGCCCGTTTCATCCGGGCCACGGCATTCCGGCGCAAATGGCGGCCGCGTCGCCATCCGCACCGCCTCGTCGATCCCTGTCCCGGCCGGGCAGGGGCCGCGCACCACCGCCCCGATGAAGCCGGGCATCGTCTCCGCCCCGCTTTCCATGCCGGGGCCTTGCGCGAGGTCGCGCCGGTCCAGCGAGACGGTCCTGAAGGCCGGCACGGCGGCCGCGTTCCCCCCGGCGGATAGTGCTTGCATTGCAGACAGCCCAGCGGCTAGTGACGCCCTGTCGGTTTCCGAAAGGAATTGAAAGGGAATCCGCCGGGGCGCCAGCCCCGAACCGGAACTGCCCCCGCAACTGTAGGCGGCGAGCAGGATGTGACGATGCCACTGTGGCCTTCGGGTCATGGGAAGGCCACATCCCAGCTGTGACCCGCCAGTCAGGAGACCTGCCGACGGACTGGACCAAACCCGAGCGGGTCGGCTCGGGCGTGGCATGTGTCGGGCGCCCCCTTGCCTGCTGCTGTCCGCCCCTTCCGGCCTGCCATGATGCAGCGGAAGGATCATCATGTTGAAATCCACCACGGCGATCGTCGCCACCCTCGCCCTTGCGCCGATGGCGCTGGCGGGCACGGAATACCCGCTGACGCTGACCAGTTGCGGGCACTCCGTCACCATCGACAAGGCGCCCGAGCATGTCGTCAGCGTCGGGCAGAGCACCACCGAAATCCTGTATATGCTGGGCCTCGGCGACAAGGTGGCGGGCACCGCGCTGTGGGTCAACCCGGTCCTGCCGGAGTTCGAATCCGTCGATGCGGGCACCGAGCGGCTGGCCGACAACGCCCCCAGCTTCGAAAGCGTGCTGGCGAAGAAGCCGGACCTGGTGGTGACGGCCTATGAATGGATGATCGGCCCGCAAGGCGCGGTCGGCACCCGCGAGATGTTCGATGACGCGCATATCCCAAGCTGGATCATGCCCACGGAATGCATCGGCAAGGACAATACGCAAAGCATGGACGGCGCGCGCAGCGTCATGTTCGACACCGCGACCCTTTATCAGGGCATCGAGGAACTGGCGGCGATCTTCGACGTGTCGGAGCGCGGCGAGGCGGTCATCGCCGACCTGAAGGCCCGCGAGGCCGCCGCCGTGGACAAGGCGCGGGCGCTGGAGCTGCCCGAGGGCATCGCGGCCCTGTTCTGGTATTCCTCGGCCGATCTGGAGATCGACCCCTATATCGCCGGGGCCTATGGCGTGCCGGGCTGGATGCTGTCCAAGCTGGGCGTGGCCAATGTCAGCGACTCGGCCGAGGAATGGCCGACCGTGGGCTGGGAGACCATCGCCAAGGCCAACCCCGCCTTCATCGTCGCCGCCGAGATGGACCGCCGCCGCTTCCCGGCCGATGACATCGCGGTCAAGCGCGACTTCCTGACCTCGGACCCGGTGACCGGCCAGATGGAGGCCGTCAAGGCCGACCGCATCCTGACCATCCCGGCGAATGCGATGGACCCTTCGGTGCGCTCGATCTTCGCGCTTGAGGATCTGGCCGGTGCGCTGGCCGGGTTCGGGCTGAAATGACGCCGCGCGCCGCGACCGGCCGCGCGGGCTGGCTGTGGCTGGCGCCCTTCGTGCTGGTCGCGGCGCTGCTGTTCGGCACGGCGGTGGGCGAGACGCGGATACCGCTCTCCACCGTGTTCGACGTGCTGGCGGTCAAGGCCGGGCTGGCCGAGCGCCCGGTGGACGCGATCGACGCCGGCGTGATCTGGCATTATCGGCTGTCGCGGGCGGTGGTGGCGGCCTGCGGCGGCGCCAGCCTGGCGCTGTCGGGGCTGATCCTTCAGGCGCTGCTGCGCAACCCGCTGGCCGAGCCTTACCTGCTGGGCATTTCCGCCGGGGCCTCCACGGGCGCGGTGCTGATCGCCGTGGCCGGCGTGGGCGCGGGGCTTCTGTCCATGTCGGCGGGGGCCTTTGCCGGTGCGCTGGTGGCCTTCGGGCTGGTGACGATGCTGGCGCGCGTGGCCGGTGGCGGCAGCGGCATGCGCGGCGCGGGCGTCATCATCCTTGCCGGCATTGCCGGGTCGCAGATGTTCAACGCCCTGACCGCGCTGATCATCGCGCAATCGGCCAGCGCCGAACAGGCGCGCGGCATCATGTTCTGGCTGCTGGGCAACCTGTCCGGCGTGCGCTGGCCGGATGCGCGGCTGGCGGTGCCGGTGGCGGCGCTGGGGCTGGTGGTGACGCTGTGGCATGCCCGCGCGCTGGACGCCTTCACCTTCGGCGCCGATGCCGCCGCCGCGCTGGGCATCGACCTGCGGCGCACGCAGGCGGTGCTGATCGGCACGGCGGCGCTGGTCACGGCGGTCATGGTCTCCATCGCCGGGGCCATCGGCTTCGTCGGGCTGGTGGTGCCGCATGCGATGCGCTTTCTCGTCGGCCCGCGCCATGTGCGGCTGGTCCCGGCCACCGCGCTGGCGGGGGCGGTGTTCCTGGTGATCTCGGACGTGGTGTCGCGCATCGTCATTCCGGGGCAGGTGCTGCCCATCGGCGTCATCACTGCCCTTGTCGGCGCCCCGGCCTTTGCCGTGGTGATGATCCGGGGGCGGGGGCGATGAGGCCGGTGCTGGAGGTGATCGGTGCCGCCCGCAGGATCGCGGGGCGCGACATTCTGGCGGATGTCAGCCTCACGCTGCATCAGGGCGAGACGCTGGGCCTGATCGGTCCCAATGGCTCGGGCAAGTCCACGCTTCTGAACATCATGGCCGGCCTCACGCGGCCCAGCCGGGGCGAGGTCCGGCTGGAGGGCCGGCCGATGGCCCGCCTGCGCCGCCGGCAGATCGCGCAGCGGCTGGCGCTGGTCGCGCAGGCGGCCGATACCCATGACCGCATCAGCGTGCGCGACGCGGTGGAGCTGGGCCGCACCCCCTGGCTCGGCCCGCTGCGCCCCTGGGGGCCGGCGGACGACGCGGCGGTGACGGCCGCGCTGGCGGCGGTGGACATGGCGCATCTGGCCGGGCGCGACTGGTCGTCGCTGTCGGGGGGCGAGCGCCAGCGCGCCCATATCGCCCGCGCCCATGCCCAGGCCCCGCGCATCCTGCTGCTGGACGAGCCGACGAACCATCTGGATATCCACCACCAGCTGGGCATCCTCGACCTGATCGCGGGGCTGGGCGTCACCACGGTGATCGCGCTGCACGACATGCACCACGCGCTGCATTGCGACCGGGTGATGGTGCTGCGCGCCGGCCGTTGCGCGGCGCTTGGTCCGCCGGCCGAGATCCTCACGCCCGCCCTGATCCGCGACATTTTCGGCGTCGAGGCCCGGCTGATCCCCCATCCCGGCGGCGGCCGCCCGGTCTTCGCCTTCCAGCGCCTGACCTGAAAGGGAACCCCATGCTGCTTCGCGCCGCCCTGCTGTGCCTCCTGCCCCTGTCGGCCCTTGCCGAGACGCATGAGGTCAGGATGCTCAACCGCAACGACACCGGCCCGATGCCGTATGAGCCGGATTATCTGGTGATCCGGCCCGGCGATACGGTGAGGTTCCTCGCCGCCAGCCCCGGCCACAACGCCGCCACCATCGCCGGCATGATCCCCGAGGGCGGCGAGAAGTTCACCGGCAGGATCGACGAGGAAATCGAGGTCACCCTGACCGCGACCGGCATCTGGGGCATCAAATGCTCGCCGCATTACACGATGGGGATGGTCATGCTGATCCAGGTCGGCGACACCCCGGCAACCGAGGCCGACCTGCCCGACGACCTGCCCGAGGCCGCCCGCCAGCGCATGATCGAGATCATCGCCCGACAGGCGGCCGCAAGGTGAGGCCCGCGCAAGGCGGTCCTGCCTGACAGGCACGCGGCCGGAAGGCGGGCCGCGATCCCGGCCCCTTCGGGCGCGCCGGCGGGACGCGGCCCGAGCAAGGCCGGGCGCGTCCCGTTCGATCCCCGGCCCGCCGCATCATCCCGCGTCAACGGCGGCCCGGCCGCTTCATGGGCCATCGCATGACGAAAAACGGCGCCCGCGAGGGGCGCCGTCCTGTCATTGCGAAGGCTTCGATCAGAAATCGAATTTCACGCCCTGGGCCAGCGGCAGGGCCGAGGAATAGTTCACCGTGCTGGTCTGGCGGCGCATATAGGCCTTCCACGAATCCGAGCCGCTTTCGCGCCCGCCGCCGGTTTCCTTCTCGCCGCCGAAGGCGCCGCCGATCTCGGCGCCCGAAGGCCCGATATTGACGTTCGCGATGCCGCAATCCGAACCGGCGGGCGAGGTGAAGGCCTCGGCCTCGCGCATGTTCATGGTGAAGATGCACGAGGACAGGCCTTGCGGCACGTCGTTTTGCAGGTGCAGCGCCTCCTCGAACGCGTCATAGCCGAGGACGTAGAGGATCGGGGCGAAGGTCTCGGTCTTCACCACATCGGTCTGGCCGGGCATCTCGGCGATGGCCGGGGCGACATAGACGCCGCCCTTCACCGCCTCGACGGCCTCGCCGCCATGCACCGTCCCGCCCTGCGCCCGCGCATCCGACAGCGCCTTCTGCATCGTGTTCAGCGCGTTCTGGTCGATCAGCGGGCCGATCAGCGTGCCCTCCTTGCGCGGGTCGCCGATGGGCAGCGAGCCATAGGCCTTGACCAGCTTGGCCACCAGATCGTCCTTGATCGAGTTGTGGACGATCAGCCGCCGCAGGCTGGTGCAACGCTGGCCCGCCGTGCCCACGGCCGAGAACACGATGGCGCGCACGGCCATGTCCAGGTCCGCCGAGGGCGCGACGATCATGGCGTTGTTGCCGCCCAGCTCCAGGATGGAGCGGCCCCAGCGCGCCGCGACCTTCGGCCCGATCGCCAGGCCCATGCGGGTCGAGCCGGTGGCCGAGATGATCGGCACCTCGGTCGATTCGACCAGTGCCGCGCCGATATCGGCGTGGCCGATGACCAGTTGCGCCAGCCCCTCGGGCGCGTCGTCGCCGAACCGCGCCAGCGCGCGCTCGAATATCTTCATGGTCGCCAGTGCCGCCAGCGGGGTCTTTTCCGAGGGCTTCCAGATCACCGGATCGCCGGCGATCAACGCCAGCGCCGCGTTCCACGCCCAGACCGCCACCGGGAAGTTGAAGGCGGTGATGATGCCGACCGGACCCATCGGCTGCCAGGTCTCGACCATGCGGTGGCCGGGACGCTCGGACGCGATGGAGAGGCCGAAAAGCTGGCGCGACTGGCCCACGGCCAGGTCGCAGATGTCGATCATTTCCTGAACCTCGCCAAGGCCCTCGGAGGTGATCTTGCCGACCTCGATGGTCACCACGGCGCCCAGCTCGGCCTTGGCGGCGCGCAGTTCCTCGCCCAGCAGGCGCACCAGCTCGCCCCGGCGCGGCGCGGGAACGGTGCGCCATTTCAGGAAGGCTTCGTTGGCGCGGGCGATGACCGCGGGCATGTCCGCGGCCTTGGTCTGGTGGACGCGGGCGATCTCGGTCCCGTCGATGGGCGAGTGAACCGGCAGGTCGCCCCCGGTCAGTTCGGCCTCGGTCAGGCCGGCGGCGGACAGAATTTCTTGATAGGACATGGAGCAACCCTGTTTGCGGCGAATGTCGCCAATGAGTGCCAGATTCGGGTGCGCGTTTCCACCCTTATGATGGCATGCCGGGCCAATTCGGCAGGAGGGCGGAAGGGTGGCGGGAACCGCAGCGACCGTGCCGGCGTGAATTTCCCGAGAGCCTGACAAGTCAGGTGGGCGCCGGATCACGAGGCCAGGACCCCGCGAGAGCCAGCTCCCTTCGGAAAGGTTATCGGCCACTGGAAAAGATGCCGGTCACGGGAAGAGCAGAAGCCCGCCACCGCTCAAGATAGGGGCGCCGCCGGGCCGCCGCAAGGGGGCGCCGGGCCTTGCGGCGGGTTCCCATTTCGTTCATGGTCGGCGCATGGATGCGCCCCTCATGCAAGGCCAGCTTCTCGCGCGCGGCACCATGCGCCTGCTGCGGGCGATGGGCCATGCCGCCATGCCCGAATTCGTCCCGCAGCGCGGGCTGCGCGTCGATGTCATGGCGGTGACCGGGACGGGCGAGGTCTGGATCGTCGAATGCAAGTCCTGCCGCGCCGATTTCCTGATGGACCGCAAATGGCAGGGCTATCTGGATTTCTGCGACCGCTATTTCTGGGCCGTGGATGCCGGCTTTCCGCAGGACCTGCTGCCGCAGGATGCCGGGCTGATCGTCGCCAACGCCCATGATGCGGAAATCCTGCGCCAGCCCGAGGCGCGGAAACTGCCTGCCGCCCGCCGCGCCCGCCTGCTGCGCGATTTCGCGCGCGCGGCGGCGTGGCGCTTGCAGGACCGGCTGGACCCCGGTCGGATGCTGTAAAAGGATAAGGCTCCGCGCGGGACTTTCTGCCGGGGAATGGTGCGTGCGAGCACGCACCCTACGGGCGTGTTCCGAAACGGATGGCGATGCGCCACGGTGTGGGGCGGGGTAGGGTTTCACCCCTGTAAAAGGAAAGGCCCCGCGCCGGGGGGAATGGTGCGTGCACGCACGCACCCTACGGGCGCGGTGGATGTAGGGTGCGTGTTTACACGCACCATTCCCGAAACGTATGGCGACGCGGTGCGGGGTGTGGGGGGACCCCCCCACACCTGGCCGGTTACGCGAAAGCCTGCAAGCCGGTGATCGCCCGGCCGAGGATCAGCGCATGAACGTCATGCGTGCCCTCGTAGGTGTTCACGGTCTCAAGGTTGGTGGCCACGCGCATGACGTGGAACTCCTCGGAAATGCCGTTGCCGCCATGCATGTCGCGGGCGATGCGGGCGATGTCGAGGGCCTTGCCGCAGTTGTTGCGCTTGATGATGCTGATCATCTCGGGCGCGGCGCGGGCCTCGTCCAGCAGGCGGCCGACGCGCAGGCAGGCTTGCAGGCCCAGGGCGATCTCGGTCTCCATGTTGGCCAGCTTCAACTGGTAAAGCTGGGTC
Organism: uncultured Paracoccus sp.; assembly: GCA_934533075.1. Lineage (GTDB taxonomy): Bacteria > Pseudomonadota > Alphaproteobacteria > Rhodobacterales > Rhodobacteraceae > Paracoccus. The sequence goes on from CAKTBJ010000005.1 coordinate 45,758, forward strand.
GCGGCCAGCGGGCGCTTGAACTGGTGGCGGTCGAGACCATACTGCCGCGCGGCATGCTGGCAGAACTCGGCCGCGCCCAGCACGCCCCAGGCGATGCCGTAGCGGGCGCGGTTGAGGCAGCCGAACGGACCCTTCAGCCCCTCGACATGCGGCAGCAGCGCATCCTCGCCGACCTCGACATCCTGAAGCACGATCTCGCCGGTGATCGAGGCGCGCAGGGACAGCTTGCCCTGGATCTTCGGCGCGGAAAGCCCCTTGGTGCCCTTGTCCAGCACGAAGCCCCTGATCTTGCCGCCATGCGCGTCCGATTTCGCCCAGACGATGAACACATCGGCGATCGGGCTGTTCGAGATCCACATCTTCGACCCGTTCAGCAGATAGCCGTTCGCGGTCTTCTTCGCGGTGGTCTTCATGCCGCCCGGATCGGAGCCGGCATCCGGCTCGGTCAGGCCGAAGCAGCCGATCCACTCGCCCGTGGCCAGCTTGGGCAGATACTTCTTGCGCTGCTCCTCGGAGCCGTAGGCATAGATCGGATACATCACCAGCGAGGACTGCACCGACATCATCGAGCGATAGCCGCTGTCGACGCGCTCGACCTCGCGCGCGATCAGGCCATAGCTGACATAGCCGGCGCCAAGCCCGCCATATTCCTCCGGTACGGTGACGCCCAGCAGGCCCATCTCGCCCATTTCCGCGAAGATGGCGGGGTCGGTCTTCTCATGGGCATAGGCTTCGAGGACGCGCGGCATCAGCTTGTCCTGGGCATAGCTGCGCGCGGCGTCGCGCAGCATGCGCTCCTCCTCGGTCAGCTGGTCCTCCAGCAGGAAGGGGTCCTCCCATTTGAAGCGGTTCAGGTCGGGCGCGTCCTTGGCCTTCAGCTTCGGGCGATCGGTCATCGGGGTCTCCTCCGGATCAGGTGGCGTACTGGATAGGCTGCGGCGGGCCAGTGTGCAACAGGATGTTGCCGCGCCGATCACGATTGCGCAAGCTGGCCGGAACGATGCCGGGCGGGGCGGGTTGGTTGCCCGTAACGCGACAAGCGAGGAACGAACCGATGTCCCGAACCTTCCGCCAGACCACGGCGCTGGCCGCCATGATCGCGGTCGCCGCCCCCCAGATCGGCATCGCGCAGGAGGCAGTCACGCCAGACCGGATCGAGGCCGGGCAGCAGGATGCGGCCGCAAGGCTTGCGCAGGAACTGGCCGGCGGGCTGACCGTGGACGGGCTGGCCTGCGCCGATGACGGCGCCCCGCCCGGCTGCCCGCTGGTGACGCCCGGTGGCGTCGCTGTGGTGCTGGGCGAGGATGGCAGCATCCTGCCGGCGCCTGTCGGTGCGCAGGATGCGGCGCCGGAACCGGAAGCCGCCACCGAGGCCGCGCCCGAGCCGGAAGCGACCGGGCAGGCACCGGATGCGGAGGCCGCCCTCGAACCGGAAGCGGTCCCCGAGCCGGAGGCGGCCGCCGAGGAGACGGCTGCCGACGTGCCAGAAGCGGCCGCGCCGGCGCCGGACGAGGCCGCCGCTGCCGATGTGCCCGAGCCTCCCGCCGAGGCGGACATGGCGCAGCGGCTGACGGGCGAGGGCGGCGCCGGCGCGGCGGCGGAGGCGGCCGGCACGGACCCCGCCCCAGCCGAGGACCCCGCGCCGGCCGAAGATGGGGCCGTCGAGGCGACCGAGGACGACGGCGAAACCGCTGCCGAAGCCACCGAAACCGCGGGGGCCGATGAAGCCACGGGGGCCGACAGCGCGACGACCCCCGACGCCGTTGCGAGCGATGGCGAAGCGGCCGCCGAAACCGCGGAGGCCGCCGATGGCGAAGCCGCCGAAACCCCCGATGCCGACGCTCTGGCCGACCTGCTGGCCGGCGAGGGTGAGGGGACCGAGGCCGCCGCGGCCGATGCCGAGACCCCGCCCGAGGCCCGCGCCGAGGAACCCGACGAGGCCGCCACCCTTGCCGCCGAGGCCGAGGTGCCCGTGGCCGCCGCGCTGGACATCGCCGACGATGCCGCCGACGAGGGCGAGGCGATCACCGTGACCGAGGAATCCGCCCGCTCCTCGGCGGAGGATTTCGCCACCTCGGTCGCCGCCGCCATGCAGGGCACGCAGGAGGCCGCAGGCTCCGGCTCCGGCTCGAACCGCGACCGCGAACTGGCGCGGGCGCTGCTGGCGGGGCTGGCCGGCTATGCCGTGGGGCAGGCCGTGGGCGACAACGGGCAGGTGGCGCTGAACTCGGGCGACCGGGTGGTGATCACCCGTCAGGACGGCTCGCAGCAGGTGCTGAAGGACGACAGCGCGCTGATGTTCCAGCCCGGTGCGCAGGTGCAGACGCAGGAGTTCGAGGACGGCTCCTCGCGCATCGTGGTGACGCGCGAGGACGGCTCGCGCGTGGTGACGATCCGCGACGCCAACCTGCGCGTGCTGCGCCGGACGCTGATCCATCCCGACGGCTCGGAGGTCAAGCTGATCGACGACACCGCCGCGGTCGAGCCGGTGCGCGTGGCCGACCTGCCGCCGCCCGCCCGTCCCGCGCCCGCGCCGTCGCTGACCGACGAGGCGGCGCTGCGCACGGCGCTGGAGGCCGCCGCGAACCAGTCGCGCCGCTTTACCCTTGGCCAGATCCGCGACATCGCCGGGGTGCGGGCGCTGGTGGCGCCGGTCAATATCGACGCGATCACCTTCGACACCGGATCGGCGGCGATCCGGCCCGATCAGGCCCGCCAGCTTGCCGCGCTGGGCAAGGTGATCGCCGATTACGTTCGCGCCAATCCCGGCGAGGTGTTCCTGGTCGAGGGCTATACCGACACCGTGGGGTCGGATGCGATGAACCTCGCCCTGTCGGACCGCCGCGCCGAATCGCTGGCGCTGGCGCTGACCGAATATTTCGGAGTGCCGCCGGAGAATCTCGTCGTGCAGGGCTATGGCGAGCGGTTCCTGAAAGTGCCGCAGGAGGGCGACATCCGCGAGAACCGCCGCGTGGCGGTGCGCCGGATCACCGATCTTCTGGCCCGCGACTGAACCCCGAGACCCCCGGCCCCGCGCCGGGGGTTTTCAAATTCGCCATGCTCGCATATCTCCGCCCCAAGCTACGGAGGCGCGCGATGGCCAGGATCACCTATATCGAGCATGACGGAACCGCCCATGTGGTCGATGTCGCCAACGGCATGACCGTGATGGAGGGCGCCCGCGACAACGGCATCCCCGGCATCGACGCCGATTGCGGCGGTGCCTGCGCCTGCTCGACCTGCCATGTCTATGTCGCCCCCGACTGGGTGGACCGGCTGCCCCCCCGCGACCCGATGGAGGAGGACATGCTGGACTTCGCCTATGAGCCGGACCCCGAACGCTCGCGCCTGACCTGCCAGATCAAGGTGACGGACGATCTGGACGGGCTGGTCGTCACCATGCCCGAAAAGCAGATCTGAAGGGGCGCGCGCGGTGGAGTTCGTGCTGACCGTCACCTGCGGCACGCGGCGCGGCATCGTCGCGGCCATTGCCGGCTTTCTGGCCGAACGCGGCTGCAACATCACCGACAGCGCCCAGTTCGACGACCCGGAGAACGGGCGCTTCTTCATGCGGGTCAGCTTCTCGTCCCAGCTCGGCCGGGATGGCGAGGCGCTGCGGGCGGAATTCGCGCAGGTGGCCGGGGAGTTCGGCATGGACTGGGCCATCCACGATGCCGGGGCACGGGCGCGGGTGCTGCTGATGGTGTCGAATTTCGGCCATTGCCTGAACGACCTGCTGTATCGCTGGCGCATCGGCGCGCTGCCCGTCGACATCGTGGCGGTGGTGTCGAACCACCTGACTTATCAGAAACTGGTCTCCAGCCACGACATTCCCTTCCACCACGTGCCGGTCACGGCGGCCACCAAGCCGCAGGCCGAGGCGCGGCTGATGGAGCTGGTGCGCGAATCCGGGGCCGAGCTGGTGGTGCTGGCGCGTTACATGCAGGTGCTCTCCGACCGGCTTTGCGCGGAAATGTCGGGGCGGATCATCAACATCCACCATTCCTTCCTGCCCAGCTTCAAGGGGGCGGGACCGTATCAGCAGGCCTATGCGCGCGGGGTCAAGCTGATCGGGGCGACGGCGCATTACGTCACCGCCGACCTGGACGAAGGCCCGATCATCGAGCAGGAGACCGTGCGCGTCACCCATGCCCAGTCGCCGGCGGATTACGTCAGCCTCGGCCGCGACGTGGAGGCGCTGGTGCTGGCCCGCGCGGTGCATGCCCATATCCACCACCGGGTCTTCCTGAACGGCGGGCGCACGGTGGTGTTCCCGGCCAGCCCCGGCGGCTATGCCTCCGAGCGGATGGGCTAGGGCGCGGGTCTCGCTGCGCATGATCCGGTCGCCTGACCGGAGGGCGGGACACGCGGCGGGCGGGGCGTGTGGAAGCCGGCTCCGGTCGGCGCCTGATCGTCCACGGCGCCGCTGACTGGAGGATTCCGGCGCTATTCTCTGGCGGGGCCATGCCTCGGATGGGCGAGGCGTGCGGAAGCCGATACTGGTCCGCGCGGGGCCTCCCACCAGTTCCCCCGACCGGAAGGCGCCTGCGCCCGTTCCGGCGGCCATGCCTCGCGGTGGGCGGGTGGCGCTGCCGACGCCGGTCCCGCTCCGCTGCCTGATCGTCCACGGCGCCGCTGACCGGAGGATGCCGGCGCCGGTTCCCGGCGGGGCCATGCCTCGGATGGGCGAGGCGTGCGGAAGCCGATACTGGTCCGCGCGGGACCTCTCGCCGGTTTCCCCGACCGGAGGGCGCCTGCGCCCGCCCCGGCGGCCATGCCTTGCGGTGGGCGGGTGGCGCTGCCGAAGCCGGCTCCGGTCGGCGCCTGATCGTCCACGGCTCCCCTGACCGGAGGATTCCGGCGCCATTCCCCGGCGTGGCCATGCCTCGGATGGGCGGCCGTGTTCGGCCTCCGGCCGCAGGTCCGGTTCCGCGCCGTGGCGGACGGATCAGGACGCCGAGAGCAGGATCACCCCGCCGATCAGCACCGCGCAGCCCACCAGCCGCCAGAAGCCCACGGTTTCCTTCAGCACCGCCATGCCCATCAGCGTGCCGACCATCATCGACATTTCCCGCATCGGGGCCACGATGCTCAGCGGCGCGCCCATGCTCATCGCGCTCAGCACCAGGATATAGCCCAGCGGCGACATCAGCCCGATGGCCGCCGCCAGCCCCCAATAGCCGCGCATCGCCGCCAGCGCGCGGGCGGGGTTGCGCAGGAAGAAGGGCAGCAGCAGCACCAGGCGCAGCAGGTTGGTGATCCAGTCCAGCACCACCGGCGTGATGCCCAGCACCTTGACCGCGAAGGCGTCGGTGACGGTATAGCCGGCGATCAGCCCGCCGGTGGCGGTGCCCCAGCGGATGCCGGCATGGCCCTCGGGGCGGCGGAAGGCCCCGAGGCTGCCCTGCGTGGCGATCAGCAGGATGCCCGCCACCACCAGCAGCAGGCCCAGCACGCGCGAGGCGGTGGGGCTTTCGCGCAGGATCAGGAAGGCGCCGATGGTGGACAGCATCGGCCCGGTGCCGCGCGCGATCGGATAGACCACCGACAGGTCGGCCACCTGATAGCCGCGTTGCAGGCAGAGGTTGTAGGCCAGGTGGATGCCCCCCGACAGCAGCACGATGCCGACGGCCTGCCCGGTCCAGTCGATGCTGCCCTGCACCAGCAGCCAGACCACCCAAGGCCCATAGGCGAGGCAGGAGACCAGCGAATAGGCCATGACGAAGGCCGGCCCGACGCGGGCGGCGCGCTTGGCCATCAGGTTCCAGCCTGCATGAATGAAGGCGGCGGCAACGACCATCAGGATCGTGGTCAGCGTCATCGAAATCCTCCCTGCGCCAGCGGCGTCGGCTGATCTCGACGTCTCCTCCCCTGGGCTTTTGTCCCTTGGGTGCAGCCGCGGGGATGTGCGCCCCCTGCGGTTTCCGCAACGCTCGGTCCAGCGGCGATGCCCGGAACCCTAGTTGCCACTCGGTCGATGGGTGGATTCTAGACGGGATTTGATCGGGGATTCAAGCTGGTTTCGTCATGGGCGGCGAGGGCGGAACGGGTATCCGTGCAACGAAGAAGCCGGGGCGGGCCTGCGCCTTGCGGCGTTCCTCATCTGGATTTCCCGGTGGGTTTCCCTGGCGGCTCCGGGGGACATGGCGGATTGCGCAAGGGGGGGGAGGGCGACACGATCAGGTCCCGGTTCGGGCCGCCGCTGACATGGCGGCGCCGCCCGGCCTCGTCGCTCGGGGGCGGGAAGAATAGCAACCGACGGGTGATCCGGCTTGGGCTGCCGCAGTCGATTTCGCAGGGGGACCGGTGCCGCCTGCTCCCGGTCGCCGGTGGCGGGAAATCGACCTCGGGCAGGGCCAGCCCCTGCGGACCGGCCTCGCGGCAATGCCCGGTCGGGTCGCCGGTCGGCAGCAGCACCTTGTCGCAGGGGATCAGCAGGTCGAGAGCCTGCTTGATATCCTCGCGATACGGCAGGGGGCCGGTTCGGGCTTCCGCATGGCGTGGCCTCTGCTTGGCTCATGCCGGGCAAAACGGGATCGCGCCGCAACGGAAAGCCGTCCGCCGGATGCCTTTCGCCGAAGGACCGCCGCTTTCGGAGGCGAGGGCGGAGCGGGTTTCCGCAACGAAGAAGCGGGCAAGGCGCCTCGGCCCCGATGAAAAGGGCCGCCCCTTTCGGTGGCGGCCTTTGAGATGTCACTCCGCGGCGCGGGACTGGCGCTTGCGCTCGTGGGGGTCCAGATACCGCTTGCGCAGGCGGATGGATTTGGGCGTCACCTCGACCAGCTCGTCGTCGTTGACATAGGCGATCGCCTCCTCAAGCGACATGCGCACGGGGGGCGTCAGCCGCACCGCCTCGTCCGTGCCCGAGGCGCGCACGTTGGTCAGCTTCTTGCCCTTCAGCGGGTTGACCTCAAGGTCGTTGTCGCGGGAATGCTCGCCGATGATCATGCCCTGATAGACCTGCTCCTGCGCACCGATGAACAGGCGCCCGCGTTCCTCAAGGTTCCACAGCGCATAGGCCACGGACACGCCGTCCTCCATGCTGATCAGCACGCCCTGACGCCGGCCGGTGATGGCGCCCTTCCACGGCGCCCAGCCGTGGAACAGCCGGTTCAGCACGCCGTTGCCGCGCGTGTCGGTCATGAACTCGCCGTGATAGCCGATCAGCCCGCGTGAGGGCACATGCGCGATGATCCGGGTCTTGCCGACGCCGGCGGGGCGCATGTCGACCAGATCGCCCTTGCGGTCGCCGGTCAGCTTCTCGATCACGGCGCCGGTGAAGTCGTCGTCCACGTCGATGATGACTTCCTCGACCGGCTCCAGCCGCTGGCCGTCCTCCTCGCGGGTGATGACGCGGGGGCGGGAGATCGACAGTTCGAACCCTTCGCGGCGCATGTTTTCGATCAGCACGCCCATCTGCAATTCGCCACGTCCCGAGACCACGAAGGCCTCGCCGCCCGGCGTATCCTCGATGCGGATGGCGACGTTCGATTCGGCCTCCTTGAACAGCCGCTCGCGGATGACGCGGGACTGGACCTTCTTGCCGTCGCGCCCGGCCAGCGGGCTGTCGTTGATGCCGAAGGTGACGGAGATGGTCGGCGGGTCGATGGGCTGGGCGGGCAGGGGGGCGTCGCGTTCCGGCGCGCCCAGCGTGTCGGCCACCGTGGCCCTGGCCATGCCGGCCAGCGTCACGATGTCGCCGGCCACGCCCTCGTCGATGGGCTGCTGGGTGAGGCCCCGGAAGGCCAGCACCTTGGAAACGCGGAACTGCTCGACCCGCTCGCCGGTGCGGGTCAGCGCCTTGACGGTATCGCCGGCGCGGACCTTGCCGGCCTCGATCCGCCCGGTCAGCAGACGCCCGAGGAAGGGATCGGCGGAAAGCGTGGTGGCCAGCATCTGGAACGGCTCGTCCCGGCGGGCGGTCTGGGCGGGTTCGGGCACATGGCGCATGACCAGATCGAACAGCGGCTTCATGCTGTCGCGCGGCCCGTCCAGGTCGGTATCGGCCCAGCCGGAAATCCCCGAGGCGTAAAGATGCGGGAAATCAAGCTGCTCGTCGGTGGCGCCCAGATTGGCGAACAGGTCGAAGACCTCGTTCAGCGCGCGCTCGGGTTCCGCCGCCGGCTTGTCCACCTTGTTCAGCACCACGATGGGACGCAGGCCAAGCGCCAGCGCCTTGGAGGTCACGAACTTGGTCTGCGGCATCGGGCCTTCGGCCGCATCGACCAGCAGGCACACGCCGTCCACCATCGACAGGATGCGCTCGACCTCGCCGCCGAAATCGGCGTGGCCGGGCGTGTCCACGATGTTGATGCGCGCGCCCTGCCATTCCACGCTGGTCGCCTTGGCCAGGATGGTGATGCCGCGCTCGCGCTCGATATCGTTGCTGTCCATCGCGCGCTCGGCGACGGTCTGGTTGTCGCGGAAGCTGCCGGATTGCTTCAGAAGCTGGTCGACAAGGGTCGTCTTGCCATGATCGACATGCGCGATGATGGCGATATTGCGAATTTCCATGAGGGCCTCGTGGGAGGGATGGCGCGAGGCCATGCGCCCCGGATTGGCGGCCCTCTAACGCGGTGCGACGAAAATTGCTACCCCTTTGGCGCAGGAATGCGCGGGCGGAAGCGGCTCAGCGCAGGCCCAGAACCGACAGGATGAACAGCACCACGACCACGAGGCCGACAAGGTAGATGATCTGATTCATGGGGTTGCCTTTCCTGTTTGCGGTATCGGCTGCCGTCTGGGCGAACGTCCGCCGCCCGCGCACGGTTCCGTCAGGCCCCCCGCGCCGGGCGATGCGGCGGCTTGCGCAGGGGGCCGCGCTTGCTTAGGGCTGGCGCGAACCCCCTACCGCCGCAAGGACCGGACATGAAGTTTCTCGATCTCGCCAAAGTCTATATCCGCTCGGGCGGGGGCGGAGCGGGCTGCGTCTCGTTCCGGCGCGAGAAGTTCATCGAATATGGCGGCCCGGACGGCGGCGATGGCGGGCGCGGCGGCGATGTCTGGGCCGAGGCCGTGGACGGGCTGAACACGCTGATCGACTTTCGCTATCAGCAGCATTTCTTTGCACGGACCGGCCAGCACGGCATGGGCAGCCAGCGCACCGGCGCCGGCGGTGAGGATGTGGTGCTGCGCGTGCCCGTCGGCACCGAGATCCTGGAGGAGGACGGCGAGACGCTGGTCGCCGACATGACCGAGGTCGGAAGCCGCGTGCTGCTGGCCAAGGGCGGCAATGGCGGCTTCGGCAACCTGCATTTCAAGTCCTCGACCAACCGGGCGCCGCGCCATGCCAATCCCGGCCTGCCGGGGGTCGAGCGCACCCTGTGGCTGCGGCTGAAGCTGATCGCGGATGCCGGGCTGCTGGGCATGCCCAATGCCGGGAAATCCACCTTCCTGGCCACCGTGTCCAACGCCCGGCCCAAGGTCGCCGACTATCCCTTCACCACGCTGGTGCCCAATCTGGGCGTGGCCCATGTGGACGGGCACGAATTCGTCATCGCCGATATTCCGGGGCTGATCGAGGGCGCCTCGGAAGGGCGCGGGCTGGGCGACCAGTTCCTCGGCCATGTCGAGCGCAGCGCCGTGCTGATGCACCTGATCGACGGCACCGCCACCGACCCGGCCGAGGATGCCCGCATCATCCTGGCCGAGCTGGCGGCCTATTCTCCGGCCCTGGCGGGCAAGCCGCGCGTGACGGTGCTGAACAAGACCGATGCCCTGCCCGAGGACCTGATCGAGGACATCCGCGCGCAGGTCGAGGCCGTGACCGGCGGGCCGGTGCTGCTGATGTCGTCGGTGGCGAACAAGGGCGTGCGCGAGGTGCTGCGGGCGCTGTGGGCGCAGATCGCGCCGCTGCGCGCCGCCCGCGCCAATCCGTCCGAGGCCGCGCCGTGGCAGCCGTGAGGTCCGGCGTGGCGCGCGGGGCGGCGGGGAATGCCTCGGGTTCCGGTGCGGCCCGCATGGCGCGCGCCGGCCGCCGGTATGGCCCGGCCCCGCGCGGCATGGCCGGACGGCACGCCGCCGCCAATGCCGCGGCGGCATCGTCCAGGTGGGGCACGGCTTGCGGCAAGGGGGTGCCCGCCTGCGGCCGGGCGGCAGCGCCGCGTAGCGGGTGGCCTTGGAGGCCACCCGCTACGCGCTGCACCTTGCGGTGCAGGAGGCGGGGCCTGGCCGTCGCCGCCTCCGCCGCGCCGTGGAGGCGTGGCGTGACCTTCGAGGCGCATGCCGACCTTCGGGATCGCCCGGCCCTGCGCCGGGGGGATGATGCGGCGGGGGGCGGCTTCGGCTCCGGCGTGGCCTGCGGGGTGGCGTCGTGGCAGCCCTGACCCCCGGCATCGCCCGCGCCCGGCGGCTGGTGGTCAAGATCGGCTCGGCGCTGCTGGTCGGGCCGGAGGGCCTGCGCGAGGACTGGCTGGCGGGCCTGTGCGCCGACGTGGCCGCGTGGCGGGCGCGGGGGGCGGATGTGGTGCTGGTTTCCTCCGGCTCCATCGCGCTGGGGCGGCGGGTGCTGGGCCTTCCCGATGGCGCGCTGGCGCTGGAGCAGGCGCAAGCGGCGGCGGCCGTGGGCCAGATCAGGCTGGCCCGCGCCTATGAGGCCGCCCTGTCGCCGCATGGCGTGGTGACGGCGCAGGTGCTGATGACGCTGGAGGACAGCGCCAACCGCCGCCGCTATCTGAACAGCCGCGCGACGCTGACCCATCTGCTGGGCCTCGGCGTGGTGCCCATCGTCAACGAGAACGACACCGTGGCCACGGACGAGATCCGCTTTGGCGACAACGACCGGCTGGCGGCGCAGATCGCGGTGACGGTGGGGGCCGACCAGCTTCTGCTGCTGTCGGACGTGGACGGGCTGTATACCGCCAACCCCAAGACCGACCCGTCCGCCCGCCACCTGCCGGTGATCGAGCACCTGACGCCGGAGATCGAGGCGATGGCCGGCGATCCGGTCTCGGGCCTGTCCAGGGGCGGCATGAAGACCAAGCTGATGGCGGCGCGCACGGCCGTCGCCGGCGGCTGCGCGATGGCGATCGCGCAGGGCGACGTGGCCGGGCCGCTCTCGGCGGTGGCCTCGGGGGCGCGGGTGACCTGGTTCCTGCCCGAGGACGACCCCCAGACCGCCCGCAAGAGGTGGATCGCGGCGATGAAGCCGCGCGGCGAGGTGGTGGTGGATGCCGGCGCCGCCCGCGCGCTGGCCGAGGGCCGCTCGCTGCTGCCGGCTGGCGTGGTGGCGGTGCGCGGCGATTTCGGGCGCGGCGATCCGCTGCGCATCCTCGGCCCGGACGGCACCGACCTGGCGCATGGCCTGACCCGATACAGCGCCGGGGAGGCCCGCGCGATCATGGGCCGCCGCAGCGCCGAGGTGGCGGCGATCCTCGGCCATGCCCCAAGGGCCGCGCTGATCCATCGCGACGACATGGCGGTGGTGCGGTAGGGGGGGGGTGCGTGCAAGCACGCAGCCTACGGGCCTGACCCGCTATGCGGCGGTGGAGGTCCGCGCCATCACCAGCAAGCGCCGCGCCGAGGCGGCGGCGACATGGCGGTGATGCGGTAGGGGGCGTAGGGTGCGTGCTTGCACGCACCGTCACCCATTCCCATCGACGCATGGCGGGGGAGGCCCGCCCTCGGCCTCAAATCCCCTCGCCCACGAAGGCCTTTTCGACCACGAATTCGCGCGGGTCGCTGTTGGCGCCCTCGGTCAGGCCGAACCGCTCCAGCGTCTGCTTGATGTCGATGTTGAACGCCATCGAGCCGCAGACCATCGCCCGGTCCCTGGCCTTGTCGATGGGCGCCAGCCCCAGATCGGCCTGCACCTTGCCGGATTCGAGGTTCTCGGTGATGCGTCCGACATAGCGCGACGGTTCGCGCGTCGTGGTCGGATAGTAGAGCAGCCGGCCGGCCACCATCTCGCCGATCAGCGGATCGTCCTTGAGCGACTCGACCAGTTGCCTGCCATATTCCAGATCCTCCTGCCGGCGGCAGGTATGCATCATGATCACGGTCCCGAACCGCTCGTAGGTTTCCGGGTCGCGCATCAGGCTGGCGAAGGGGGCGATGCCGGTGCCGGTGGCCAGGAACCACAGCCTTTCGCCGGGCAGCAGCGCGTCCAGCACCAGCGTCCCCACCGGCTTGGGGCGCAGGATGATCTGGTCGCCGGGCCGGATATGTTGCAGCCGCGAGGTCAGGGGGCCGTTCTGGACCTTGATCGAGTAGAATTCCAGCTCCTCGTCCCAGCTGGGCGAGGCGATGGAATAGGCGCGCAGGATCGGGCGCCCGTCATCGCCCGGCAGGCCCAGCATCACGAACTCGCCCGAGCGGAAGCGCAAGGATTGCGGGCGGGTGCAGCGGAACGAAAACAGCGTATCGGTCCAGTGCCGCACCTCGGTCACGGTCTGGAGGTCGGTAGCCTTTGCAGCGGACATGCGGATTCTTTCGATGGGGAGGGGTTATTCGTCCACCACGGCCAGCAGATGCGGCACCGCGGGGCAGGGGGTCAGCCTGTTGAAGGCCACGTCGGCCAGGGTGGCATTGGCCAGATAGACATAGACATGCGCCGACAGGCTTTCCCACAGGCGGTTCGCCATGCTCTGCGCCAGGCTGCCCGAGATGGCGCCGGTGGCGCCCTGTCCGACATGCAGCGCGCTGACGGTCTCGTCCACGGCGTCGAGGACATCGACCATGCGGATCTCCTCGGGCGGGCGCGACAGGCGATAGCCGCCGCCGGGACCGCGCACCGAACTGACCAGCCCGGCGCGGCGCAGGCGCACGAAAAGCTGTTCCAGATAGGACAGGGAAATATCCTGCCGCCTTGCGATCTCGGCCAGCGAGGACTGGCCGTCCGTGCCGGCGCGGGCGAGGTCGATCAGGGCGACGACCGCATAGCGGCCTTTCGTGGACAGTTTCATCGGGGCCTCGTCTTGCCGTGATGCGCGCCGGAAGGGCGCGGCCGGGACGATCCTAGCAGCCTCGCGCGCGGGTGGCAAAACCTGATCTGCCCCATGCGGCGGGGTGACGCGATGGGGACTGTCGCCGCCGTCGGAAAACGGGGCGGGACCGGGCCTTTCGTGACGCAGAGGCAGGCCGCCCCGCATGCCGCACATGGCGGGATGGCCGTTGCGGCGGGAGGCGCTCGGGAGGCCTTGCGCGTGGCCGTTGCCGGAACGCGGCCGGCATGGCGGATGGGCAGGGGCGGCTCCGGCCGGCAGCCATCGGACCGGCAACGCCGCCGCGCAAAGCCGCGAGCATGTCCCGCCCGGCGCAGGCACGCGCCAGGCTTCCCTCCCTTGCCGCCCTTGTGCCTGAAGCCGGCGCGATCCGCCCGGCCGGGGCGCCTCGGCGCGCCGCCGGGCTTCGGCCGTCGATCCGGGGGCATGGGCGCGTGGGCGGCAGGGAGGCCCGGCCTTCGGAAGCGCCCTTACGGTTCGACGAGACCGCCGCCGCGCATCCCGGTCCTGCGGAGGGCGCGATTTCCGGTCCGGCCTCGCCCACCCGTTCAAGCCCGGCGCCAGGAAGAACCCTCCCGGATGCGGGATTTCGCTGGACCGTCCGGGCGCAGCCAGCGCCCGGATCGCCGCTTTCCCGCGGGACCCTGCCGCCGCGCATCCGGTGGTCAGGCCGGCCCGGATCGGAAGCGGCGCGGACAATCGGGACGAGGGCTTTTCGCGCGGGCCGGGCCGGATCGTCCGCTTCCTCGCCTCCGCATGGGCGGCGAGGCTGTGGCGGGCGCGGCGACCGGCGGCGGGCGCCGCCGGCCGCGCCGGGGTCGCACCTTCCCCGATGCCCATCCGCGCCTTGCCAAACCGCATCCGCCGCCCCATCTCGGCAGGGCGGCGTTCTTGACGCGCGGGCCGGGCATGCGCTAATCGCGCATATCCTGCCCGCCCGGCCGCGCCGCATCCCGCGCGCCTCGACCGAGGAGAATGCCCGCCGCGAGCGATCCGCGCCGCCGCCGACCCTACCATCGCCGCCCCTCTTTCGCCGGGCGGCCCAGACAGGACCCGTCATGCCCGAACTGATCTTTCCCGGCCCCGAAGGGCGTCTGGAAGCCCGCTATCATCCCCAGCCGATTCCCGACGCGCCCATCGCCATCGTCCTGCACCCGCATCCGCAATATGGCGGCACGATGAACAACCGGGTGGTCTACAACCTGCATTACGCCTTCCACCGCATCGGCTTCACGGTGATGCGGTTCAACTTCCGCGGCGTCGGCCGCAGCCAGGGCGAGTTCGACCAGGGCATCGGCGAGCTGTCCGATGCCGCCTCGGCGCTGGACTATCTTCAGGCGATGAACCCCAACAGCAAGCATTGCTGGGTGGCGGGGTTCAGCTTCGGCGCCTGGATCGGCATGCAGCTGCTGATGCGCCGGCCGGAGATCACCGGCTTCGTTTCGGTGGCCCCGCCGGCGAACATGTATGATTTCAGCTTTCTGGCGCCGTGCCCGGCCTCGGGGCTGATCATCAACGGCAGCGCCGACCGCGTGGCGCCGCCCAAGGATACCGAGACGCTGGTCGGCAAGCTGCGCGAGCAGAAGGGCATCACCATCAGCCACGAGGTGATCGAGGGCGCCGATCACTTCTTCCGCGACGACGAGGCGCATATGGGGCCGATGATCAAGACGGTGCAGGATTACGTCCGCCGCCGGCTGACCGAAACCAGCCGCTGAGGCGACAGGGCGAAGGGCGCGGGCCGGGTTCATCCGGCCCGCGCCTTTTCGCCGTGGTCGCCGGGGAGGGCAAGGCGGTGTCCAGACGGACGGCCTTCCTTCCCCGGCGAACGATATGGCCGCCTTGCGATGCGCGCCAGTTTGACGGGACAGCATGTTCATAGCACATTTGCCCGCCGGCTATCTGCTGGCGCGCCAGCTCAGCAAGAACCGTCCTGCCCGGAAATGGCTGATCGTGACGGGGCTTTGTGCGTCCGTCCTGCCGGATCTGGACCTGCTCTGGTTTTATCTCGTCGATGGCCGGCAGACGGTTCATCACGCCTATCTTTTCCACACGCCCCTTTTCTGGGTTGCCGTTGCCGCAGCCGCATTTGCCATCGCGCGTCTGACGGGCCGGAGGGCGGCGGAGCCATTCACAGGGATGGCGTTGCTGTGCCTTATGCTGCACATGGTGCTGGACTCGATCGCTGCTGAAATCGCATGGTTCAGGCCGTTTGCCGACCATGAAATCAACCTCGTCCATGTTCCCGCCAGATATGGCTGGTGGGTCTGGAACTTCGTCCTGCATTGGACCTTCCTGCTGGAGATCGCGATCATCGCGGCAGCAGGCATTGCGCTCTGGCGTGACGGCAAGGCGCGGTCGGTTGCGAGGGGCGCGCCCGGTAAGGGCTGAAAGCGCGGCAAGGCCGGGCCTGTGTCGGCCATGCGGGAACCCTGCCGGTCAGGTCGGGCGCGGCGGGTTCCGGCCTCCATCAGCCGCGCAAGGGCCTCGCGCGGCGCGGCGGCTGGCCGGCTCCGCCCGTCTCAGGCCCAGCCGCCACCGCAGGGCGGCGCCGGCGCACCGCCCCCGACACTTCGCAGCGTGCCGCCCTCAGCCTGCCTTCACCGTCAGGTCCAGCGTGATCTCGGTGTTCAGCAGCTTCGAGATCGGGCAGCCGGATTTGGCATCCTCGGCGGCCTTGCGCAGCACCGCCTCCTCGCCCCGGCCGCTGACCGTCGCCGTCAGCGCGGCGCGTGTGATCGCGAAGCCGCCATCCACCGCGTCCAGCGTGATCGCCGATCTGGCCTCGACCTCGACGCCTTCCACCCCGGCCTGCTCCAGCATCAGCGAGGTCGCCATCGCAAAGCAGGAGGCATGCGCGGCGCCGACCAGCTCCTCGGGATTGCTGCCCTTTTTCCCCTCGAAACGGGTGTTGAAGCCATAGGGCACGTTATGCAGCACGCCGCTTTCGGTCGAGACATGCCCGCCGCCGGACTTGATGCCGCCCTCCCAGACGGCGCTGCCGAATTTCGTGTTCGCCATGATCGCACTCCCTTCAATTGCCCTGGGTCAACGTATAAGGGCGCGTCAGGTTGCATGAGCGCGGGCGGTGCCGCGCGAGGCGGGGGCAGGGCATGCATGAACTGGCGGCATTGGGTGCGGCACTGGCCTGGGCGCTGACCGGCGTGATCGGGCATCCGGCGGCGCAGCGGCTGGGGGCGTTCGGATTCAGCCTCTATCGGCAGGCCTTCGTGACGGTGCTGCTGGCCGGGATGGTCCTGGCCCTGGGCACCGGCATCGGGCAGGGGGCAGATGCGCACACGCTGGCCGTGCTGGCGCTGTCGGGATTCGCCGGCATCTTCCTGGGGGATTCCTGCCTGTATCTGGCCTTGGTGCGGCTGGGACCGCGCCGGACCGGCGTCATCTTCGCGCTGAACGCGCCCATCGCCGCGCTGCTGGGCTGGCTGTTCCTGGGCGAGGCGCTTTCGGCGCGCGCGGTCGTCGGCATCGCGCTGTGCACCCTTGGCGTGGCGGTGTCGGTGCTGGGCCGGCCGGGCCGGTCGGGCACGCATCGCTTCGAGGCGATCAGCGGCCCGGTCTGGCAGGGCGTCGGCGTGGCGCTGCTGGCGGCGCTGGGGCAGGCGGCGGGCACCCTGCTGGCGCGGCCGGTGATGGAGGCGGGGTTCGACCCGCTGCTGGCGACGCTGATCCGGGTGGCGGTCGCGACGGCGGGGCTGGTGCTGCTGCTGGCCGTGGCGCCGGGCCTGCGCCCGCCGCGCCGCCCCGGTCCGGGGATGGCCTAGCGGGTGGCGGCCGTGGGCGTGCTGGGCATGGGCATCGGCATGACGCTGCTGCTCTACGCGCTGGCGGGCGAGAACCTAGCCATCGTCGCCACGCTGTCGGCGCTGTCGCCGGTGATGATCCTGCCGGTGCTGTGGCTGGCGACGGGGGCGCGGCCCTCGGCCACCTCATGGGCCGGGGCGCTGACCGCCGTCGCCGGCATGGCGCTGATCTTCGCCCGCTAGGGGCGCGCCGGCCCGCGCGGCGACAGGGCGGCGCATCCGGCGCGGTCGCCGGCCGCCGCGCGGAACGGGGGCCGGCGTGAAGGCGGCTGGCCCCGGAGGCGCCTCAATCCGTGCCCCGATAGGGCTGGACATATTGCAGCGCCATGTCCCACGGAAAGAAGATCCAGGTGTCTTGACTCACCTCGGTCACATAGGTCTGCACCATCGGCCGTCCCTTGGGCTTGGCGTAGACGGTGGCGAAATGCGCCTTCGGATACATCTTGCGCACATGCTCCAGCGTGCGGCCCGAATCGACCAGGTCGTCGATGACCAGGATGCCCTCGCCGTCCTGCATCACCGCCGGGTCGGGGGTCTTCAGCACCACGACCTCGCCCCGGTCCTGCCCGCCCTTGCCGTGATAGGATTTCACCGAAATCGTGTCGATCACCCGCACGTCCAGCTCGCGCGCGACGATCATCGCCGGCACCAGCCCGCCGCGGGTGATGCCCAGGATCGCGCGCCATTCGCGGTCCTCCAGCCGCCAGGCCAGCGCGCGGGCGTCCCGGTGCAGCTGGTCCCAGCTGATGTGAAAGCCGCGTTCATGCGGCAGCAGGCGGTCGTTCATGCTGGCTCCCAAAGGGTTCTAGTGGTTGACGATCAGCAGCAGGCCCAGAAGCGCCATCGCGCCGGCGGCGGCCCGGTCGATCCAGAACTTGGCCGCAAAATAGCGCGCCCGCATGGGGGCTGTCGATGCCAGAACGGCGACCAGCACATACCAGAACAGTTCCGTCGCCAGGCAGATGCCATAGATCAGCGCCTGGCGGGAGGCGGCCATCGGCTCGGGGAATACCGACAGGATCAGCGCGGCGTAGAACAGCGCCGGCTTGGGGTTCGACAGGTTCAGCGCGATGCCGCCGAGGAAACCCTTGCGCCCGGCGGCCGCCGGCGGCAGCGGCCGGGTCGAGGCCCGCCACAGCGCCCAGGCGAACCACAGCAGATAGAAGCCGCCGAACACCTTCATGGCCGAGAACCAGCCCGGATGCAGCCGGAACAGCACCGCCAGCCCCAGCAGCGCCGAGACGCACCACAGCGATGCCCCCGTCGCCAGCCCCAGCGCATAGGGCAGCGCGCGGTCGCGCCCATGCGCGAAGGCAGTCTGCACCGTGGCGATGATCGCCGGTCCCGGCGTCAGGATCGCCAGCGACAGCGCCGAGACGAGCGCCAGGACCTGCTCGGCGGTCATCGGGTCAGTCGTGCTTGACGGCGGCGATGTCCGGGGCGTCCACGGCCTTCATGCCCACGACATGATAGCCCGCATCGACATGGTGAACCTCGCCGGTGACGCCGGCGCCGAGATCCGACAGCAGATAGAGCGCCGAATTGCCCACATCGCCCTGCGTCACGTTGCGCCGTAGGGGCGAGTTCAACTCGTTCCACTTCATGATATAGCGGAAATCGCCGATGCCGCTGGCCGCCAGCGTCTTGATCGGCCCGGCGCTGATCGCGTTCACCCGGATGCCGTCCTTGCCGAAATCCTCGGCCAGATAGCGCACGGATGCCTCCAGCGCCGCCTTGGCCACGCCCATGACGTTGTAATGCGGCATCACCCGCTCGGCCCCGTAATAGGTCAGGGTCAGCAGGCTGCCGCCGGCATCCATCATCGCCGTCGCCCGCCGCGCGACGGCGGTGAAGGAATAGACGGAAATATCCATCGTCATCGCGAAATTCTCGCGCGTGGTGTCGGCATAGCGGCCGCGCAACTGCTCCTTGTCGGAAAAGCTGATGGCATGGACCAGGAAATCCAGCTTGCCCCAGTCCTTTTCCAGCGCCGCGAACAGCGCGTCGATGGAGTCCTCGTCGCCCACGTCGCAGGGCAGCACATGGTCCTGGCTCATCCCCAGCCCTTCGGCCAGCGGCCGCACCCGCCGCTCCAGCGCCTCGCCCAGATAGGAGAAGGCCAGCTCCGCCCCCTCGCGCGCCAGCGCCTGCGCGATGCCCCAGGCGATGGATTTGTCGTTGGCCACGCCCATGATGAGGCCGCGCTTGCCGGCCATCAATCCGGTGCGGCCCGCGTTCCCGTCCGTTTGCCCCTGACTTGACATGCCTGTCCCTCGCGTTTTCAAGCTATCGTCGAGGATTATGCCAAAGGTCGGGGTGCTTCAAGATGAGCGAACGCAACGGGTTGTTTGCCGGCGACGATCCGTTCGCCATCGCGCGCGCCTGGCTGGCCGAGGCCGAGGCCACCGAGCCGAACGACCCCAGCGCCATCGCGCTGGCCACGGTGGACGCGGCCGGCCTGCCGGATGTGCGCATGGTGCTGCTGAAGGCGATCGAGGGGCAGGGGGGCGACGGCTCCTTCGTGTTCTACACCAATTACACCAGTGCCAAGGGCCAGGAGATCGAGGCCACCGGCGTCGCCGCCTTCGTCATGCACTGGAAAAGCCTGCGCCGGCAGGTGCGGGTGCGCGGGACCGTGACGCGCGAGGAAGGCGAGGCGGCCGACGCCTATTATCGCTCGCGCGCGCTGGAAAGCCGCATCGGCGCCTGGGCGTCCGAGCAGTCGCGGCCGCTGGCCTCGCGCGGGGCGCTGATGCGCAAGGTGGCGGCCGAGGGCCTGCGGCGCGGCCCCAACCCGGCGCGGCCGCCCTTCTGGGGCGGCTATCGCATCCGGCCGGTGCAGATCGAGTTCTGGGCCGATGGTGCCTTCCGGTTGCATGACCGTTTCGTCTGGCATCGGCTGGAAAACGGCCGCGAGCCGCTGCCCGGTGCAGAAATTGTTGCGCAACAAGGGGCGGTCTGGGCAATTTCCCGCCTGAATCCCTAAAAGTTTCAGCAATCTCCGATTGAATGCGCAGCTAGAATGCGTATAATCTCGCTGGCCGCTGGCCGCTGGCCGCTGGCCGCTGGCCGCTGGCCGCTGGCCGCTGGCCGCTGGCTAGAACTATGGCCTCCGCGCACCTTCTAGAGTCGCAGGCATAACGGGAACGAGAAGGGCGCCTGCGCGATGAACGACAATGCCAGCAACTCGCTGATCGCCACCGGCTTGGTGAAATGGTTCGATTCGGCGCGTGGCTTTGGCTTCATCGTCGATGACGGCGGCGGGCCGGATATTCTTCTGCATGCGAATGTGCTGCGCGATTTCGGGCAGGGCGCGGTGGCCGAGGGCGCGCGGATGCGGGTGCTGGTGGTGCCGACCGCGCGCGGCTTCCAGGCCGCGCAGGTGCTGGAGATCGAGCCGCCCGCCGAGATCGGCGCCGCCATTCCCGAACTGTCCGACCACAGCCCCGAGGAGCTGGCCGCGCTGGAACTGCAACCGGCGCGCGTGAAATGGTTCGACCGCCAGAAGGGTTTCGGCTTCGCCAACCTGTTCGGTCGTGGCGGCGACGTGTTCCTGCATGTCGAGGTGCTGCGGCGGTCCGGCTTCGCCGATCTGGCGGCCGGCGAGGCGATCGCGCTGCGGGTCGTGGACGGCAAGCGCGGGCTGATGGCGGCCGAGGTGCTGGCCTGGGACCGCGCCCTGTCCCTCAAGGAGCCGCTGGCGCAGCCGTGATGTCCGCGCCTCTGGCGCGGCGCGGTCCGGCGTGGCAGGCTGCCGGCGGGTGTCTTTCGGGGATCGGGAATGCGCGTCTTCAATGCCTTGCGCCTTGCGGCCCTGCTGGCGGCCCTGCCGCAGCTGGCGGCGGCGCAGCCTGTGGCGGGTTGCCGTGCCGACATCGTGCAGGTCCTGGCGCCCGATTCCGCCCCGATTCGCATTGCGGTCGAGGTCGCGGATACGCCCTCCGCCCGCGCGCTGGGGCTGATGCATCGCGAATCGCTGCCGCCGCTGACCGGGATGCTGTTCGTCTATGAGCACCCGCAGCCGGTGGCGTTCTGGATGCGCAACACCTTGATTCCTCTGGATATGCTATTCATCGATGACAGGGGCGTGATCCGCCATGTCCATCCCGGCGCCGTGCCCCATGACGAGACCCCGATCCCCGGCGCGACGCCGGACGACGCCGATCCCGACCGCCTGCTGGTGTTGGAGATCGCCGGCGGCGAGGCCGAGGCGCTGGGGCTGCGCGAGGGCATGGCCGTCGCCCATCCCGCCCTGCCGGCGGCGCGGGCGCTGCATCCCTGCGATTGACCCTTTCCCGGCCCGGTCTGCTGGGCTAGAGGTGCGCTTGGCCGGGGCGTAGCGCAGCCTGGTAGCGCGACGGCTTTGGGTGCCGTAGGTCGCGAGTTCGAATCTCGCCGCCCCGACCATTTTCTTCACCGGAAATTAGCAATTCCCCGCTAGACCCGATTCGGGGCGGGGGTTTGTCCTTGCCGCCGCGGTCGGGCGGGGGAATAACGGGGGAAATTCATGGGGTTTCGGACGGGGTGACGGCATGAGGATCGCGGTTGCGGGGCTGGGTTACGTGGGCTTGTCGAACGCGCTGCTGCTCGCGCCGCGTCACAGCGTCGTCGCGCTGGATGTCTCGGCGGCGCGGGTGGCGCAGGTGAATGCGCGGCAATCGCCCTTCGACGATGCCGAGATCGCGGCCTTCCTGGCCCGGTCCGACCTGGACCTGCATGCCACCACCGACGCCGCGGCCGCCATCGACGGCGCCGATTACGTCATCATCGCCACGCCGACCAATTACGACCCGCGCAGCAACCATTTCGACACCTCGACCGTCGAATCCGTGCTGGCCCTGGTGCGCGACCGCAATCCTCAGGCGCTGGCGGTGATCAAATCCACCATCCCCGTCGGCTTCGTCACCCGCATGCGCGCCGAACTGGATTGGGACAACATCCTGTTCTCGCCCGAATTCCTGCGCGAGGGGCAGGCGCTTTACGACAACCTGCACCCCTCGCGCATCATCGTGGGCGAGGACAGCCCGCGCGCCCGCGCCTTCGCCGCGCTGTTGCAGGAGGGCGCGATCCGCAAGGACGTGCCGCTGCTGTTCTGCGGCCCCGACGAGGCCGAGGCGATCAAGCTGTTCTCGAACACCTATCTCGCCCTGCGCATCGCCTATTTCAACGAGCTGGACAGCTATGCCCTGACCCACGGCCTGAACACACGCGAGATCGTCGCCGGCGTCGGCCTCGACCCGCGCATCGGGGACCACTACAACAACCCCAGCTTCGGCTATGGCGGCTATTGCCTGCCCAAGGATACCAAGCAGTTGCTGGCGAATTACGAGGCGGTTCCGCAGAACCTCATCACCGCCATCGTGCAGTCGAACACCACCCGCAAGGATTTCATCGCCGACCAGATCGTCGCCCGCCGGCCGCGCGTGGTGGGGGTCTATCGGCTGGTGATGAAGGCCGGCTCGGACAATTTCCGCGACAGTTCCATCCAGGGCATCATGAAGCGGATCAAGGCCAAGGGCATCGAGGTCGTCGTCTATGAGCCGGTGCTGGAGGCCGAGCATTTCTTCCACAGCCGGGTGATCCGCGATCTGGACGCCTTCAAGGAGGAATGCGACCTGATCCTGGCCAACCGGATGCATGCCGACATCCGCGATGTCGCGGATCGCGTCTATACGCGCGACCTGTTCGGGGTGGATTGACGAATATTGATACGGATCGGAGGGTTTTCGCGCAAGAAACGATTTTTATAGCATAAAATCCGCTTACCCGATCACCCGCGCCAGCATGTCCTGCCAGTTGCGCCAGCAGATGCGCTCGACCAGATCCTCGCCGAAGCCGGCCTCCCGCATGGCGCCGACCAGCGCCTGCAACCCGCCGGCATCGCCGATCCCGGAAGGCACCAGCGCCCCGTCGAAATCCGAGCCGATGGCGACGCCGCGCTCGCCCAGCCGCTCGACCAGATGCGCCAGGTGCCGCACCATCACCGAAAGCGGCGTGTCGGCGTCTTCCGCCCCGTCCTCGCGCAGGAAGACGCAGGCGAAGTTCAGCCCGACCAGCCCCTCCGATTCGGCGATGGCGGAAAGCTGGGCTTCCGTCAGGTTGCGGCTTTGCGCGGACAGGGCGTGGACGTTGGAATGGGTGGCCACCAGCGGCCGCGCGGTCTGGCGGGCCACGTCCCAGAAGCCGGCCTCGTTCAGGTGGCTGACATCGACCATGATCCCCAGCCGCTCGCATTCCGCGACCAGCCGCTTGCCGGCATCGGTCAGGCCGGGGCCGGTATCGGGACCGGAGGGATACAGGAACGGCACGCCATGCCCGAAGATGTTGGGCCGCGACCAGACCGGGCCGAGGCTGCGCAAACCGGCGGCATGCAGCACCTCCAGCTCGGCCAGGTCGGGGCCGATGCCCTCCGCCCCCTCGACATGCATCACGGCGGCGATGGCGCCGGCCTCGCGCGCGGCCGCGATCTGCGCGACCGAGGTGCACAGCCGGATCGCGTCGGGCCGGGCGCGGGTCAGGCGCAGCAGCGTGGCCGCCATCTGCATGGTCGCCGCGCGGGCATGATCGACGGCCACCGGGGCGCAGCTCATCGAGGCGCCCGGCGCCGGGTCCGGCACCCAGATCGCGAACAGCCCGCCGGCAAAGCCGCCGGCCCGGCACTTCGCCAGGTCCAGATGCCCGTCGCGCCCGGCGAGGAAGGCGGCGCCCTCGGGGTCGCCCGCCTTGTGCAGATGCCACAGCAGATCGTTGTGGCCGTCGAAAACCGGAACCGAAGCCGTCGCCATGATACCCCCCTCGCGCATGCTGGCGGCGACCCTCTGACGAAACGAAACGCTTGACAAGTCCTTGACGAAGCGGCCCCACTTATGCCGGACGGCCCGCCGCGCGAAACCGGCGCCCTTCCCCATGAAACCATAAAGACGACCTATCCAACACGGGAGATCTCCATGACCCTTTCCACCCCCTTGCGCCGGGCCGGCCTGACCCTTGCCGCGGCGCTGATGCTGGGTGCCGCGCCGATGGCGCTGCATGCCGCGACCCCCGACGACACGCTGGTGATTGCCGACGCGATCGACGACATCGTTTCGCTGGACCCGGCGGAAGCCTTTGAATTCTCGGGCGTGGGTGTGGTGAACAACACCTATGACGCCCTTGTGGAGCTGGACCCGCTGCAACCGGGCGAACTGATTCCCGGCCTCGCCGAGTCGTGGGACGTGTCCGAGGACGGGCTGACCTTCACCTTCACCATGAAGGAGGGGATCACGTTTTCCTCCGGCAATCCGGTGCGGGCCGAGGACGCGGCATGGTCGCTCCAGCGCGTCATCAAGCTGAACAAGACCCCGGCCTTCGTGCTGGCCCAGTTCGGCTTTACCCCCGAAAACGTCGAGGAGCGCATCCGGGCCGAGGGCAACCAGGTCATCCTGGTGCTGGACAAGCCCTTTGCGCCGTCGATGGTCTATAACTGCCTGACCTCGGGCCTTGCCTCGATCGTGGACAAGGAAACCGTCATGGCCAACGAGGTCGACGGCGACATGGGCAATGCCTGGCTGGGCCAGAACTCGGCCGGGACTGGCGCCTATATCCTGCGCAGCTACAAGCCGCAGGACAGCTATCTGCTGGAGGCCCGCGAAGGCTATTGGCGCGGCGATGCGAAACTGAAGCGCGTGTTCATGCGCCACGTCCCCGAAGGCTCGGCCGAGCGGCTGCTGCTGGAAAAGGGCGACATCGACATCGCCCGCAACCTGACGCCCACGGACGTGGCCGGTCTGGAGGGCAATGCCGATGTCAAGATCGAGGTCGCGCCGCGGGGCTATATCTATTACCTCGCCGCCAACCAGAAGCATGAAATCCTGTCCAACCCGGACGTGATGGACGCGCTGCGCTGGCTGATCGACTATCAGGGCATCACCGAGACGGTGATGAAGGGCCAAATGATGGTCCGCCAGGCCTTCCTGCCCGAGGACTACATGGGCGCGCTTCAGGAGGCGCCCTACAGCCTCGACGTGGAGAAGGCCAAGGAACTGCTGGCGCAGGCCGGCTATCCCGACGGGTTCGACATCACCATGACCGTGCGCAACGACCCGCTGCGGATGGAGATGGCGCAGGCGATCCAGAACACGCTGGGCCTTGCCGGCGTGCGGGTGACGCTGAAGCCGGGCGCCGGGGCCGAGGTTCTGGGCGACTATCGCGCCCGCAACCACGAACTGACCCTGCAAAGCTGGGGGCCGGACTATCCCGACCCGCATACCAACGCCTCGACCTTTGCCTGGAACCCGAACAACGCCGACGATTCCGGCCTGTCGGGCATCCTGGCCTGGCGGACGGCGTGGGACGCGGGCGAACTGACCCAGATGGTCGATGACGCCGTGGTCGAGCGCGACGCCGACAAGCGGGCCGAGATGTATCTGGAAATGCAGGCGAAGCACCGCGACGATTCCGCCTTCGTGATGATGTTCCAGGAGATCTCGCAGACCGCGATGCGCGCGAATGTCAGCAACTTCTTTACCGGCGGCACCATCGATTCGGTGACCTACTGGTATGTCGAGAAGTAATCGCCTTGCCGCCCCCCGGACCCGAATCCGGGGGGCGGTCGCGAGTCGCCCATGAGCGCCATCGACACACCCCGCCCGCGCCGCCGTTCACGGCTGGAGCGTCGCATCCGCACCGCGACGGGCATCGTCCTGTCGCTGCTGATCACGTTCCTCGGCCTGTTGTTCGTCACCTTCATCATCAGCCGCGTCGTGCCCATCGACCCGGTGCTGGCCATCGTCGGCGAGCGCGCCTCCGAGGCGCAGATCGCCGCCGCACGCGAATCGCTGGGCCTCGACCGGCCGCTCTGGGAACAGTTCGCCATCTATGTCGCCAATGCCGTGCAGGGCGACCTGGGCACCTCGCTGCTGACCCGCCGCCCGGTGATCGAGGATATCGGCCGGGTGTTTCCCGCCACGCTGGAACTGGCGACCATCGCCACCATCTTCGGCATCGTGCTGGGGGTGCCGGCGGGCGTGCTGGCGGCGACGCGGCCGGGAAGCTGGCTGGACCAGCTTGTGCGCATCATCGGCCTTGCCGGCTATTCGATGCCGGTCTTCTGGCTGGGCCTGATGGGCCTTTTGCTGTTTTACGGCAATCTGGGCTGGGTCGGCGGGCCGGGCCGTCTGGATGCCCTCTATGAGATGATGTTCGAGATCGAGGTGCCGCGCGTCACCGGCACCATCCTGATCGACACCGCGCTGGCCGGGCAATGGGAGATGTTCCGCAACGCGGTGTCCCACATCATCCTGCCCGCCGGGGTGCTGGGCTATTACTCGATGGCCTATATCAGCCGCATGACCCGCAGCTTCATGCTGAACGAACTCAGCCAGGAATACGTCACCACCGCCCGCGTCAAGGGCATGCCGGAATGGCGGGTGGTCTGGGTGCATGCGCTGAAGAACGTCATGGTGCCGCTGATCACCGTGATCGCGCTGTCCTATGCCGGCCTTCTGGAAGGCTCGGTCCTGACCGAGACGGTCTTCGCCTGGCCGGGCCTCGGGCTTTACATCACCAACGCCCTGTTCTCCGCCGACATGCCGGCGGTGCTGGGCGGCACGGTGGTCGTGGGGCTGGTCTTTGTCGGCATCAACATGTTTTCGGACGTGCTGTATCGCCTTGTCGATCCGCGGGCGAAGTGAGGGGGATGGCCATGACAAGCTTGAGCCAATGGCTGCATGATCCCCTGCCGAAATCGCGCGCGCAGGCGCGGCTGGGGCAAAGCTGGCTGGCCTGGCTGCGGTTCCGGCGCAACCCGCTGGCGATGATCGGCCTCATGATCGTGCTGGTGCTGCTGCTGGCGGCGGCCTTCGCGCCGCTGATCGCCACCCATGACCCGATCGCGCAAAGCCTGACCGACCGACTGCAACCGCCGATGACCGGCGGCCACCTGATGGGCACGGACGAGTTCGGCCGCGACATCTTCTCGCGCATCGTCTACGGCGCGCGGGTGACGCTGTATATCGTGGCGCTGGTGGCGGTGACGGCGCCGGTCTTCGGCCTGCTGATCGGCACCGTGGCCGGCTATGCCGGCGGCTGGCTGGATCAGGTGCTGATGCGGATCACCGACATCTTCCTGGCCTTTCCCAAGCTGATCCTCGCGCTGGCGCTGGTCGCCGTGCTGGGACCGGGGGTCGAGAACGCGGTGCTGGCCATCGCCCTGACCTCATGGCCGCCCTATGCGCGCCTGGCGCGGGCCGAGACGCTGACAGTCAGGAATTCCGACTATATCGCCGCGATCCGGTTGCAGGGCGCCGGGCCGATCCGCATCGTGACCGGGCATGTCATGCCGATGTGCCTGTCCTCGGTCGTCATCCGGGTGACGCTGGACATGGCCGGGGTGATCCTGACCGCCGCCGGCCTCGGCTTCCTGGGCCTCGGCGCGCAGCCGCCGCTGCCGGAATGGGGGATGATGATCTCGGCCGGGCGCAAGTTCCTGTTCGAACAATGGTGGGTGGCGACCATGCCGGGGTTGGCGATCTTCATCGTCTCGCTGGGGTTCAACCTGCTGGGCGACGGCTTGCGCGACGTTCTGGACCCGAGGAGTGCCGGACGATGACCCTGCTATCGGTGAAAAACCTGCGCGTGACCTTCGACACCGAGGCCGGGCCGGTCGAGGCCGTGCGCGGCGTGTCCTTCAGCCTCGGGCGCGAGCGTCTGGGCATCGTGGGCGAGAGCGGTTCGGGCAAGAGCATGACCGGCCGCTCGATCCTGCGGCTGGTCAGGAAGCCGGGCCGGGTCGAGGCCGACGGGATGGTCTTCGACGGCATCGACCTGATGCGCGCATCCGAGCGCCAGATGCGTGCCCTGCGCGGCCCGCGCATGGCGATGGTCATGCAGGACCCGAAATATTCGCTGAACCCGGTGATGCGGGTGGGGCGGCAGCTGACCGAGGGCCTGCACCTGCGCGAGCGCATCAGTGCCGCCGAGGCCCGCGCCAAGGCCATCGCCGCGCTGGAGGCCGTGCAGATCCGCGACCCGGAACGGGTGATGCAGGCCTGGCCGCACGAATTGTCTGGCGGCATGGGCCAGCGGGTGATGATCGCCATGATGCTGATCCCCGATCCCGACCTGCTGATCGCGGACGAGCCGACCTCGGCGCTGGACGTGACCGTGCAGGCCGAGGTGCTGAAGATCCTCGACCGGCTGGTGAAGGATCGCGGCATGGGGCTGATCTTCATCAGCCACGACCTGCGGCTGGTGGCGCAGTTCTGCGACCGGGTGCTGGTCATGTACAAGGGCCGCGTCGTCGAGGAGGTGGAGGCAAGACACCTGATGCAGGCGAAACATCCCTATACGCAGGGGCTGCTGAACTGCCTGCCGCGCATCGGGGGGCCGCGCCAGCCGCTGCCCTCGCTGGACCGGGCCGGCGCATGGGCCGAAGCGTGAAGGGGGGCATGACATGGCGTTGATCGAGATCGACAATCTTTCGGTGCATTTCGATGCCGGCGACCGGGTGGTGCGCGCGGTCGAGGGCGTATCCCTCAGCGTCGCGGCGCGGGAAAGCTATGGGCTGGTGGGCGAAAGCGGTTCGGGCAAATCGACGATCCTGCGGGCGATCTGCGGTCTGGCGCCGATTTCCGGCGGCGCGATCCGCATCGACGGCAAACCCTTGCCCACCCCGCGCGGGCGGGCGTTTTCCCAGCGGGTGCAGATGGTGTTCCAGGACCCCTATGCCAGCCTGCATCCCCGCCACACCATCGACCGCACCCTGTCCGAGCCGCTGGCGATCCACGGCATCCGCGACAATGGCAGCCGCATCGAGCAGGCCCTGCGCGACGTGGCGCTGGACCCGCGTTTCCGGTTCCGCTATCCGCACCAGCTTTCCGGCGGCCAGCGCCAGCGCGTCGCCATCGCGCGGGCGCTGATGCTGGAGCCGGAAATCCTGCTGCTGGACGAGCCGACCTCGGCGCTGGATGCCAGCGTGCAGGCGGAGACGCTGAACCTGCTGAACCGCCTGCGGGAGGAGCGCGGGCTGACCTTCCTGATGGTCAGCCACGATCTGGCGGTGATCGATCACATGTGCGACCGGGTGCTGGTGATGCAGCATGGCAAGGCGGTGGAGGAACTGGCGCATGAGGACCTGGCGGCGGCGCGGATGAAGACCGACTATGCCCGCACCCTGTTCGAGGCCAGCGCCGACCGCATGCTGGACGCGGCGGCGGGGTAGGGCGCCCCTTGCCACGATCCCCGATCCCGCGCCCGCCCGGCGCGGGATTTCCCTTGCGCCCCTGCGGCAGATGGGCGCAGGTCTTCGGGGTACCTCGCAACCATCTGTGTTTCATTGGTTTTCTTTGGGTCGCGGCCGGCATTCGCCCGTCGGCGGCGCGCGTTGATTGCGCCGGCGCAAACTGCATCCGTGGTCCCTGGCCTAACATGACCGTGAGCCAACCGTTCATGTGAAAGGACACAGCCGTGAAACGCACAGGCCCCCATACCCAGCCGCTCGCCGCAGGCGCGGCCCGGACCGCTTCGGCGGCGCTGCGCTTCCCCCTCCGCCCGACGATGGTGGCGCTGTCGGCGCTGCTGATGTTCGGGGCGCCGCTGACGGTGCAGGCGCAGGACGCCGCCCCGGCGACCGAGATCCAGGTCGATCCGGTTGCCATGACCTCCTATCACAGCGCCACGATCTTTACCCTGCGCACCGGCATTTCCGGCGGGCGCATGGTCTATATCGGCGTCGGCGGCGACATCGACGGCCAGGTGAACCCCGACCTGGTGGTGCATGAGGGCGAGCTGATCCAGATCAACCTCATCAACGGCGAGGGCGCCGAGCATGACATGGTGATCGACCAGTATGCCGCGCGCTCGCAGATCGTGATCGGGCAGAACGCCTCCTCGACCTTCTCCTTCGTGGCCAACAAGACCGGCGAGTTCACCTATTTCTGCTCGATCGCCGGTCACCAGGCGGCGGGGATGGAGGGGCTGGTCAAGGTCCTGCCCGGCTCGCGCGAGCATCAGGACACCGATGCCGAGGACATCGTGCGCGACCCGGCCGATATGCCGCATCCCATCGGCAACCGCCCGCCGCAGGTGGTGCAGGTCCATCTGGAGACGACCGAGGTCAAGGGCCGGCTGGATGACGGCACCACCTACGTCTACTGGACCTTCAACGACAAGGTGCCCGGTCCCTTCATCCGCGTGCGCGTCGGCGATACGGTCGAGGTCAAGCTGACCAACCCCGAGGACAGCGTGATGATGCACTCGGTCGATTTCCACGCCGCGACCGGGCCGGGCGGCGGCGCCGACTTTACCCAGGCCGCGCCGGGCGAGGAGCTGACCGTCACCTTCAAGGCGCTGAAGCCGGGCATCTACGTCTATCACTGCGCCACGCCCAGCGTCGCCCACCACATCACCAGCGGCATGTATGGCCTGATCCTGGTCGAGCCGGAGGGCGGGCTGCCGCAGGTGGACCGCGAATTCTACGTCATGCAGGGCGAGCTGTATACCGTGGAGCCGTTCGGCACCAAGGGCGACCTGGAGATGGATTACGACAAGCTGGTTTATGAGCAGCCGGAGTATTTCGTGTTCAACGGCGCCGTCGGCTCGCTCACCAAGTCGCATCCGCTTTACGCCAATGCCGGCGAGACGGTGCGGATCTATTTCGGCGTCGGCGGTCCGAACTTCACCTCGTCCTTCCACGTCATCGGCGAGATCTTCGACAACGTCTATTCGATGGGCAGCGTGATCTCGCCGCCGGTGCAGGGCGTGCAGACGGTGACGGTGCCGCCGGGCGGCGCGACCATCGTGGACTTCAAGATCGACCGCGCCGGCACCTATGTGCTGGTGGACCACGCCCTGTCGCGCGCCGAGCGCGGCCTGGCCGGCTATCTGATCGTCGATGGCGAGCATAACGACGACATCATGCATGAGGGTCCGGCCGGCAGCATGTCGCACTGATCCGGCCGCAGGCGAGGGACGGGGCCGCGGCGAGCGATCGCCGCGGCCTCCGGCTTTCCGAGGTCACTCGCCTCCGGCATGTCTTTCGTCATCCGTCCGGTGGACGGGCGCGCGGCCTTTGGTGCAAGGTTTTTTCATATATTTGAGGCGCATGACTTTTCCCGGACGGGGGCGCAGATGCTGCGTCGCATCGGCCGAAAGCCGCTCATGTCTCGAAATTTGAATTCATCCGGTGGTTGTATGACGTTACGGCAAGATGTATTAACGATTCTGTAGGTGAAGCAGGTATCTGGTGTGTAACGCTTCGGATCGCCGGCTCGGGCAGGAGGCTCCTGCCCGGCCGTGCTGCGGGGGGCCGCGCCGACTCCCTTCGATGCAGCGACAGCCTGTCGGGCTTGCCGTCCGGCGGTTGTCCGGCCCCCCGTTCTTCACCGTATCCGCCGCCTGATTCCGGCCGCCAACGGGCCGGACGGGATCAGGCCGCGCCGACGAAGCGCGCCAGCTTGCCCAGCGTCTGCTGGCCCAGCTCGACCGCGCCGAAGCCTCGGGCCTCGCGGAATTCGGCCTCGCTGCTGAACACCATGCCCAGCGTGATCCGGGTGGCCTGCCCGACCGCCTCGAAGGCCGCCCAGGCGTCGGCATGCTTCGGCCCGTCCTCGCCCCACAGCAGCGCATAGGCGAGGCGCTCGCCCGCGCGCATCTCGCCATAACGGTGATGGTTGGGGAATACGGTGCCGTCCGGGCCGATCATGTCGAACACCCATTCCCCGCCCGCGCGCAGGTCTATCCGCTTGGTGCGGCAGGAAAATCCCTCCGGTCCCCACCATTGCGGCAGGGTCTGCGGGTTCAT
Source organism: uncultured Paracoccus sp. (assembly GCA_934533075.1). GTDB lineage: Bacteria > Pseudomonadota > Alphaproteobacteria > Rhodobacterales > Rhodobacteraceae > Paracoccus. The sequence continues at coordinate 77,299 of CAKTBJ010000005.1, forward strand.
CCAGGCGTCCCAGACCACCTCTGGCGGGGCGGCGATCATGCGCTCCAGGATCATGGTGCGCGCCGCGACGGCGGCAAGGTTGTCCAGCCCGGCGCTGAAGCCCTGCCGATAGCCCGCCTCCATATCCTCGGCCAGCGGGGACAGCTGCACCGTCACCACCAACTCGCTGCCGTCGCCGTCCTCGGAGAAGCCCGCCGTGATCAGCGCCGCCGACAGCGGCACGCCCTCGCGCGAGACCAGTTCGTAATTCACGCTGCGCCGGGCCGGTTGCAGGTCCAGCCAGCCGCATTCGCACCGGATGTCGGGCTGGCCCGCCGCCTTGCACAGCGAGACCTCGCGCCCGCCGATGCCGGCGGCGGTTTCCAGGAACTCGACCGCGACCGAGGGCGAGGGCGCCGCCCAGACCGCCCGCGCGGCCGGTGCCGCCCAGGCCTGCCACAGCGTCGCCACCGGCGCGGCGACCCGGCGCCGGAAGGCCAGGGTGGCGAAGCCGCTCATCGCGCCAACCCCTGCGCATAGGCGTCCAGCTGCGTGGCCACCGTGCCCCAGCCGTCGAAGAAGCCCATCTCCTCATGCGACTTGCGGGCCTGCGGGTTGCGGTGGCGGGCGATGGCCGTATAGGTCGTGCCGCCGCCGGGCGCATCCGCCAGCAGCAGGATGGCGGTCATGAACGGCTCGGCCGCGGGCTTCCAGCCTTCGGTGTAACCATCGGTGAACACCAGCTTTTCGCCCGGTATCACCTCCAGATAGACGCCGCGATTGTCCATGCGGTTGCCCTCGACCTCGAAAACGGTGTCGAAGCGGCCGCCCACCCGCAGGTCGATATCCACCGCGACCACCTTGTGCGGCGCGGGGATAAAGAAATGCGGGATATGCTCGGGCCGGGTCCAGCATTCCCAGATCAGCCCGCGCGGCGCGGCGAGGGTGCGGGTAAAGCTCAGGTCGGTATCGGGGTCCAGATCGGGGGTCATTCGATGCGTTCCTTCATCAGCTTGGTCACGTAATCGTCCAGCCGGTCCAGCCGGCTTTCCCAGATCGCCCGCTGCTCATCCAGCCAGTCGCGCACCGGGGCCAGGGCCTCGGGCACGATGGCGCAGGAGCGGACGCGGCCGTCCTTGGCGGTGGCGATCAGCCCGGCCTCCTCCAGCACCGACAGGTGGCGCATCACCGTCGGCAGCCGCAGCCCGGTGGGCGCGGCCAGCGCGGTGACGGGCGCCGGTCCCTCGGCCAGCCGGGTCAGGATCGCCCGCCGCGTCGGGTCGGACAGCGCGTGGAACAGGGCCGAAAGGTCGGGATCATGCTTAGCCATAAGGCTAACCATATACCGCCGCCGCCGCGTTGCAAGAAAAACTTCGTCGCTCGGCTAAGTTTCGCGCAGCCCCTGCGGCAAATCCCGGTTCCGTTTCGCCGGGCCGCGTTATAGGACGGGCGGGACAGACCCCAGGGCAAGCATCCGAGGACGATCATGGACCCAAGCGCATTCGGCATCGCAGGCGTGCAGATGCCTGTCTCGGCCACCGAGGACAACATCCCGCGGATGGCGGCCTATCTGCGCCATATCCGCAACCGTTTTCCCTGGGTGCGCATGGTGCTGTTCTCCGAGCTGTGCGTGAAGGGTCCCAGCCGCGCGCTGGCCGAGGAACTGCCCGGTCCCGCCGAGGCCACGCTGTGCGACATGGCGCGCGAGACCGGGCTGTGGCTGATCCCCGGCTCGCTGTTCGAGCGCCGGCCGGAGGGCATCTTCAACACCACGCCGGTGATCGCGCCCGACGGCACCGTCATCGCCCGCTTCCGCAAGCTGTTTCCCTTCCGCCCCTATGAGCGCGAGGTCGAGGCGGGCACGGAATTCGTGGTTTTCGACGTGCCGGAGGTGGGGCGGTTCGGCGTCTCGATCTGCTATGACATGTGGTTCCCCGAAACCACCCGCACGCTGGCGGCGATGGGCGCCGAGGTGATCCTGCATCCCACCCTGACCGACACCGTGGACCGCGATGTCGAACTGGCCATCGCCCGCGCCTCGGCGGCGACGAACCAGGTGTATTTCTTCGACATCAACGGGGTGGGCGACGGCGGGGTCGGTCGCTCGGTCATCGTGGACCCGTCCGGCCATGTGCTGCATCAGGCGGCGGCAGGCCCCGAGATCATGCCCTTCGAGGTCGATCTGGTCCGCCTGCGCCGCGAGCGCGAGCGTGGCATGCTGACGCTGGGCCAGCCGCTGAAAAGCTTCCGCGACCGGGCTTGCGACTTTGCGGTCTATCGCGAGGCCTCCGGCTATCTGGACAGTCTCGGCCCGCTGGCGCTGCCGCGCTAGCTGCGGGTCACTCCTTCGAGAAGCGATAGAACAGGTTCGGCTCGGACACGACATAGATGGCACCGTCCGGGCCGACCGCCATGCCTTCGGGCTGCGGCACGTCGCGCGCCAGCCCCGCCGCGCCCGCCGTCAGCGCCAGCATGCTGGCAAGGGCGCCGGCGCGGGTGTATTCGGTGATCCGCGCCGATTCCTCGCTCAGCAGCAGCAGGTTACCGCTGTCCTCATGCACGGCCAGCGATGCCAGGTCGCTGCCGATCGCCTCGGCGCCCCGCACCGGCCGCCAGTCGCGCACCGTGATCTCGGGCGCCGCGCCGGCCCGGCCCAGCCCGCCGACCAGCAACACCTTGCGGGGCCATTTCTCGTTGACGATCAACAGTTCCGCCCGTCTGCGGTCCCATTCGACGCCCTCGAATCCCCGGTTGGGCCAGGTGATCCAGCCGGGCCGCAGGCTGATGCTGCCTTCGTGGATCGCGGCGCCGCCGCCCGGCGGAACCCGGACCCAATGCAGCCGGTTGCCGGCCTCGTCGGCGATGATGAACAGGTCGGCCTCCAGATGGGCGACGCCCTCGGCGTCCCAGCCGGCGGGCAGGGGGACATGGCGCAGCAGCCTTCCGTCCAGCGACAGCTCGGCCAGCGCGGCGGGGCGGTTGACGGCGGCGAACAGGGTGCCGCTGGCATCGCTGTAGGTCAGGCCCGACAGGTTGCGGGCGAGGCCGGCGACCGGGCGCGCCTCGATGGTCGCCGCGTAATCCGGCAGGCCGAGACCCTGCGCCCGCGCCTGCACGGGCGCGGCGATGGCGAGGCAGGCGGCGACGGCGATGGCACGGATCGACGGCGGCAGGGTTCGGGTCATGTCCGGGGCATCCTTCGGTTGCATGCGGTCGGGCCGGCCGGCGCGGCGCGCCGTTCCGGGACCGGGAATTGCGGGCAGGTGGCGCGGGAAGGCGCGTGCGGCCGGGACCGTCCCCCCTGAACTTTCCGTGACCGGCGTTGAAGGCCGCCCGCGCATGCCCAATTCGATCCACGGGCCGGGTTCCTCCGGCGGCCGGTCAACTCGCGATGTCGGACCGGGACCGGGCATGCCCGAGGCTGGTTCCTGCCGTGGCAAACCCGCGCAGGCCATGCCTCCGGGAAAAGGAGACGGTGCATGGCTCTTGCGCGATCGGCATGGACCGCCCCCGGAAGCCGGGGCCTTGCCGGTCCGCACTCCCCGATCCGGTCCGCCTTGCCGCGGCACGGTGCCGACGGGATCGCGGCCCGCGCCGGAACGCCTGCCTTCCCCACGCATCAGCCAATGAAAGGATCTTCCTGATGCCGCTTCTGCTTTGTCCCAACGACAACACCACGATGCAGTCCGTCCAGCGGTCGGGGGTCGAATTCGACATCTGCCCCACCTGCCGCGGGGTATGGCTGGACCGTGGCGAGCTGGAAAAGCTGCTCGACACGGCCAGCCGGGAGGCTTCGGCCCAGGAGTCCGGCGATGCCTATCATCGCCCGCAGCAGCATTACGGCCGCCCGCCGGAGCGCCGCGACTGGGACGATGACGACGATCATCACTATCGCCGCCGCCGGCGGCCCAGCATCTTCGACATCTTCGACTGATCCGCCGCAGCGGGGCCGGCGGCCGGGCGATCCCGCCGCCGGCCGGTGCGGGGATCGCGGCCCGCCGCCTCATGCCCGCGCCCCGGAGGGCGATGACGGCAGGGCGACGGCCGCGCCCGCAGGCAGCGCATGACGGCACGGGGGCGAATCGTGGCGCATCAGGTCTTCGATAAACAGGCCCGGCAGCCGCGGCCGGCCCCAGAGTCGGGGCCTGCGACAGACCGCTGCCATCCGGGCCTTGACCGTGCCCGCGCTGGTCTGGCGCGGCCCGGCGATCTCGGCGGTGGGCAGGCCCTTGATGGCGAACAGCGCCACCTCGCGCCCGGCCGGGGCCGGCGCCTCCAGCATGCGGGTGGCCGGCACGGTCTGGATGGCGGTGCCCTGCCGCACCCGCCGGAACAGGCCTGCGTCGCGTCATCGTCATGTTCCCGGTCATTCTGCCGACCGTCTTACCGCATCAGCGCGGCAAGCAAACCCACAACCGAGACGATACGCAGAGTCTGGCTGTCCACCAGCACCAGATGTCCGTCCACGACGCGGTAATCCTGCCCGCGCGGCGGCGGCTTGAAACGGCTGTCGGTCGCGCGCAGGAAGGGCTGCGCGCCCTTGGCCGAGGTGCCGACGCGCGGCGCCTGATGACGGGCGGCGGTCCACTGGTCCCGCGGCGGGGCGGCACGCTGCGCCTGATGCAGGCCGCGCGGGGCATCGGGGCGGGCGCCGGGGTGCGGCATGCGGCCCTGCTGGCCTGACTGGCCGGGCTTGCCGGCGGGCAGGGGCGGGCATTCGGGTTGCCGGCTGCCCGGCGTGCTTGCGCATTCCCGCACCGGGGCCGGCTGCTGCCGCGATTGGGCGAAGCTGGCGGATGCGGTTGCCAGGGTCATGGCGGCGATGGCGGCAAACAGGATCGGTCGGCGCATGGGAATCTCCTTGTCCGGGGCGGGCCGCGATTTCGGCCCGTCACCGCGAGGATGGCGTGCGCCCGTATCAGGTTCATGTGCGCAGCGTATCGATCCGCCGCAATCTGTAAGCGATTGTCGCAAACCCTCCGCTTGCGGCCCCGCCATCCGCATCTCGGGCCCCGTCCTTGCCGGACCGTCCGCGCGATGTGGCTTCGGGTGGCGGCGATGCGGATACCGGGCATGTGCGAGGAGCGGCCACATGGACGGGCCATGATCGCATCCAGCGGCCGGTAACGGTCGTTCGAGGCCGGTTTCCCGTGCGCCCGGTCCATATCGGACGCGACCCGACGACGGAACCCGCTCCGGCGGCGCATGGGCTGCAAGGGGGGCGGCTGTGGGCGAAGGCCCCGATCTGCGGCAAGGGCGCGGGCGTCACCCCGCAAGACGGGCGTAGAGGCCGCCTTGCGACAGCAGGTCGTCATGGATGCCGGCCTCGCGCATCTGGCCGTCCTCCATCACCACGATGCGGTCGGCATTGCGGATCGTGCCCAGCCGGTGCGCGATCACCAGCGTGGTGCGCCCCACCGCCAGCGCCTCCAGCGCGGCCTGGATCTCGCGCTCGGTCTCGCGGTCCAGGGCCGAGGTCGCCTCGTCGAGGATCAGGATCGGCGGGTTCTTCAGGAAGGCGCGGGCGATGGCGACGCGCTGCTTCTGGCCGCCCGACAGCATTACCCCGCGCTTGCCCACCATCGTGTCCAGACCCTCGGGCAGGGCGGCGATCACCGGGCCGAGCTGGGCCTTCTCGGCGGCGGCCATGATCTCGGCATCCGTGGCGCCGAGGCGGCCGTAGGCGATGTTCTCGCGCAATGTGGTGCCGAACAGGAACACGTCCTGGCTGACGATGCCGATCTGGCCGCGCAGGGAGTCCAGCGTCATTGAATCCAGCGCCAGCCCGTCTATGGTGATGCGGCCCCCGTCCGGGTCGTAGAAGCGCGGCACCAGCGCCAGCAGCGTGGACTTGCCCGCGCCGGAGGGGCCGACGAAGGCCACGGTCTCGCCCGGCCGCACCTCCAGCGAGATGCCGCGCAGGACCGGGCGGCTGCCGTCGTAACCGAAGCGCACGTCCTCGAAGACGATATGGCCCCTCAGCGGCGGGGCGGGGATGGCGTCGGGGCGGTCGGCGATCTCCGGCTCGGTCGCCATCAGGTCCAGATAGCGGCGAAAGCCGGCGATGCCGCGCGGATAGGTCTCGATCACGGCGGCGATCTTTTCCAGCGGGCGGAAGAACACGCCGACCAGCAGCAGGAAGCCGACGAAGCCCCCGGTGGTCAGGCTGCCTTGCAGCACGAAGCCCGCACCCACCACCATCACCGCCACCTGCACGAAGCGCAGGCCCATGTAGTGGATGGCGCTGGACAGGGCCATGATGCGATAGGCGTCCAGCTTGGTGGCGCGATAGGCGCGGTTGTCGCGGGCGAACAGCCGCTCCTCATGGGCCTCGTTGGCGAAGGCCTGCACCACGCGGATGCCGCCGATGGCCTCCTCCAGCCGGACGTTGAAATGGCCGACGCGGGCATAGATCTGGCGCCAGGTATTGGTCATGCGCGTGCCATAGATCACGACCAGCCAGACGGTCAGCGGCACGATCCCCGCCGTCACCAGCGCCAGCGTGGGATGCAGCACGATCATCAGCGCCAGCGCGCCGGCGAATGTCATCACGGCGATGAACAGGTCCTCCGGCCCGTGATGGGCGACCTCGCCGATCTCCTCCAGGTCGCGGGTGACGCGGGCGACCAGCTTGCCGGTGCGGGCGCGGTCGTACCAGCGCCAGGACAGCCGGGTCAGGTGGCTGAAGGCGCGGCTGCGCATCTCGGTCTCGATCTCGATGCCCAGCATGTGGCCCCAATAGATCACGATGCCCATCAGCGCGGTGTTGAAGGCATAGACGGCCAGCAGCCCGGCCGCCGCCGCGATGGTCAGCGACCAGTCGCCCAAGGGCAGCAGCCGGTCGATGAACAGCGTGATCGCCAGCGGGAAGGCCAGCTCCAGCAGGCCCGACAGGACGGCACAGCCGAAATCCAGCCAGAACAGCCGCTTGTGCGGTTTGTAATAGGCAAGGAACTGGCGCAGCATGGGGTGATCCTTTCCGGCCGCCCGGCGCGGCGGCATGGCCTCGACGCGCGGCGGCGCGCATCGGCAGGCCGTAGATACGCAACAACGCCGCCGGTGTCACCCATCCGGCCGCGGCGCAGGGCCGCCGGCGCGAATCTGCCGGCGTCGCGCCGCAGGGATGCGCCCGGCCAGGTCCCGCCCGCCGCCGGAATGCCTGACGCGGACAGGGCGATGCCACCCAGACGTGTGACAAACTGTGATTCGATCTCTCAAAAGTAGAATTATGGAGTTTATTTCAGAGGCTTGCCCATGATCCAACTGGACACGGCGGGCGGGCTGCCCGTAGGATGGGGCGTTGCTCAATTCGCAAGCCACTCGTATCGAGGAGCCAGTTTCATGTTTCGAGGGCAAGCCCTGAAATCCGTCCTGGCCGCGGGGACGATTGCCGGCGCGGCGGTGGCCTTCACCGCGGCCGGGGCCTCGGCGGCCACGGTGACCTTCACCGACTGGACATCGACCAATGCGCAGCAACTGCACCCGAAGCTGACCGTCAGCGAGATTGCCGGCGGGTTCGAGATCAGCTCCGAACTGCTGGCGCCGGAACTGGGCACGCTGGTGGCGCTGTTCTTCGATTTCGGAACGGGCTGGACGGATGCGGCCCTGTCGGGCCTGAGCATGATTTCCCTCGCGCCGGACATCTCGGTGGGGAACCTGTTCTCCTATGTGTTCGAGACCGGGATCGGCGCCACCCCCAAGGGCGCCGCCTGCGGCAATGACGGCAATCTCAACGGGCTTGCCCTGCCGGCCTTCGAGGGCGTGGCCTGCTACAAGAGCACGGGGCCGGTCTGGCCGTCGCGGGGCGTCAACCCGGTCGTTATCCAGATCCTGGACCCGGACTCGGTCCTGACGCTGGCGTCGTTCGAGGGGGTGGGCCTGCGCTACAAGGAATCGAACAACGGCGGGACCGGCAGCAGCGACAAGCTGTTCAGTGCGACCCCGGACGTTCCGGCGCCGGTGCCGCTGCCGGCCGGCGGGCTGCTGTTGCTGGCCGCGCTTGGCGGGCTGGGTATCGCCGCGCGCCGCCGCAAGGACATCTGAGCCGCGCAACGGATCGGAACCATCGGAAAGGGAGGGCGCGGCCCTCCCTTTCAGCTTGTGGCGGGCGGGATCGGGCTTGCGCGGCGCGATACGGGGATGCCGGTCCCGCAACCATCTTGACAAATGCCGGCCCCCGCCGTCCCGTGGACGCCGATGGATGCCTTGCGCATCCGGCAACGACAGGGGGAAACGACATGAAACGACTGGCGACGGGAGTGCTGGCGGGGGCGATGGCGCTTGCGCTGGGACAGGCGGCCGATGCGGGCGCCACGCTGGACCGCGTGACCGAAAAGGGCGAGATGGTGGTGGCCACCAATGCCAGCTGGCCGCCCCAGTCCTATCTGGACGACAGCCACCAGCTTGTCGGCTTCGACATCGACGTGGCGCGCGAGATCGCCGAGCGGCTGGGCGTCGAGGTCCGCTTCGAGACCCCGGACTGGGCCACCATGACCGGCGGCCGCTGGGCGGGGCGCTATGACGTGGGCGTCGGCTCGGTCACGCCGACCACGGCGCGGGCGCAGGCGATCGACTTCGCGGGCATCTATTACTACAGCCCCTATGTCTATGTCGTGCATCAGGACAGCGCCGCCCAGACGGTCGAGGACCTGAACGGCAAGAAGATCGGGGTCGAGACCGCCACCACCTCGGAGGATTTCATCAACCGGCAACTGGAGATCGACGCGCCCGGCCTGCCGCCGATCGAATACAAGCTGGAGCCGGGCACGGTGCTGACCTATGCCGATTCGATGCTGCCCTTCGATGACCTGCGCCTTGGCGACGGGGTGCGGGTGGATGCGGTGATCTCGCCCGAGCAGACGGCGATGAACGCCATCAACAACGGTTATCCGGTGCGCATCCTGGAGGGCGAATACGCCTTCCGCGAGCCGCTGGTGGTGATCGCCGAGAAGGGCGATCCCGAATGGACCGCCAAGGTCGGCGAGGTCATCGAGGCGATGAAGGCCGACGGCACGCTGGGCGAGCTGACCACCAAGTGGTATGGCAAGGATTACAGCACCGACTGACACCGCCTTCCGCCCCGCCCCGCCCGGACCGGCGGGGCGGTTCTCCCTCCATCCTTCCGCCGCGTCCTGCGGCCCTGGAAACGCGATGCCCTATCCCGATACCTTCTATCGCCGCACCCTTGCCGACGACCATGCCCGCCCGGCGCTTTCGGGGGAGGTCGCCGCCGATGTGGCCGTGGTCGGCGGCGGCCTTGCCGGGCTGACCGCCGCGCTGGAACTGGCCCGCGCCGGCAGGCAGGTGGTGGTGCTGGAGGCCGAGCGCGTGGGCTTCGGCGCCTCGGGCCGCAATGGCGGTTTCGTCGGGCCGGGCTATGCGGCGGGCGAGGACCATATCGCCCGCATCGCCGGCAAGGAGGCCGCGCGCAGGCTGTTTCGCATGTCCATCGAGGGCATGGATTACGTCCGCGACGCCATCCGCGACCTGCCCATGCCCGGCGTGGACCCGGTGCCGGGCGTGCTGCGCCTGCGCCGCCACGGCGGCAACGAGGCCGCCCTGCGCGCCGAGGTGGTGCGGATGGCGCGGGATTTCGACTATCCGATGGAGTATCTGACCCGCGCCGACCTGCGCGCGCATCTGACCTCGGATCGTTATTTCGAGGGCATCCACGATCCCAACTCGTTCCATATCCACCCGCTGAACTATGCGCGCGGGCTGGCGGCCGAGATCGAGCGGCTGGGCGGGCGCATCTGCGAGGACTCGCCGGTGGTGGCGGCCGAACTGGAGGGCGCCGCCAAGCGGCTGCGCACCGCGCAGGGCACCGCCGTTGCGCCGGAGGTGATCCTGGCGACCGGCGGCTATACCGGGCCTTTGGTGCCGCGCCTGCGCCGGGCCATGCTGCCCATCGCCACCTATGTCATGCTGACCGAGGCCGCCCCGGACCTGATCGCCACCGCCATCACCACCCGCTGCGCCATCGGCGACGACCGCCGCGCCGGGGATTATTACCGCGTCGTGGACGGCGGGCGGCGCATCCTGTGGGGCGGGCGCATCACCACCCGCGCCGCCGATACCGAGGGCATCGTGCGCGAGCTGCGCCACGAGATGCTGACCGTCTATCCCCAGCTTGCGGGGCTGAAGACCGAACTGGCCTGGTCGGGGCTGATGGCCTATGCGCGCCACCTGATGCCGCAGATCGGCGCGCTGGGACCGGGCGTGTGGCATTGCACGGCCTTCGGCGGGCACGGGCTGAATACCACCGCCATCGGCGGCAAGGTGGTGGCCGAGGCGATTCTGGGCCGGCCGGAGCGGGTCGCGCTGTTCAGGCCTTTCGGCCTGCCCTGGGCGGGGGGACCGTTCGGGCTGCTGGCGGCGCAGCTGACCTATTGGAAATTGCAGGCGCAAGACTGGTGGCGCGAGCGCGGCGCGAAGGGCGGCGCGTGATGGCGGCGCCGGCGCCCCATCCGGTCCGGGCTTCCGGGCTGGACCGTCGGGGGCGCCGTGGCCTGCGCGGGACCATGCGCCTTGCCGGTCGAGGCGTGGACAGGCTCCCTGCGCCGGCGGACAGGAGCGGGGCGGGGCGCCCGGTGCGGGCGAGGGCGCATCTGCCCGACCGCACAGGTGCTGACCGGTGCGGGGTGAATATTGCCGGCGGTGGCGTCCCGACCCCTGTGCGGGCGGCTATGGCCGGGACGGGGCGCAAGCAAGGGGGCCGGCGCGACATGGGTTTCGGCGGGATCGGATGGCCTGTGGCCGGTGGCGGGATCCTGGCCGTCCCGCGGACGGTCGTGGCCGGGGCGGGGAAGGGAAATCCGACTGGCCGCGCCGTGCCTGACGGAAGCGGGTCGCATGCCGCTGGCGGGAAGGGCATCGGTCTCGTGCCGGCAGGCTCGGGCCGGGCGCCGCGTGGGTTGCGGTGGAGCGGGCACCCGGCCGGCCAGGCGGGGGGACCAATCGGCGGGTGCGCACGGGGGGCGGCCGTGGCCGTCCTGCGGCGCGCGGCATGCCGCGGGATGCGCCATGCCGCACATCCCGCCGGAATCCGCCCGACCGACTGCATATTACAGGCGCAAGACTGGCGGCGTCGGGAGGACGCGACGGGAGGGACATGATGACACGGGCATTTCAATCGCTGATCCTCAATCACGTCATGGCCCTGCGCCGGATGGGGCTGGGGCTGTTTCTGGTCTTGGGCACGCTGGGCTTCTTTGCGGTCGGCACCGGCTCGCAATGGCTGGGCACGCTGCTGCCGCCGCTGGCCGGCTGGCTGGAGGCCAACGGCACCGCCGGCCGCCTGCTGGCCGCCGCCGTGCTGTGCGGGCTGATCTACGGCAACTGGCGGCTGCTGCGGCCGCTGCCGCGCCTGTGGCAGGTGGCGGCGGTCTGGATCGAGCTGTTCCTGCTGCTGATGCTGTTCTTCTATTCGTTCAACCTGTCGCTGCCCTTCATCGCCCGCAAGATCGGCTTCATGATCTCGCAAGGCGTGGTCACGACGCTGTATATCTCGGCGGTTTCCATCGCCATCGCCACGGTGATCGCGCTGATCGGCGCCATCGCCAAGCTGTCGAAGAACGGGGTGATCTACGGGCTGGCCAGCTTCTACACCTCGCTGTTCCGGGGCCTGCCGCTCTTGATGCAGATCTATCTGATCTATCTGGGCCTGCCGCAGGTGGGCTATGTGATCGGGGCGATCCCGGCCGGCATCCTGGCGCTGTCGCTGTGCTATGGCGCCTATATGACCGAGATCTTCCGCGCCGGCATCGAGTCGATCCCGCGCGGCCAGACCGAGGGCGCCACGGCGCTGGGCCTGAACCCGTCGCAGAACATGGTGCTGGTGGTGCTGCCGCAGGCGATGCGGATCATCATCCCGCCGACCGGCAACCAGTTCATCGCCATGCTGAAGGACAGCTCGCTGGTCTCGGTCGTCGGCGTGTGGGAGCTGATGTATCTGGCCCGCACCCTCGGCCAGACCGAGTTCCGCCATATCGAGATGCTGATCACCGCCTCGATGATCTACTGGCTGCTGTCCATCGGGCTGGAGGTCGTGCAATCCCGCATCGAGCGCCATTTCGGCAAGTCCAGCCGCCGCTAGGGCGCGGGGCAGGGTGCGTGAGATCACGCACCCTACGGCATGGACAAGGCCCGCGAATTCCCGCATTCGGACCGCGACGGGCAGGGTGCGCGACGGCGCGCGCCGGAACGGGAGGCAACCATCATGTATTGCATGCGCGCGGCCTGGCTGGCCGCGCTGGGCTTCGCGGTGTTCGCGGCCTCGGACGCGGCGGTCAAGTTGCTGTCCGAGGCGCTGCCCGTGGTGCAGATCGCCTTCATGGTCACCGGATTCGCGCTGCTGGCGGTGGTGGGCGCCACGCTGGCGCTGTCGCATGCCGACAGGCTGCGCCCGCGCCAGCCGGGGCTGGCCTTCGGGCGCGGGCTGCTGCTGGCCGTCGATACGCTGCTGATCTATTACGCCTTCGCCAATCTGGACCTGGCCGAGGCCTATGTGCTGGCCTTCCTGACCCCGGCGCTGGTCGCCATCCTGGCCGTGGCCTTCCTGCATGAACGGCTGTCGGCCTCGGGCTGGCTGGGCGTGGGGCTGGGCTTTGCCGGGGTGATCCTGGCGCTGCGGCCGGGGGTGCAGGCGCTGGGCCTCGGGCATATGGCGGCGCTGGCCTCGGCGCTGGTCTTCGCCGTCACCATCCTGCTGCTGCGCCGCATCCGCGTGGCCGAGACCGACGCGGCGCCGGTGGCGGTGCTGCTGGTGATGCTGAACCTGCTGGCGCTGGCGCTGACCCTTGCGGGGGGCGGCTTCGCGCCGGTGGACCTGCGGCAGGTCCTGCTGGCGGCGCTGGCCGGGCTGCTGATGGCGCTGGGCCACTGGCTGCTGATCCGCGCCGGGCGGGCAGGGGCCGCCGCGATGGTGGCGCCGTTCCAGTATACGCAAATCATCTGGGCCGGGTTCTGGGGGCTGGTGCTGTTCGGCACCCCGGTCTCGGTCCCCGTGGCGGCGGGGGCGGCGGTCATCATCCTGTCGGGCTGGCTGGTACTGCGCCCCGGCGCCGTGGTCCACGCCCCCCGCGCGGCGGCCCGCCCGGTCCCGCCGCCGCCGCGATCCGTGCCGTGACGTGGCGTCTCGCCGCATGCGAGATTGCTTTGACAAGCCATCGCATCCCGGTAGTTTGACAGGCAGTCGTCAATTGGCCGGCCCGACCGGCCCAACTCAGGGAGTTCGACATATGCCCATGCGCCTGCTGCTTTCCACGGCGGCCGTGATCCTGACCGTCGGCGCCGCCTCGGCCGAGGTCGTGCTGCATCGCGGGAACGATACCGACCCGGCCACGCTGGACCATCACCGCACCCAGACCGTTTCGGAAAGCCGCGTGCTGAAGGACCTTTACGAGGGGCTGGTCACGCAGGACGCCCACGGCGAGGCCGTGCCGGGCGCCGCGGAAAGCTGGACGATCTCGGATGACGGGCTGGTCTATACCTTCACCCTGCGCGAGGACGCCAAATGGTCGAACGGCGACCCGGTGACGGCCGAGGATTTCAGCTTCGCCTTCCACCGCATCATGGACCCGGCCACGGCCGCCGGCTATGCCTCGGTCCTCTATCCGATCAAGAATGCCGAGGCCGTCAACGGCGGCAGCCTGCCGCTGGAGGAGCTGGGCGTGAAGGTCGTGGACGACCGCACGCTGGAGATCACGCTGGAATCCCCGACCCCGTATTTCCTTGAGCTGCTGACCCACCAGACCGGCCTGCCGCTGCACAAGGCCAGCGTCGAGGCCAATGGCGACCGCTTTACCCAGCCCGGCACGATGGTCACGAACGGCGCCTATCGGCTGGTCTCGTTCCAGCCCAACGACAAGATCGTGATGGAGCGCAACGAGCATTTCTACGACAACGACAACGTGGCCATCGACCGGGTGGAATGGATTCCCTTCGAGGACCGCGCCGCCTGCATGCGCCGCTTCGAGGCCGGCGAGGTGGAAATCTGTTCCGACGTGCCCGGCGAACAGATGAGCTATGTCAAGGAAAACCTGGCCGATTCGCTGCGCATCGCGCCCTATCTGGGCACCTATTACCTGCCGGTGAAGGGCACCGAGGGCAGCCCGTTGAAGGATGCCCGCGTCCGCGAGGCGATCTCGCTGGTGATCGACCGCGACTTCATCGCCAACGAGGTCTGGCAGGGCACCATGCTGCCCGGCTATTCGCTGGTGCCGCCGGGCATCGTGAACTATGTCGACAACCCGCCGATGCTGCCCTATGCCGACGAGGACATCCTCGACCGCGAGGACCGCGCCCGCGAATTGCTGGCCGAGGCCGGCGTCACGGAAGGCAGCCTGTCGGTCGAGCTGCGCTATAACACCTCGGAAAACAACAAGAACACGATGGCGGCGGTGGCCGACGCCCTGTCCAATATCGGCATCAACGCCGAACTGTCCGAGGTCGAGGGCGCCAGCTATTTCAACTATATGCGCGAGGATGGTCCCTTCGACATCGCCCGCGCCGGCTGGATCGGCGACTATAACGACCCGCAGAACTTCCTGTTCCTGCTGACCAGCGGCGTGCCCTTCAACTATCCGCGCTGGTCGAGCGAGGAATATGACGCGCTGCTGGCCAAGGCCGCCGTGACCCTCGACCTGGCCGAGCGCGGCGAGCTGCTGGCCGAGGCCGAGCGCATCATGCTGGCCGAGCAGCCCTCGATCCCGATCCTGTATTATTCCTCGCGCGCCCTGGTCTCGCCCAAGGTGCAGGGCTACGAGGACAATCTGATGGATGCCCACGGCACCCGCTGGCTGTCGCTGGCGGAGTGATCCCCGATCCGGGGGGCGCCGTCGCGCGCGCCCCGCCCACGGTTCCACGGATGGCCCCATGCTGAATTATACCTTGCGGCGACTGGCGGGGGCGATCCCCACCATCTTCATCATCGTCACGCTGACCTTCTTCATGATCCGGCTGGCGCCGGGCGGGCCGTTCGACCTGGAACGGCCCATCGACCCGCTGATCATGGCGAACCTGAACCGCGCCTATAACCTCGACGCGCCCTTGTGGCAGCAATACCTGATCTATCTGGGCAACCTGCTGAAGGGCGATCTGGGACCCAGTTTCGCGCGGCGCGACTTCACCGTGAACGACCTCTTCGCCGCCGGGTTGCCGGTGTCGATCATGCTGGGCGGCATCGCGCTGCTGCTGGCGGCGGTGCTGGGCACGCTGCTGGGCACCATCGCGGCGCTGCGGCAGAATTCCTGGGTCGATTACTCCATCGTCGGGCTGGCCACCTTCGGCATCACCACGCCGAACTTCGTGGTGGCGCCGGTGCTGTCGCTGCTGTTCGGGGTGGTGCTGGGCATCCTGCCGGCGGGGGGCTGGTCGAATGCCGACCCCGCCTATTGGATCCTGCCCATCATCACGCTGGCGCTGCCGCAGGTGGCGGTGATCGCGCGGCTGGTGCGCGGCGCCACGGTCGAGGCCCTGCGCGCCAACCATGTCCGCACCGCCCGCGCCTACGGGTTGCCCACCCGCATCGTGGTGGGCGTGCACGCGCTGCGCGCCGCCATGCTGCCCGCCGTGTCCTATCTGGGACCGACGGCGGCGGGGCTGCTGACGGGTTCCATCGTGGTCGAGACCATCTTCGGCATTCCCGGCATCGGCCGCTATTTCGTGCAGGGCGCGCTGGGGCGCGACTATACGCTGGTGATGGGGACGGTGGTGGTGATCGCCGTCTTCGTCGTGCTGTTCAACCTTATCGTCGACCTGGCCTATGCCTGGCTCGACCCGCGGGTGCGCTATGACTGAGACCGTGATCGCCCCCCCGACCGCCGCCGCGACCGCCAGCCGGTCGCTGTGGCAGGATGCCTGGCTGCGGCTGCGCAAGAACCGCGCGGCGGTGGCCAGCATGATCACGCTGATCGCGCTGGCGCTGACCGGCATCTTCGGCCCGATGGTCTCGCCGCACCGCTATTCGACGATCTATCAGCAATATGTGCGCGTGGCCCCCAGCCTGGAGGCCTATCCCAAGGCCGAGCAGATCATGCCCGGATTCGAGCGCGAGATGACCCGCGCCCGCCTGACCGGGGCCGAGCCGGTGCTGGACGGCGAAACCCTGTCGGTGGCGCTGACCGCCGACGAGCCGATAGACGAGCGCGTGACCCGCTATTTCGCGCGCTCGGACCTGTTCACCAATCCGCGGCTGGACCTGGCGCCGGACGGGCTGTCGGGCACGCTGTCGGTGCAGGTGCATCGGCAGTATTTCCTGCTGGGCACCGACAATCTGGGGCGCGACATGCTGACCCGGATCATGATCGGCATCCGCATCTCGCTGGCCATCGGGCTGCTGGCCTCGGCGATGGCCTTGGTGATCGGCGTGGCCTGGGGGGCGACGGCGGGCTATCTGGGCGGCAGGGTGGACAGCGCGATGATGCGCATCGTCGACATCCTCTATTCGCTGCCCTTCATCTTCTTCGTCATCCTGCTGCTGGTGTTCTTCGGGCGAAGTCTGATCATCATCTTCATCGCCATCGGCGCGACGGAATGGCTGGACATGGCGCGGATCGTGCGCGGGCAAACCCTGTCCATCAAGCGCCGCGAATTCGTGCAGGCCGCCGAGGCGCTGGGCGCGACGCGGCGCGGCATCCTCGTGCGCCACGTCATCCCGAACGTGCTGGGTCCGGTGGTGGTCTTCGTCACCCTGCTGGTGCCCAAGGCGATCCTGCTGGAAAGCCTGCTCTCGTTCCTCGGGCTTGGCGTGCAGGACCCGATGACCTCGCTGGGGCTGCTGATCTCGGAAGGGGCGCAGAACATGCGCGGCGCCGCCTGGCAGCTGATCGGCCCGGCGCTGACGCTGACCGTGATCCTGTTCGCGCTGAACTTCCTTGGCGACGGTTTGCGCGACAGCCTCGACCCGAAGGAGCGTTGAGATGACCAAGGACAACGCCCCCAAGGACGCCCCCGTCCTGTCGGTGCGCGATCTGCGCGTGACCTTCCAGACCAATGACGGCCCCGTTCAGGCGGTGCGCGGCGTCGGCTTCGACGTGCATCGCGGCGAGACGCTGGCCATCGTCGGCGAAAGCGGCTCGGGCAAAAGCCAGACCACGATGGCGGTGATGGGCCTGCTGGCCGCCAATGGCCGCGCCGAGGGTCAGGCGATCTATCGCGACCATGAAAAGGGCGGCCAGCCGGTGGACCTGCTGGCGCTGACCGACCGGCAGTTGAACAAGGTGCGCGGCGCCCGGATCACCATGATCTTTCAGGAGCCGATGACCTCGCTGGACCCGCTGTATCGGATCGGGGACCAGTTGGCCGAACCCCTGCGCTTCCATCGCGGCCTGTCGCGTGCCAAGGCGCGGCCGCGCATTCTGGAGCTGCTGCGCCTCGTCGGCATCCCGGAACCGGAGCGCCGCATCGACAGCTATCCGCATGAGCTGTCCGGCGGCCAGCGCCAGCGGGTGATGATCGCGATGGCGCTGGCCAACGACCCCGACATCCTGATCGCGGACGAGCCGACGACGGCGCTGGACGTGACCATCCAGGCGCAGATCCTCGACCTGCTGGCCGAGTTGCAAAAGCGGCTGGGCATGGCGATCGTGTTCATCACCCATGACCTCGGTATCGTGCGGCGCTTTGCCGACCGGGTGGTGGTGATGCGCGGCGGCGAGGTGGTCGAGAGCAACACGACCGAGACCCTGTTCACCGCCCCCGCCCATCCCTACACGCGGATGCTGCTGGATGCCGAGCCGGAGGGCACCAAGTCCCCGCCCGGTCCCGATGCGCCCACGCTGCTGGCCGGGCAGGATGTGCGCGTGACCTTCAGCGTGGGCGGGGGGGTCCTGCGCAAGGCGACGCCCTTCCATGCGGTCGATGGCATCTCGCTGTCCCTGCATCGCGGGCAAACGATTGGCGTCGTTGGCGAGTCTGGTTCCGGCAAGTCCACCCTCGGCCGGGCGCTGCTGCGGCTGCTGCCCTCGACGGGGCGGGTGGTGTGGATGGGCAAGGAACTGCCCCAGACCCCGGCCGAGATGCGGCCGCATCGCCGTGCGCTGCAACTGGTGTTTCAGGACCCGTTCGGCTCGCTGTCGCCGCGCATGACCGTGGGACGCATCCTGGGCGAGGGGCTGCTGATCCACGAGCCGAACCTGTCCAGTTCCGAACGCGCCCGCCGGGCCGAGGCGGCTCTGGTCGAGGTCGGCCTCGATCCGGCCATGCGCAACCGCTATCCGCACGAGTTTTCCGGTGGCCAGCGCCAGCGCATCGCCATTGCGCGCACGATGATTCTGCGCCCGGAGGTGATCGTGCTGGACGAGCCGACCTCGGCGCTGGACCGCTCGGTGCAGAAGCAGATCGTGACGCTGCTGCGCGATTTGCAGCAGGCGCATGGGCTGTCCTATATCTTCATCAGCCACGACCTTGCGGTGGTGCGGGCGCTGTCGGACTATATCGTGGTGATGCGGCAGGGGCTGGTGGTCGAGGAGGGGCCGACCGCGCAGGTCTTCGACGCCCCGCGCGAGGCCTATACGCAGAACCTGATGGCCGCCGCGATGAGCACCCAGCGGTTCGGAGAGGCGGAAACCGCCTGACAAGGGCGCGCGCCCCGTTTCGCGGCGGGGCGTTTGCGCCGGTGCCGGTCGTGGCATCGGGGGAGGGGGGCATGAAGCTTCGTCATGGTCGTGTCCCGGCTGCGGGGCATGGTCGTGGGGCGGTTCTGGCGACTGACCCCTCCGGGCGCGTCGCCTTTTCCGCCCCGGCCGGCCATCGGGGCAGAAGCCGCCCCGCCGGCCGATCCGTCAGGCCGGGTCCGGCTGCGCTCAGGCCCCGCCCCGGAAGGGCGCAGCCTCGCCCCGGTCCAGAAACGCCTCGATCCGGGCGCGCCACGGCGCGATGTCCAGACCGCCCTGCGCCAGCCAGTCGGCGTTGAAATAGGTATCGGCATAGCGGTCGCCGCTGTCGCAGATCAGCGTCACCAGCGAGCCTTCCTCGCCCCGCGCCATCATGTCCGCAGCCATGCAGAGCAGCCCGAAGAAATTCGTCCCCGTCGAGCCGCCGACGCGGCGGAACAGCCGCTCGGACAGGACATGCGCGGCGGCGATGGAGGCCGCATCCGGCACCTTGAACATGTGGTCGATCACGCCGGGGACGAAGGACGGTTCGACCCGAGGCCGGCCGATGCCCTCGATCCGCGACGGGCTGGGGCAGGTCGTGGTCAGGTCGCCGCTGCGCCAGGCCTCGCAGAAGGCCGAATTCTCGACATCGACGACGCAAAGCCGGGTGTCGAAGCCGCGATGGCGGATATAGCGCCCGATGGTGGCCGAGGTGCCGCCGGTGCCGGCGCTCATCACCACCCAGGCGGGGCGGGGCTGCTCCTCGCGCTCCATCTGGCTGAAGATGCTTTGCGCGATGTTGTTGTTGCCGCGCCAGTCGGTGGCGCGCTCGGCATAGGTGAACTGGTCGAGGTAGTAGCCGCCGGTCTGCGCGGCGATGCCGGCGGCGGTGGCATAGACCTCCTGCGGCTGGTCCACGAATTCGCAGCGCCCGCCAAAGCGGCGGATGGCGTCGATCTTGGCCGGGCTGGTGCCCCGCGTCATCACCGCGATGAACGGGAGGCCCAGCAGGTTGGCGAAATAGGCCTCCGACACGGCGGTCGAGCCGGAGGAGGCCTCGACCAGCGTGGTGCCGCTGCCGATGCGGCCGTTGCAGATGCCGTAAAGGAACAGCGAACGCGCCAGCCGGTGCTTGAGGCTGCCGGTCGGATGGGTGCTTTCGTCCTTGAGATAGACCGAGATGCGGCCGAGGCCGGCAAAGGTCGGCTTGATCAGATGGGTGTCGGCCGAGCGGTGGCCGTCCCCCTCCAGCAGCCGGACCGCGTTGCGCGCCCAGTCCAGTTCGGCCCGTGCCGGGCGGGCGTCGGGTTCGGAGGCGGTTCGGTCATCGGCATGCATGGATCGGGCCTTCGGGCGGGCGGGGTCGAGGTTTCCGGCGGTAGCCTTTTGATTCCGAGCCGGGAGCTTCGGCCATGTGCGCCCTGCATGGCCTGATCGCCCCGGCCCTGACCGAACGCCGCATCCTTGGCCTATGGCCGGGGCGGCGAATATTCAAGGCGGCTTGTGCGGGGAGGCGATGCGCCGGCCTTGCCCGAGGCGGGGCCTTCATGCCGGGGGATGGCCGGTGCGACGCGACCTGTTCGGGCGCGGCATTCCGGTCGAGGATGATACGTGCGGGATTCGCCGGCAGCCGGCGCGACAGGACATCGCGGATCCGTGGGGCGCCGCCCGATGGCGGGGGATTGACGGTCCCGGCCCTCCGGCCGGTTCCCGGCAGGCATGTGGCGCACGGCTCCGGTTCCGCTGGATCAGGGCGGGCCTGTCGATCATGCAGAAACGCGGTGGCCCGGTCTTTCGGGCCTGCCGCGCCGGGGGGGCGGCGCGGCAGCGGGGCGAACGGTGCGGCCTAGGCCGCCAGCCCGCCAAGCGCGAAGGAGCCGGTCAGCGCGATGGCCGCGCCGAGGGTCCGCAGCAGCACCGGGCCGGGGCGCAGGCGCGACAGGTGGCCGATGCCCAGCCCCGACAGGTGCAGAAGCAGCGTCGCCAGCACGAAGCCCGCCGCATAGGGCGCGAGGCTGCCGGTGGCGGGCATCTCGGTGCCGTGGGCATGGCCGTGGAAGACCGCGAAGGCGGCGACGACCGCCCCGGCGAGCCAGAGCGGCGGGCGAGCCGCCAGCATCACCGCCACCCCGATCACGATGGAGGAGGCGGCGATGCCGGCCTCGACCGCCGGCAGCGGGATTCCCGCCCCGCCGAGGATGCCGCCGGCGATCATGGCCAGCGGGAAGGCCAGCAGCAGCACCGGCACCGCCGCACCGCCCAGCGTGGCGGCCCACAGCCCGACCGCGATCATGGCCGCGATATGGTCAAGCCCCATCAGCGGATGCAGGAATCCGCTGGCGAAGCCGCCGGCGGGCAGGTCGTGCCCGGCATGGGCGAAGGCCGCCGCCGGGGCGAGAAGCAGAAGCAGGGTAAGCGTGTTGCGCATGGTCAATCCCTCCGAGAGCAGTATGAGCCGGCCCGCCGCTCAGGCGATGCCGCGTTCCCTGACGGCCGCATAGCCGCCATCGACATCGGCGACATTGGTGAAGCCCAGGCCCGCCAGTGCCTCGACCACCGGACCCGAGCCGGCGGTCGAGCCGCAGAATACCACGATCCGCGCGTCCTTGGGCATCGCGGCGAAGGCGCCGCTGAAAATGTCGGCCACCAGCGTCTTGGGCAGGATGACGGCCGAGGCGATCTCGCCGTTCTCGGCCCGGCCCTTGGGCGCGCGCACGTCGATCAGCAGGTCGATGCCGGACAGGTCCACGGGCAGGTCGGCGGCGGTGATGCGATTGGACATGGGGGCCTCAGGATTTGGTGGGGGCGGCGTGGATGGGATCGACCCAGTAGACGCTTTCGGGCGGCTCGATCGGGTCCACGTCGGTGATGTTGACCACCACCGCCTCGTTGTCGGAGCGCACCAGCACGCATTCCAGCACCTGGTCGGGATCGGCGTTGATCTCCTGATGCGGCACATAGGGCGGCACATAGATGAAATCGCCCGGCCCGGCCTCGGCCACGTATTCCAGCCGCTCGCCCCAGCGCAGCCGCGCCCGGCCGCGCACCACATAGATCACGCTTTCCAGCGGGCCGTGATGATGCACGCCGGTCTTGGCGTCCGGCTCGATGGCCACCGTGCCGGCCCAGATCTTTTGCGCGCCGACGCGGGCGTGGTTGATGGCGGCCTGCCGGAACATGCCCGGCGTCTGCGCGGTGTTGGAATCGAGCTGGTCGCCCTTGATGACCCGCACGCCGTCGTATTTCCAGCGCGGCGCCTCGCCGTGGTCGTGGCTGTGGTCGTGGTGGTGATGGTCGTGATCGTGGGGCATTCTCTTCGTTCCTTGCTTCGGTCGCGCGGCGCCTTCCGGTCCATTCCGACGCGATGGCGCGGGCGAAGGCAAGGGCCTTCGTCCCGCGCCGGTTTCGTTCCCGTCGGGGGGCTTCAGTGTCCGGCGCCGTGGCGCACGCCCAGCCAGTCCAGCAGGTCGCCCCGGATGCGGGTGAATTCCGGGTCGGCCACGTCGCGGGGACGGGACAGGGTGATCGGCTCCTCATGGGCGATGACGCCATCCTTCATCACCAGCACGCGGTCGGCCAGCAGGATCGCCTCCTCCACGTCATGGGTGACAAGCAGCACCGCGCAGCCGTGGCGCTGCCACAGTTCCGCCACCAGGGCCTGCGCCTTGATCCGGGTCAGCGCGTCCAGCGCGGCGAACGGCTCGTCCAGCAGCAGCAGGTCCGGCTCGCGCACCAGAGCGCGGGCCAGCGCCGCCCGCTGCGCCTCGCCGCCCGACAGCACCTTCGGCCAGACATCGGCGCGGTGCCTGATCCCGACCTCATCCAGCGCGGCCTCGGCCTTGGCGCGGTCGGGGCGGCCGGGCAGGCCCAGCACGACATTGTGCCAGACCTTTTTCCACGGCATCAGGCGCGGCGCCTGGAAGGCGATGGCGCGGCGCGCGGGCACCGTCACCTCGCCCTCGAAGCCGGGGTCGAGATCGCCCAGGATGCGCAGCAAGGTGGACTTGCCGCAGCCCGAGGCACCCAGAAGCGCCACGAACTCGCCGGGCTGGATGGTCAGGTCGAGGTCGTCGATCACCCGCCGCTCGCCGAAGGCGCGGGTCAGCCCGCGCACGGTGACGGCGGCCGAGATGTTCAGGTTCCGGTGAAGCTGGGCCGCCATGACAGGAAGATCCTTTCGAGGGTGCGCACGACCAGATCGACCGCAAGGCCGAGGAAGGCGTAGACGACAAGGCAGACCACGATCACGTCGGTCTGGAAGAACTCGCGGGCATTGGCCATCAGATAGCCGACGCCGGCGGTGGCGTTGATCTGCTCGCCGAAGACCAGCGCCAGCCAGGCGATGCCCAGCGAATAGCGCAGGCCGACCAGTGCGTTCGGCAGCGCGCCGGGCAGGATGACATGGCGCACCAGCCCGGCACGGGACAGGCCCAGCGTTCGGCCGGCCTCGATCAGCGTCTGGTCCACGCCGCGAATGCCGGCATAGACGTTCAGATATAGCGGGAAGGCGGTGGCCAGCGCGATCAGGGCGATCTTGGGCGCCTCGCCGATGCCGAACCAGATGATCAGCAGCGGGATCAGCGCCAC
>CAKTBJ010000006.1 GCA_934533075.1 uncultured Paracoccus sp.
TGGCCAGCTCGCCGGGCACCGGCAGCGGCGCGCCGGCGGTCAGGAAGGCGATGCCGGGGGCGGGATGCGGCGGCGAGGGGGCGGCGGGCACGGCCTCGACGGGTGCGGTCGCGGCGTGGGCGATGACCTGCGCGGCCAGCGGCGCCGGGCAGGCCAGCAGCAGCGCCGCCAGCCCGGCGCGAAGGCCCTGTCGATGCGGGGGTGTCATGCTCATGCGGGCGGCCCGGTGCCTTCTGGTTCGGTTCCCCTGATAGCATGGCCGCCCGGCGGGGCAAGCCGTGGCGCGGTTGCCCGCCGCGGCCGGGCGTGGCAGGCTGAGGCATGACCGACGACGCCCCGCCCGTTCTGGGCGTGCTGGAAAGCGCGCTCTATGCCGACGACCTCGATGCCGCGGCCGCCTTCTGGGAGGGGGTGATGGGGCTGCGGGCCTTCCAGACCGTGCCCGGCCGGCACGTGTTCTTCCGCGTCACCGACCAGCCCCGCCCGCAGGTGCTGCTGGTGTTTCGCGCCGAGGCCACCGAACAGCCGCCCGCGCCCGATGCCCGCCTGCCGGTGCCGCCGCATGGCGCGCGCGGCCCCGGCCATGTCTGCCTTGCCGTGGCGCCGGGCGCGCTGGACGGCTGGCGCGCGCATCTGACCGCGCAGGGCATCGCCATCGAGGCCGATTTCAACTGGCCGAGCGGCGCGCGCTCGATCTATTTCCGCGACCCGGCGGGGAATTCCATCGAACTGGCCGACCCGGCGATCTGGTCCTGACCGCCCGCGCGGCATGCAAAAGGCCCCGGCGCGACCGGGGCCTTTGCTTTGTCTGTCCTGCGGCCTCAGCCGCTGGTGGCGGCCTGCGCGGCCTGTTGTTCGGCCAGCAACTCCGGCGGCACCACATAGCCGTCGGGGGTCTCGACCAGAGGGCCTTCATAGCGGCGGCTTTCCTCGCGGGTGCGGACCTTCACGGTCGTGCCCATCGGCACCTCGTCATAGAGGTCCAGGATGTCCTGGTTGAACAGCCGGATGCAGCCCGCCGAGGTGGCCTTGCCGATGGAGGCCGGCTCCATCGTGCCGTGGATGCGATACATCGTGTCCCGGCCGCCGCGATACAGATACAGCGCCCGCGCGCCCAGCGGATTGTCGAGGCCGCCGCTCAAGCCCCCGGCCACGGGTCCGTAAAGCTCCGGCTCGCGCCGGATCATGTTCTGGGTGGGGGTCCAGCTGGGCCAGGCCTCCTTGCGGCGGATGGTGCCGGTGCCCTGGAAGGCCAGCCCGGCACGGCCGACCGCGATGCCGAAGCGCATGGCCTCGCCATTGGGCAGGACGTGATAGAGGAAGCGCGCATAGGGATCGACGACGATGGTGCCGGCTTTCTCGGGGCCGTTATAGGCGACGCGCTGGCGGCGGTTGCGCTCGATCAGGTATTCGGGCCTGACGGCGGGAATGGTGACCGGGTTGCCGTCGGGACCGGGCACCTCGATGGCCTGGTATTCCGGCGGGATCGGCGGGGCTTCGGGCTGGTCGGGGGTCGAAGGCCCGCATGCGGCGAGACCAAGCGCCAGCGCCAACATCAGCGGGGCAATACGCATGAACTGTCATCCTCGGACTTGGGTGCGGCCCGGTGGGGCGGGCACCCGGTGGCAGCGTGAAGACGGCGCGGGACCGGCGAGGCAGATCGCCCTGGACCCACGCCAATGCCGGCCATTCCTTGCGATCCGGGTCGCCAAGGTCAACCCCTGCCCCGGCAGATCGCTTTCCCGGCGTTGCATATTTGGCGCGAGGCGGGCGGGGGGGCGCGCAGGGGCGGCCGGGCAGGGCGGTGCGGCCCTCGGGCGCGTGGCTGTCCGGGCGGTGATCGGCCGGCCCGCGCGCCCGGCGGTCGCCTCGGGGGCCGCCGGTTCCCGGATCATGGGATACACCCGCCGCCGGGGCGGTTCGGGGCGACGGCATCGTGCCGATGGTCCCGCGTGACGGCGGCGCGGACGCAATCGGGGCGCCGGGCGCGTCGTGACCCGTGGCAAGGCACGCGGCCGTGGCCAGGAGGCAAGGGCCGGGCGCCACCCGATGATCGGCGCCCGGCATCGGCGTCCCTCCGGGGCGGGCGCCGGCCGGTCTCGCCCCTGCGATCCGCCGCAAGCGTTCCGTGCCGGGCGCCTGCCCCGGAGACAAGGCGACCGTCCCGCAACCCGTGTTCAAGGCCCGCGCGCATGCTTGCAGGACGCTGCCGGTTCCGGCTGTCCCTGCCGGAATGCAGGGCGGCAGGGAGCAAGGGGCCGTCACCCCGAGGGCGTCGCGGGGGGGCGTGCATCCCGTGCCGCCGCCCCCGCACCCGCGACCGGGGGAACCCCGGCCCGTCCGCCCCCGTTGATCCGCATGTCCCGGCGCATATCCCCGCGCCGCCAGAAGGGAGATCAACCATGATCACGCTCACCGGACTTGTCCTTTCGCTCATCATCGGCGCCATCGCCGGCTGGCTGGCCGGCGAACTGGTCAAGGGCCACGGGCAGGGGCTGCCGATGAATATCGTCGTCGGTATCCTCGGTGCCGTCATCGCCTCCTGGCTGTTTCCCACCATCGGCCTGCGGCTGGGGGCGGAAGGCTCGATCCTCGGCGCCATCGTCTATTCGACCATCGGCGCGGTGATCCTGCTGCTGGCGATCCGGCTGGTGAACCGGGCCTGACCGCGAAGCCGCCGGACCACCGGCGACAGGACACGGGGCGCCGGATGTCGTGATGGCATCCGGCGCCCTTGCCATGTTGCACCCCGGCGCGGCTGCCAATAGGGTCGGCCCAAGCCAAGGCCTGAAAGTCCATGACGAATCCGCCCAAAGCCTCGCAGACCGACCCGTCCCCCCCGCAACGCAGTGGCGCGCTTGCCCCTTTCGCCAGCCCGGCCTTCCGGACGCTGTGGTCGGCCACGGTGGTGTCGAATTTCGGCGGCATGATCCAGGCGGTGGCGGCGGCCTGGATGATGACGCAGCTGACCTCCTCGCCGACGCTGATCGCGCTGGTGCAGGCCTCGAACACGCTGCCGATCATGCTGTTCGCGCTGGTCTCCGGGGCGCTGGCGGACCTGTTCGACCGCCGCCGTCTGATGCTGATGGCGCAGGGGCTGATGTTCGGGGCCTCGGCGCTGCTGGCGCTGGTGACGTGGCTGGACCTGCTGACGCCTTGGGTGCTGCTGTCGATGACCTTCCTGATCGGGGTCGGCGCCGCCATCTACAACCCGCCCTGGCAGGCCAGCATGGGCGACCTGGTGCCGCGCCGCGACCTGCCGGCGGCGGTCACGCTGAACTCGGTCGGCTTCAACCTGATGCGCGGCGTCGGCCCGGCGGCGGGCGGTCTGATCGTGGCGGCCTTCGGCGGCGCCTTCGCCTTCCTGCTGAACGCGCTGTCCTATATCCCGTTGCTGGGCGCCTTCCTGCGCTGGCAGCCGCCGCAGCGCGCGCCGCGCACCGTCCCGCGCGAGCCGTTCCTGGCCGCCGTGGTGGCCGGGCTGCGCTATGTCGTGCTGTCGCCCAACCTGATGCGGGTGCTGGGGCGGGGCGCGCTGTTCGGCTTTTCGGCGGTGTCGATCCTGTCGCTGCTGCCGCTGGTCGCGAAGGAGCATACCGGGGCCGGCTCGCTGCTTTACGGCGCGCTTCTGGGCTGTTTCGGCATCGGCGCGCTGGCCGGTGCGGCGCTGAACCCGCGCGTGCGCGACCGCTTCGACAACGAGGTCATCGTGCGCATGGCCTTTGCCGCCTTCGCCTTCTCGGCGCTGGTGCTGGCGCATACGGACAATGTGTTCATCATCGGCCTCGGCCTGCTGCCGGCCGGCGCCGCCTGGGTGCTGGCGCTGTCGCTGTTCAATGTGACGGTGCAGCTTTCCACCCCGCGCTGGGTGGTGGCGCGGGCGCTGGCGCTTTACCAGACGGCGGTGTTCGGCGGCATGGCGCTGGGAAGCTGGACCTGGGGCATGGCCGCGACCGCCTACGGCTGGCGCACGGCCTTCCTGATCTCGGCCGGCCTGCTGGTGGTGGGGGGGATCGTCGGGCTGTGGCTGCGTCAGCCGGAATTCTCGAATCTCGACCTCGACCCGGCCGAGATGTTCCGCGCCCCGGTGCCGGCGCTGGACATCCGCCGCCGCTCCGGCCCGATCATGGTGATGCTGGACTATCGCATCGACAAGGAGGACGTGCCGGAATTCCTGCGCCTGATGCGCAAGCGCCGGATGATCCGCCGCCGCGACGGCGCCCGGCAATGGGCCTTGCTGCGCGACCTGGAGCAGCCGGAACTGTGGTCGGAAAGCTATCATATCGCCACCTGGGACGAATATGTCCGCCACAACCAGCGCCGCACCAAATCCGACAACGAGGTGACGCAGGCCCTGCGCGACCTGCATCGCGGGTCCGAGCCGCCCCGCGTCCACCGCATGATCGAGCGTCATGCCGTCTCGCCCCATGACGACGTGCCGCTGGTCGGCAAGATGGACATCTGAATGCGCATCATTCCGGCCGCGTTTCCGGCGGATACCGAAACGGTGCGGGCGCTGTTTCGCGCCTATCTGGACGGGCTGGGCCTCGATCTGGGCTTTCAGGGGGTGGAGGCGGAACTGGCCGACCTGCCGGGCAAATACGCCCCGCCCGCGGGCGGGGTCCTGCTGGCGCGCGACGAGGCGGGCCGGGCGGTGGGCGTGGTGGCGATGTGGCAGCTCGCGCCGGGCGTGGCCGAGATGAAGCGCCTTTATATCGCACCGGAGGGGCGCGGGCAGGGGCTGGGGCACCGGCTGGTCGCGGCCATCGTGGCGGCGGCACGCGAGGCGGGCCATGCGCGGATGCGGCTGGATACGCTGGCCGCGATGGCGCCGGCGCAGGCCATCTACCGCGCGGCGGGCTTTCGGCCCATCGCGAACTACAACGACAATCCCCTGCCCGAGGCCCGGCATTTCGAGCTGATCCTTTAGGGGAGGGCGCATCCCGCCGGGCCGGATGCCCGCCATGCCCATCGGGCGGTGCCCGGCGTGCCGCGCGGCATCGCATGGCGCCGCCCCGCGCCCCGGCCACGCCGCCGATACTCGGTCGCAGGAACGCGGGCGGGCGGGGCGCGGGGCGGGCAACCTCTCGGGCTTCCGGCCGGCCGGATACCGGTTCCGCCCCGGCTGCGCGACATGTCGGAACCGGGATAGGCGCATCGGCCTGTCTCCGATGGCGAGGCGCCGCATCGCGTGCGGAGGCGGGGCGCGCAGGCAGCCCCGGCGCGACGGAGGGGGCCTCGACGGCCCGCTCCGCCGCCCTTCCCGCCGCTTGCAACAAGGGCCGCGCCGGGCCAGGCTGAGCCGGAACCCGGAGGCCCGCCATGCCCACGCCCCCCACCGATGCCGAGATCTTCACCCATGTCCGCATCATCATCGGCATGGTGCTGGGGCTTTCGGTGGCGCGGCTGATCTCCGGCCTGATGCGCTTCATCCAGCATCCGGGGCGCGAGCCGGTCTCGCCCGAGCATCTGCTCTGGGCGGGCTTCGTGCTGCTGTCGATCATCCATTTCTGGTGGTTCGAGATCGCGCTGGCCCATACCGTCCGCTGGTCCTTCGCCACCTATGTCTCGGTGCTTGCCTATGCCGGGTCGTTCGTGGCGCTGGCCTCGATCCTGTTTCCCGACAACACCAGCGAATACAACGGGCTGGCCGGATATTTCCGCCAGCGCCGCCGCGCCTTCCACCTCCTGCTGCTGGTGTTCCTGGGCCTCGATGTGGTGGATACGCTGATCAAGGGGCACGCCTATTACGCGCAGCATTACGGCTGGTATTATCCGCTGCGCCAGGCGCTGCTGGCGGCCGGCACCGCGCTGGCGCTGGTCTGGCGGAACGTGCGTTATCAGGCCGTCTTCCCGGCCCTGGCCCTGGCCTTTCAAACCATCTGGATCGCCAGCCTGTTTGCACGTCCAGGTTGAGCATCGGCAAAGCCTTGCCACCCCCTTGCAACCGTCATTGGCCTGTCGCGTTATCACCCCATATCTGCGCCATGACAGCGCCAGAGGAGGGTGGGTTCATGCGTATCGCGGTTCTTGGCGGGGATGGTTTCGTCGGATGGCCGACCTCGCTGCATCTGTCGGCGGCCGGCCACGAGGTGCATATCGTCGACAACCTGTCGCGCCGCTGGATCGACACCGAGCTGGGCGTGCAATCGCTGACCCCGATGGATTCCATCCAGGAGCGGTGCCGCATCTGGAAGCAGGAAACCGGCCGCACCATCCGCTTCCACCTGCTGGACCTCGCCAGGGAATACGAGCGGCTGAAGCAATGGCTGGCCGAGAACCGCCCCGACGCGGTGATCCATTTCGCCGAACAGCGCGCCGCGCCCTATTCGATGAAATCCGACCGCCACAAGGTCTATACCGTCAACAACAACACCAACGCCACGCATAACCTGCTGGCGGCGCTGGTGGAAACCGGCATCGACGCGCATCTGGTCCATCTGGGCACGATGGGGGTCTATGGCTATTCCACCATCGGCGCGCCCATCCCCGAGGGCTATCTGGACGTGTCCGTCGACACGCCCGAAGGGCCGAAGGCGCAGCAGATCCTGTATCCGACGCGGCCCGGCTCGGTCTATCACATGACCAAGAGCCTCGATCAGATCCTGTTCCAGTTCTATGCCCAGAACGACGGCCTGCGCATCACCGACCTGCATCAGGGCATCGTCTGGGGCACCCATACCGAGCAGACCCGGCTGCACGAGCAACTGATCAACCGCTTCGACTATGACGGCGACTATGGCACGGTGCTGAACCGCTTCCTGATCCAGGCGGCCATCGGCTATCCGCTGACCGTGCACGGCACCGGCGGCCAGACCCGCGCCTTCATCCATATCCAGGATTCGGTGCGCTGCATCGCCTTGGCGCTGGCGGATGCGCCGAAATCGGGCGAACGGGTGCGCATCTTCAACCAGATGACCGAAACCCACCGCGTCCGCGACCTTGCCGCGCTGGTGGCCCAGATGACCGGGGCCGAGGTCCGCATGCTGCCCAATCCCCGCAAGGAGGCCGACGAGAACGAGCTGATGGTCAGGAACGACCAGTTCATCGCGCTGGGGCTGAAGCCCATCACCCTGCGCGAGGCCCTGCTGTCCGAGGTCATCGACGTGGCGAAGAAATACGCCCACCGCATCGACCGCACCCGCGTGGCCGCCGTCAGCGCCTGGACCCGCGACCTTGCGCAACGGGTCGAGCATGACCCGGAGGGCAAGCGCCTGAAATCCGTGTCGTGATGGGTTGGCAGGCCGACCGCCCGGCACAAGGCGACCGGGCCTTCGTCACGCTGGTGACGAATGCCGACTACGCGCTGGGGGCGCGGGCGCTGATGCGGTCCATTGCGCTGAGCGGGACCGGCGCGGATCGGGTGGTGATGCATACCGATGTGGCGCCGGAGGATCTGGCGCCGCTTTCCGCTCTGGGTTGCCGTCTGGTGCAGGTGGGTTTGCTGCCGACCTCGGATGCGTTCAACGCGGCGCATGCCCGCGCGGCTTTGCATGGCGCGGCGCCCTTCACCAAGGGCGAGAAGCCGCCCTTCCACACGCCGCTGGACAATTTCGCCAAGCTGCGCCTGTGGCAACTGGACTATGCGCGGGTGGTGTTCATCGACGCCGATGCGCTGGTGCTGCGCAACGTGGACCGGCTGTTCGACTATCCCGAATTCTCGGCGGCGCCGAACGTCTATGAATCGCTTGAGGATTTTCACCGCCTGAACAGCGGCGTCTTTACAGCGCGCCCAAGTGCGGCGACCTTCGCGGCGATGCTGGACCGCCTCGACCGGCCCGGCGCCTTCTGGCGGCGCACCGACCAGACCTTTCTGGAAAGCTTCTTTCCCGGCTGGCACGGCCTGCCGGTCTTCGACAACATGTTGCAATATGTCTGGTTCAACCTGCCCGGCCTGTGGCGCTGGCGCGACATCCGCATCCTGCATTTTCAATATGAAAAGCCCTGGCAGGACCATGCCAAGGCCGACCGCCTGCGCCCGCTGATCGACCTCTGGCGCGCCTATGCCGGCGACGGCCCGGTGCCGGATGCGGCCACCCTGCCGGACCCCGAATGCGCATAGCCCTGACCGGCGCCAGCGGCATCCTGGGCGGCTTCCTGCTGGAGGCCGCCCGCTCATCCGGCCACAATGTCGTGACGCTGGGCGGGGATATGCCGTGGCGCCTCGGGCAACCCGTTGACCTGACAGGCTTCGATGCCCTGATCCATGCGGCCTTCGCCCACCAGCCTGGCCGCTATCGAGGCGGCGAGGGCGACGATCCGCAAGGCTTCATCGCCGCCAACCTCACCGGCACGCTGCGCCTTTGGCAGGACAGCCGCGCCGTGCCCCGCCGGCTGTTCGTCAGTTCCCGCGCGGTCTTCGATGCGCTGCCTGCCGGCACGCCGCTGGAAGAAGCCCGCAGCCCCGCCCCGGCCTCGCTTTACGGGCGCGTCAAGGCCGAGGCCGAGGCCGCGCTGCTGGCCGAAGGCGGTGCCGTCTTGCGGGCAACGGGCCTTTATGGTCCCGGAAAGGCTGGCGAAAAGTGGCGCCCGCTGTTCGCGCAGGCCGAATCCGGCCGGACCCCCGCCCCGCGCCGCGCCGGCGAGGTCCATGCCGCCGATACCGCCCGTGCCGCGCTGATGATTCTGGAGGCGGAGGCCTCGGGCGCCTTCCACGCCTCCGACCTGCTGCTGGACCGTCGCCAACTGATCGCCGCGCGGGCCGAGGCCATCGGCCGCCCCCTGCCGCTGCCGGCGGCGGATGAGGCCCCGGTGTCCCTCCTCGACTGCCGGCGGCTGAAATCGCTGGGCTGGCGGCCCGGCGGCTGGCCGCAACTGGGTGCCACGCTGGCGGGGCTGTAGCGGCCCCGGCCAGGGCGTATCGGGGGCGCTGCCCGGCTTTGGCGCGCGCCGGCCTCCGGTCAGCAATGGCCAGACATGCCGCCACCGCCCGCCACCATATCGGGCGTGCAGCCCCCCCCGGACAGGACGTATCGGGGGCGTCCCTCGATTCCGGCCCGCGCCTGCCCCTGGCCGCCGATGGCCGCAGCCGCCCGCCACCAAGGGCTTGTAGCCGCCCCGAAAACCGCGCATCACCGGCGTCATGCCGACCGACCTGATCCCTCTGTCCCTCGACGGGCTGATGCTGCTGATGCTGGCGACCTTCGTGGCCGGCTTCGTCGACGCCATCGCCGGCGGCGGCGGGCTGATCGTGGTGCCGGCCCTGATGCTGGCCGGGCTGACCCCGGCGCAGGCGCTGGCCACCAACAAGGTGCAGGCGGTGTTCGGCGTCTGCTCGGCGGCGGCCAACTATGCCCGCCTGGGCCTGGTCGAGCCGAAGCGCCAGATCCTGCCCGTGGCGATCTGCTTTGCCTGCGGGCTGATCGGCGCCAGCCTTGTCACCATCATCCCCACCGAGGCCCTGCGCAAGGCGCTGCCGCTGGTGATGATCGGGCTGGCGCTGTTCTTTGCGCTGCGGCGCGGCCTCGACGATACCGACCGCGCCGCCCGCATGCGCCCCGAGGTCTTCTTCATCACCATTGCGCCGCTGGTCGCGGTCTATGACGGGCTGTTCGGACCCGGCGCGGGCAGCTTTTACGTCATGGGCCTGGTCACCCTGGCCGGTTTC
The DNA here is from genome assembly GCA_934533075.1 of uncultured Paracoccus sp. GTDB lineage: Bacteria > Pseudomonadota > Alphaproteobacteria > Rhodobacterales > Rhodobacteraceae > Paracoccus. Next base: position 9,608 of record CAKTBJ010000006.1, read on the forward strand.
GGCATGCTGCGCGCCACGGCGAACAGCAAGATGTTGAATGCCGGCTCGAATCTCGGCTCGCTGGCGGGGTTCGCGCTGATGGGCGAACCGCAATGGGCGCTGGGGCTGGTGCTGGCCGTGGCCGCCGTCGCCGGCGCCACGCTGGGCGCGCGCATCGCCGCGCGGGTCGGCGCCCGGCTGATCCGGCCCTTGCTGGTGGTCACTTCCGCAGGCATGGCGTTGAAATTGCTGATAGATCAGCTTTGACCCGCATGGCGCCGCTTCGCGGCGGGGAATTGCCGCCGGCGGTGGACTTCGGCACGGCTTTTGGCTAGGTGTCAGCCGCGCTTTCAGGGACGCAAGATGACGACGAAAATGGCGAAATACAGCCTTGGCCAGGTGGTCCGGCATCGCAAGCACCCGTTTCGCGGGGTGGTCTTCGACGTGGACCCGGTCTTTTCGAACACCGAAGAATGGTATGAGTCGATCCCCGAGGACACCCGCCCGGATCGCGACCAGCCCTATTACCACCTGTTCGCCGAGACCGAGGCCACCTTCTACACCGCCTACGTCTCGGAGCAGAACCTGGTGCCCGACGCCTCCGGCGAGCCGGTCGAGCACCCGGAGGTGCCCGAGGTCTTCGGTCCCTTCGACGGCGGCCGCTATGCCATCCACGGGCTGCTGAACTAGGCGCCTCACGGCGGCACCCGAAAGCGCAGGACGTTATAGCCCTCGCCGCGCCGATAGTGCAGCTCGCTGACCAGATGGTGGATCAGCGACCAGCCGAAGCCGCTTTCCGGCAGGTTCAGTGGCAAGGGCGGCTCCGGCGCGATCAGGCAATCCGGCGGGACGGCGCGCCCGTCGTCGATCACCTCGGCCCGCAGGCCCGGCGCCTGCCAGAACAGCCGCAGCGCCACCCGCGCCGGTCCCTTCGTCCCGCCGTGGCGCTGGATGTTGGAGAGCAGCTCGGCCAGCACCAGCTCCGCCCGGTTGGCGAGGTCGGGGCTGACCGAGGCCAGCCGGTCCTCCACCGCCAGCAGCACGCGGCGGATTTCCGGGATGCGGGCGCGGAACACATGCGCATAAAGCGGCGGCCCGTCCGCCGCGGGGGGATCGGCGCCGTGCATCACGCCTTCCCGGCCGGCGCGGCATCCAGGATCGTGAACACGCTGTCCATCCGGGTCAGATGAAACACCCGAACCACGTTCGGCGTCAGCCCGCACAGGCGCAGCGCCCGGCCCTGCGGCATCGCCTTCAGCACCGCGATCACCGCCCCCAGGCCGGAGCTGTCCATGAACAGCACCTGCCCCAGGTCCAGCGTCACCGGCCCTTGCCCGCCCTGCATGGCGCGGCGCATGGCGTCCTTGAACTCGGTCGCCACGGCGGCGTCGAGGCGCGATTCGGCCACGGTGATGCGCTGACCCTCCGAATCGGTCGTTGCGATCAGGTGCATTGCTGCGATCCTCCCGGTTCCTTTCCGCCGATCTTTAGGGCACAACCCCTAACAATCCGTAACCGCAGCCGGGATTTTCCATGTCCAAATCCGTCAGACGGGTCGAATCGGCCCTTGCCGCCGCCGGGGCCGGGCGGCGCATCCTCGACCTGGGCGATTGCCGCACGGCGGCGGATGCCGCGGCCTCGGCCGGGTGCGAGATCGACCAGATCGCGAAATCCATCATCTTCCGCGGCGAGGACAGCGGCCATTGCCTGCTGTTCCTGACCGCCGGCGGCAACCGCGTGGACCCCGCCAAGGCCGCCGCCCTCGCCGGCGAGGCGTTGGGCAAGGCCGATGCCGACCTCGTGCGGGCCGAGACCGGCTTTGCGATCGGCGGCGTGGCGCCCGTGGGCCATCTGCGGCCGCTGCGCAGCTTCTGGGACAGCCGGCTGGACGATTTCGCCGAGATCTGGGCCGCCGCCGGCACCCCGCGCCATGTCTTTGCCATCGCGCCCGCGCAGCTTCGCGCGATCACCGGCGCCGAGCCGGGCGACTTCACCGCCTGAGCCGGCTTGCCCCCAGGGCGCGCGCGCCTATCTTGCACCGCATGGACGCCATCGAGATCACCCTGACCCCCGCCATCGCCGACATCCCGGCGGCGGAATGGGACGCTGCCGGCGCAGGTGCCAACCCCTTCACCACGCACCGCTTTCTGGCGGCGCTGGAGGGGTCCGGCTCGGTCGGCGCGGGCACCGGCTGGACACCGGCGCATCTGGTGGCGCGGCGGGGCGGGCAGGTGGTTGGCGTGGCACCGAGCTACGTCAAGACCCACAGTCAGGGCGAGTATGTCTTTGACCACGCCTGGGCCGATGCCTGGGCGCGCGCGGGCGGCGACTATTACCCGAAACTGCAATGCGCGGTGCCCTTCACCCCCGCCACCGGCCCGCGCCTGATCGCCCCCGACCGGGCGGTGCGCGCCGCGCTGCTGGGCGCGCTGCGGCAGGTGGCGGAGGGCAATGACCTGTCATCGGCCCATGTCACCTTCTGCACGGCGATCGCGCGCGCCGAGGGCGAGGCCGAGGGCTGGCTGGGCCGGACCACCCATCAATTCCACTGGACCCGCGATCCGGACTGGCGCAGCTATGACGATTTCCTCGCCGCGCTGTCCTCGCGCAAGCGCAAGGCGCTGCGGCGCGAGCGGGCACAGGCGCAGGGTTTCGGCGGCACCATCAGCGCCCTGACCGGCGAGGACATCCGGCCCCGGCATTGGGATGCGATGTGGCGCTTCTATCAGGATACCGGCGCGCGCAAATGGGGCCGGCCCTATCTGACGCGGGGCTTCTTCGAGGCGCTGCACGACACCATGCGCGACGACTGCCTGCTGATCGTGGCGGAACGCGACGGGCAGCCGGTGGCGGGGGCGCTGAACTTCCTCGGGCCGGAGACGGTTTACGGCCGCTATTGGGGCTGTATCGAGGATATTCCCTCGATGCATTTCGAGCTGTGCTACCATCGGGCGATCGACTGGGCGCTGGCGCATGGGCTGGCCCGCGTCGAGGCCGGCGCGCAGGGCGAGCACAAGCTGGCGCGGGGCTATCTGCCGGTGGCCACGCATTCGCTGCACTGGATCGCGGATGCCGGCTTCCGCCGCGCCGTCGCCCGCCATCTGTCGGCCGAGAATGCCGGGCTGGAGGCCGCCCTGGCCGAGGGCGCCGGGGCCGGTCCCTTCCGTCATTCAGGCTGATTTTTCCCGCCATCTCACGCACTTGCCCCCTGCGCGCCCATGCCGCATCGCCGCGCGCGGGAAATTCATCGCTTTTGAGCGATTGCGTTCCGCGCGGGGCCTTCGGCTTTGTTGACAGGCGGGCCGGCAGGCAGTCTCATGGCCTTGTGCGCAGCACGCGCACCAAGATGAGGAAAGGGCAAACCATGCGCTATCAGATCAGCGGGAAGAACATTGATGTCGGCGACGCTCTGGCCAGCCATGTGAGGGAGCAACTGACCGAGACCGTCGAGAAATACGCCCAGCGTCCCACCGACGCCACGGTGACGTTTTCCCGCGACGCCCATAACTTCGTCTGCGATGCGGTGGTCCACCTGTCCACCGGCCTGACCGCACAGGCGCGTGCCCAGGCGGTGGAGGTCTATGCCGCCTTCGAGGCCTGCCGCGAAAAGATGGACAAGCAGCTTCGCCGCCACAAGCGCCGGCTGAAGGATCACTACAAGGACCGCACCGGGCCGGTTGAATTCATGCAGGCCGACAGCTATGTGCTGGCCGCCGACGAGGAGCAATGGGAAGGCCAGGCCGATGACAGCCTCGCCCCGATCATCGTCGCCGAGATGGAGACCCGCGTGCCGACGCTTTCCGTCGGCGAGGCGGTGATGCAGATGGAGCTGTCGGGCACCTCGATGCTGGTGTTCCGCAACGAGAAACATGGTGGCGTGAATGTCGTCCATCGCCGTGATGACGGCAATGTGGGCTGGATCGACCCCCGCAACCTGGCCTGATGGCACCCCGGCCGCCGCGTGCAGCAGGCGCCGCGCGGCGGCCGAACCGAACCGGAAAGACATGCAGATCAGCGACATCCTGTTACCGAATGCCGTGCGCACGATGCCGCAGGTCAACAGCAAGAAGCGGCTGTTGAACGAACTGGCCGAGATGGCCCATGCCGTGCTGGGCTTCGACGCGGCCGAGACGCTGGACGCCTTGCAGGAGCGCGAGAGCCTCGGCCCCACCGGCGTCGGCCAGGGCGTGGCGCTGCCGCATGCGCGGCTGCGCGGCCTCGACCGGGTGCGCGGGCTGTTCGTGCGGCTGGACAAGCCGCTGGACTATGATGCGGTGGACCGCCAGCCGGTCGACCTGGTCTTTGCGCTGCTGGCGCCGAACAGCTCCGGCGTCGATCACCTCAAGGCGCTGGCGCTGGTCTCGCGCACGCTGCGCGACGCCGATCTGCGCGCCAAGCTGCGGGCGAACGACGATCCGGTGGCGCTGCACGCGATGCTGGTCAGCGCCTGATCCTCAGCCGCCGCGGCGCAGCAGATAGATGTCCATGATCCAGCCATGCGCCGCGCGGGCCGTCTCGCGCGCGGCGAGGATGCGCGGCCCGGCCTCGGCCAGCGGCCCCGATTCGAGGATCTCGGCCGGCATGCCCAGATAGGCGCCCCACCAGATGCGCAGCCCCTCGGGCGGCAGGGTGGCGAAGGCGCCGCCCTTGTCCAGCATCACCGCCAGCGTGTCGAAGCCCTGCGGCCAGCCGCTTTCGCGCAGCCGCCGCCCGGTGGTGACGGCAAATCCGGCGCCCAGCCCGTTCAGGGGAATGGCATGTGCCGCGCAAAGCGCCTGAAGCGCGGTGATCCCCGGCACCACCCGCGCCGGTAGCCCCAGCCTTTCGGCCACCCGCAGCGTCGAATCGTAAAGCGAGGGATCGCCCCAGACCATCAGCGCCACGGTCTCGGGATGGCCGGCGCGCGCAATCGCCGCCGCCCACTCCGCCGCGATGGCATCGTGCCAGTCGTTGACGGCGCCGAGATAGTCGCCCGTTCCCCGCCTTTCGGGCATGCTGATCCGCGCCACTGGCACCGGGCGCGCCAGCACCTGCGCCAGAATCGCGCCGCGCACATCCGCCAGCCCGGCCTTTTCCGTGCCCTTGTCGGGAATCAGGATCAGGTCGGCCCCGTTCAGCGCCGCCACGCCCTGCCGGGTCAGATGGTCCGGGTTGCCGGTGCCGATGCCGACCAGAACCAGCCGCGTCATGGCCGCCCCTCCGCCAGCGCGCCGTAAAGGATCAGCACCGGCTGGTCGGAAACCCCCTCCGCCAGCCGTTCCGCCAGCCCGGCGATGGTGCTGCGGGCAAGAGCCTGCCCGCCGAGGCTGACCGCCTCCGCCACCATCGCCGGGGTGTCGGGCGCCATGCCCTCGGCGATCAGCCGCGCCGCCAGCGCGGCGAAGGTCCGCTGCCCCATATAGACCACGGTGACGGCGGCGGGATCGGCCAGCGCCGGCCAGTTCGCATCGCCCGGCAGGGTGCCGCCGGTATCGGCGCCGGTGACGAACTGCACCCGCCGCGCGGTCAGCCGTCGCGACAAGGGCATCCGCGCCGCCGCCGCCGCCGCCGTGGCCGCCGTCACGCCCGGCACCACCTCGAAATCCAGACCCGCCGCCGTGACGGCCGCGATTTCCTCCTCCAGCCGCCCGAACAGGGTGCAATCGCCGGATTTCAGCCGCACCACCCGCGCGAAGCGGTGGCCATGCCCGACCAGCAGCGCATTCACGTCCTCCTGCCTTGCCGAGGGCCGCCCGGCCCGCTTGCCCACCGGGATCAGCAGCGCGTCCTTGGCCGCATGTTCCAGCACCGGCCCCGAGGACAGGTCGTCGTGCAGGATCACCTGCGCCTGCCCCAGCAGGCGGGTGGCGCGCAGGGTCAAAAGGTCAGCCGCGCCCGGCCCGGAGGAAACAAACGAAATCATGGAACTGCCGCAATAAGATGGAAAAAGCTGCCACTGGCCCGCCCGCCGCCGGGAAAGGCGCGGAAGGCGCCGGTTTCCTCCAGCAGGGTGCCATCGGCGTCGTAGACCCGCGCCAGCGGCGCATCCGGCTGGGCGAGGATGGTCGCATAGTGGAATTCGTGCCCGCGCAACTGCGCGCCGGGGGGCAGGCCGGGCATCGGCGCCAGCAGTTCCGCGCGGCGATAGCCCAGGTTCATGCGCCGCCGGGCAAAGCTGGTTTCCAGCCCCAGCAGCCCGGCCATGCGGTGGCGCATGCCCTCGGCATCGGTCAGCCAGGCGCCCATCGCCATGAACCCGCCGCATTCGCCATGCACCGGGCGGGTCTGGGCAAAGGCTTGCAGTCCCTCGCGGAAATGCCCCGCCGCCGCCAGCCGGGCGGCATGCAGTTCGGGATAGCCGCCGGGCAGCCAGCAGGCATCCGCCTCCTCGGGCGGCGCCTCGTCGGCCAGCGGCGAGAAGGGCAGCACCCGCGCCCCCTGCGCCGCCCAATCCGCCAGAAGATGCGCATAGACAAAGGAAAACGCCGCATCCTGCGCCAGCGCGATCGCCCGGCCCGGCGCAGGCGCCGCGGCGCGGACCGAGGCCGGCAGGGGCCGGGCCTGCCTCGCCAGCGCCCGAATCGCCGGCAGGTCGCAATGCGCGGCGATCAGGTCCGCCGCCGCGTCCAGAAACGCGGCCAGGGCGCCATGCTCCTGCGCCTGCACCAGACCCAGATGCCGCTCGGGCAGGGTGGTGGTGGCGTTGCGGGGCAGGGCGCCCAGCACCGGCAGCCCGGCCTCCGCCATTCCGCGCCGGGCCAGCCGCTCGTGCCGGGGCGAGGCCACGCGGTTCAGGATCACCCCCGCCACGCAAACGCCGGGCCGGAACCGCGCCATGCCCTGCGCCAAGGCCCCCACCGTCTGCGCCTGACCCGAGCAATCCAGCACCAGCACCACCGGCCAGCCCGTCATCATGGCCAGATCGGCCCCCGAGCCATCGCCGCAAGCGCCCTTCGTGGCCACCCCGTCGAACAGCCCCATCGAGCCTTCCAGAATCAACAGATCGGCGTCGGCCCCAGCCAGCCGCCCGATCAGCCCTTCCTTCATCGTCCAGCTATCGAGGTTGCGCGAGGGCCGCCCCGTCGCCGCGGCGTGAAAGCCGGGGTCGATATAGTCCGGCCCGCCCTTCAGGCATTGCACGGCCAGCCCCTGCCGGGTGAAGGCCCGCGCCAGCCCCAGCGTCACCGTGGTCTTGCCGCTGCCCGACGAGGGCGCCGCGATCATCAGCCCCGGCGTCATGCCCCGCCCTCCGGGAAGCGCGGATTGGTCCCGACGGGGCGCCAGCGGCGGTCGTAATCGGCCGCGTAAAGCCGGCTTTCGTCGAAATCCCGCGCCCCGAGGCTGCGGCCGACGAGGATCAGCGCCGTGCGCTCGGGCGCCTCGCCCACCGCTGCGGCCAGTGTGGAAAGGGTGGCGCGCACCACGCGCTCCTCCGGCCAGCTTGCCCGCCAGACCACCGCCGCCGGGCAGTCGGGACCGTAATGCGGCACCAGTTCCGCGATCACCCGGTCCAGCACATGGATGGACAGGTGGATGGCCAGCACGGCGCCGGTGCGGGCGAAATTGGCCAGAGTCTCGCCCTCCGGCATGGCGCTGGCCCGGCCCGAGATGCGCGTCAGCACCACCGATTGCGCGATGCCGGGCAGGGTCAGTTCCGCCCCCAGCGCCGCCGCCGCCGCCGCGAAGCTGGGCACGCCGGGGGTGACGGTATAGGGGATGCCAAGGGCTTGCAGGCGGCGGATCTGCTCGCCCATCGCGGACCAGACCGACAGGTCGCCCGAATGCAGCCGCGCCACGTCATGGCCCTGCGCATGGGCCTCCCTGATCTCGGCGACGATCTGGTCCAGCGACAGCGGCGCGGTGTTCACGATACGGGTGCCGGGGGCGCAATGGGCCAGCACCCCCTCGGGCACCAGCGAACCGGCATAGAGGCAGACGGGACAGGCCGCGATCAGGTCGCGCCCGCGCAGGGTCAGCAGGTCCGGCGCGCCGGGACCGGCACCGATGAAATGGACGGTCATGGGGTCTCCGACAGGGCGATGGTGCAGGGGCCGGACAGGATGCGCGGCGCCAGCAGGCGCGCGCCGGGGCGGGCGGCCAGCGCCACGGCCTCGGCGACTGACCCCAGCCCGGTCGCGGTGCGGGATGCGGGGCTGTCGGTCAGGCAGGTTTGCAAGGTGGCCTCGGCGCGGGACACGATGAGGACGGGCAGGCCAAGCCTCTTGCCCAAGGCGGCGACGAGGGCCGACTTGCCTTCGAGGGCTGCCAGTATCTCGGCGCCCCCGGCCTGCGCGAGGGCATCGGCCAGCGAGTCCACCGTGGCCCCACCGTTATAGCCGAATCCGGCGATGCGGGTCATGGCAGGCTCCATTGCATCACGCTGCGGGCCGCCTGCCAGCCGTGGCCCGGTCCCAGCGGCGCGGCCTGCGCGAGGTCGATGCGCCACAGCGCGCCGCCGTGGCGGGCATGCAGCTCCGTCAGCAGCGCCTGCGTGGTCAGAGTCACCGCATTGACCACCAGCCGCGCCTGCGGGGCGGCCCGCCGCAGTGCCGTAAACAGCGCCGCGTCGAACCCGCCGCCGACGAAGATCGCATCGGGCGCGGGCAGGGTCGGCAGTTGCGCGAGGCTGTCGCCTTGCCGCACCGCCAGCCGGGCGCCCAGCCCAAAGCGGCGGGCATTCTCGGCGATATTGGCGCAGCGGTCGGGGCGGGTCTCGACGGCCACGGCGCGGCCCCCCAGACGGCACCACTCGACGCTGACGGAGCCAGAGCCGGCGCCCAGGTCCCACAGCATGTCCCCCCGTTGCGGGGCCAGGGCCGCCAGGGTCAGCGCCCGCACCCGCGCCTTGGTGATCTGGCCGTCATGGGCGAAGGCGGCCTCCGGCAGCCCCGGCGCCAGCGGCAGGGCCTCGCCGCCCTTGCAGGTGATCGCCGCCAGAACCGGCGCCCGCATCGCGGCGGCAAAGGCATGGGCCGGGGCGGTGGCGACGGCCTCGTCCGGCCCGCCAAGCGCCTGCATCGCGGTCAGCGTGGAGGCGCCCCAGCCTTCCACCGCCAGCCATTCCGCCAGCGCCGCCACCGCCGCGCCATCGCGCAATGTCACCAGCAGCCGCGCGCCGGGGGCGAGGTCCGCCGCCAGCACCTCGAAGGGCGCCGCATGCAGGCCGCGACAGGCCACGTCCTCGATCCGCCAGCCCAGCCGCGCGCAGGCGAGGGAAAAGCACGACGCGCCCGGAAAGGCTCGCCATTCCGCCGGCGCCAGATGCCGCGAAAGGCTGCCGCCGACACCGAACCAGAACGGATCGCCGGAGGCCAGCACCGCCACCCGCCGCCCCCGCAGCGCCAGAAGGGGCGCCAGATCGAAGGGCTGGGGCCAGGCCTTTCCGCGCATGCCGACCTGCGCCAGCGCCAGATGCCGGGGACCACCGAACACCAGTTCCGCCCCGTCCAGGGCGGCGCGGGCGGCGGGGGACAGGCCGGCAAGCCCGTCCTCGCCGATGCCGACGATCGCCAGCCACGGGCTTGCCTCCGGTGCGGCTTCGTGGCCCAAGGGAGGGGTGAAACTAGGCATGCGCATCCTTCTGCTTGGCGGCACCGGCGAGGCCGGAGCGATGGCCCGCGCCCTGGCCGGGGCGGGGGTCGATGCGGTCTATTCCTATGCCGGAAGGGTGCCGGATCTGGCGCGCCAGCCGCTGCCGGTGCGGGTGGGCGGCTTCGGCGGCGTTGGCGGCCTGACGGATTGGCTGCGGGATCAGCGCATGACCCATGTGATCGACGCCACCCACCCCTTCGCCGCCGGGATGAGCCGCAATGCCATCGCTGCCTGCGCGGCGTTGCGCCTGCCGCTGGTCGCGCTGGAGCGGCCCCCCTGGCGCGTGGAACCCGGCTGGAGCGAGCTTCCCGATTTCGCCAGCGCGGCCAAGGCCTTGCCCGAGGCGCCCACGCCCATCTTCCTTGCCATCGGCAAGCAGAACCTCGCGGCTTTCGCGGGCCTGCCACATCGCTGGCTGCTGCGCTTTGCCGCCCCCGACCCTCGGGCCGCCGCGATCCTGCCGGGCGCGGAAATCGTCGTTTCGCGCGGGCCGTTCGATCTGGAAGGCGACAGGGCACTGATGCGGGCGCATGGCATCCGGCTGGTGGTGGCCAAGAATGCCGGTGGTGCCGCGGCGCGGGCCAAGCTGGACGCGGCCCTTGCGCTGGACCTGCCGGTCATCCTGATCGCCCGCCCCAGCCTGCCGGCACGCACGATCCGCCCCAGCCCGGAGGCGGTGCTGGACTGGCTGAACGGCGCTTAGCGTCTTCATGCCGAACGCGGGGTCAGCAGCCAGCGACCCACGCGGCGGGCGGCCGAATTGCCGACCAGCACGACCGTGCGCATATCGGCCATTTCGGGCCGTGCCTCGGCCAGCGTGACGGTCAGCAGGTGCTGTTCGGGCGTGGTCACGGCGCGGGCGAAGGCGATCAGCCGGTCCGGCCCGCAGGCCCCGCGCAGGATGTCCAGCACGCGGGCAAACCCGTCCGGCCGGGCGCGCGAGCGGGGGTTATAGAAGGCCATCGCGAAATCCGCCTCCGCCGCCAGAAGCAGCCGCCTTTCGATCAGCCCCCACGGCTTGAGGTTGTCCGACAGGTTGATGGCGCAGAAATCATGCCCCAAAGGCGCGCCCAAGGCCGCCGCCGCCGCCAGCATCGCGGTGATCCCCGGCAGCACGCGGATGTCCAGATCGGCGAATTCGGGCGCGGCCTCGACGGCCTCGAACACCGCCGCCGCCATCGCGAACACCCCCGGATCGCCCGAGGACACCACCACGACCCGCTCACCGCCCGCCGCCAGGTCCAGCGCATGGCGGGCGCGGTCCAGTTCCTCGCGGTTGTCGGAGGGGATCAGCCGCAGCCCCGGCCGCGATGCGATGCGCGCGACATAGGGGACATAGCCCAGAACCACCGTCGCCTCGGCCAGCGCGGCGGAAACCTCGGGCGTTATCAAGGCGCTGTCGCCGGGGCCGAGGCCAGCGATGGACAGGCGCCCGCTCATGCCGCGCCCTCCGGCCGGCGCCCGTGGCCGTGGACGACGATCAGCGCGAAATAGGGGCAGTCGTCGCCGGGGCGCTCCGCCAGCCGGGTGATGCGCTGGCCGGGCATGGTGCCATGCTCGACCAGAACGGCCTCGGCGAGGCGCCCGGCCTCGGCCAGCGCGCGGCGCACCTTGGGCAGGTTGCGGCCCAGCTTCATCACCACCACGGCCTCGGCGGCCCGCATCCGGGCGGCCAGTTCGGTCTCGGGCAAGGTGCCGGGCAGCACGATCAGCGCGTCGTCGCCCCATGTCACCGGCCGGCCGATGGCGTTCCAGCAGCCGACCATGCCGGGAATGCCGGGGATCACCTCGACCTCGGCCCGCCCCTCCAGCCGGGTATGCAGGTGCATGAAGCTGCCATAGAGGAACGGCTCGCCCTCGCACAGCACCACCACGTCGGAGGCTGCGGTCATGTCCAGCAGGCGCGCGGCGCAGGCGTCGTAAAAGGCGCTCATGCGGGCGATATAGGCGGGATCGTCGGGCGGCAGTTCGGTGGTCAGCGGGTATTCCATCGGACATTCGACGGCATCGGGGCGCAGCATCCCCTCGGCCATGCGCCGGGCGTGGCCCTGCCGTCCGGCCTTGCAGAACCACGCCACCGCCCGCGCCCCCCGGATCGCCCGGTCGGCGCGCAGGCTGATGAGGTCGGGATCGCCCGGCCCCAGCCCCGCGCAGATGATCCGGCCCGCCATCATTCGGCCCGGCTGGCCAGCGCGTTCAGCGCCGCCACCGCCACGGCCGAGCCGCCCAGCCGCCCCTCGACCACCAGCGCCGGCACCGGCGGCGCGGCGATCAGCGCGGCCTTGCTTTCCGCCGCGCCGACGAAGCCCACCGGGCAGCCGACGATCGCCGCCGGGCGGGGGGTGGCAGGGTCTTCCAGCATGTTCAGCAGGTGGAACAGGGCGGTCGGCGCATTGCCGATCACCACCACCGCGCCGTCCAGGTCGGGCCGCCACAGCTCCAGCGCCGCCGCCGAGCGGGTGTTGCCCATCGCCCGCGCCAGCTCCGGCACGCGCGGGTCGTGCAGGGTGCAGATCACCCGGTTCGCGGCCGGCAGGCGCGGGCGGGTGATGCCCTCGGACACCATCCGCGCATCGCACAGGATCGGGGCGCCCGCCGCCAGTGCCTTGCGGGCGGCGGCGGCCATGCCGGGGGAAAAGCGGATATGCGCCGCCAGCCCGACCATGCCGGCGGCATGGATCATGCGCACCGCGACGGGTTCCTCCTCGGCGTCGAAGCGTGCCAGGTCGGCCTCGGCGCGGATGGTGGCGAAGCTGGCGCGATAGATCGCCGCGCCGTCGGTTTCATAAAGATGGGGCATGGCGGGGGCCTTTGTTGCAGGGCGGCAGGATGCGGCGTGGCGGGTCGCCGGCGCGGCCGTTCGGGATCTCCGCCCAGCCTTGCGCGGTGGCGGTCAAGGTGCGGTCGGCGGGGCGGTCATGCGCGCAGCCCTTGGCGCAGCCGGAGACATGCAGCACCTGCCCCGGCGGCAGGGTCGGTGCCAATGCGCGGGCCAGCGCGCGGGCATCGCCCAGCGCCTGCGGGCAGGCGGGGGCGCCGGTGCAGGCATGGATGCGCAGCAGCGGATCGGCCGGGTCGTGGATCAGGCCGGGGACTGCGGGCGGCGCGTCGGCGCCCTCGATCAGCAGCCCGCGCCACGGCGTCAGCCGCAGCGGGCGCGAGGCGAGGGCGGCCAGTTGCGCGGATTCCAGCAGGCCGAAGGGCAGGGCCACCGCCCAGCCGTTCGCCGCCCTGCCGATCAGCGGCGGCGGGTCGGCAAGGGGGGCATTGGGCCGGTCCAGCCAGCCGGGCGGCGGGGTGCGTGCCAGCAGGGCCTGCATGCGGCCGCGGCCCTGGGGGGCGCCGTTCCGGGTCAGGAACCATTTCGCAAGGGATTGGACCGCCTGCGGAATATCCCCGGCCGGCAGCAGCGCGTGGCGCGTCCCGCCCGTGGGGCGGAGCGCCCAGAGGTCGCCATCCGGCAGCAGGGTCAGGTCGACGGCCTGCCCCGCCAGACCCACCGAGACGCCGAATTTCGCCGGCAGCGGCAACGGGGCGAGGGCCGCGACGACCGCCTCGGCCAGCCGCCATTCGGGACCACCCACCGGCGCCCGAGGGTCCAGAATCACGTTGCGCCGCGATTCCGTGGCCGTGTCGCCATCCAGCAGGTCCAGCCCCCGCAGCCCCTCCAGCAGCGCCGGCCAGCCGGCTTCCGACACGCCCCGGATTTGCAGATTGGCGCGGCGGGTCAGGTCCATCACCCCGTTGCCGAAACGCGCTGACAGCGCCGCCACGCCGGCCGCCTGCCGCGCCGACAGCCGCCCCAGCCACGGCCGCAGCCGCACCACCAGCCCGTCGCCCGATGCCATCGGCCGCAGCGCGCCGGGGCACCAGCCCCTGACCTGCGGCGCCCTCATGGCACGGCCTCGACCAGGGCGGCCAGATCGTTGCGCCGGGTCAGCCAGAGGCCGGACCGGCGCAGCGCGGCGAAGGTCCGCTGCATGGCCTCAAGCGCGGCGGGATTCTCGCAGCGCAGGAAATCGGCGACCTCGGGCCGGCCCAGCGTGGCGTCGTGGTAGAGGTCGAACAGATGCGGCGCCACCACCCCGGCCAGATGCGCGAAGGCGGCCATGTGGTCCAGCGTCGCCGCGATCTCGGCGGCACCCCGGAAGCCGTGGCGCATCATGCCCTCGGCCCAGGCCGGATTGGCGGCGCGGGCGCGCACGACGCGGGCGATCTCCTCGGGCAGGGCACGGGCGCGCACCGCGTCGGGCCGGGTGGTGTCGAGATGGTAGAGCGCCGGCGCCGCGCCCCCCAGCCGGGCCACGGCGGCGGCGAAGCCGGCCTCGTGGACGGCATAGTCGGCGGCCAGCAGCAGGTCGCTTTCCGCCAGGTCCTGCGCGTGGACGAAGGCGTCGGCGGCCAGCACGCGCGCCTCCAGCCCGGCGCGGTCGGGGCGCGACTGGCCGTCGCGCCCGATGGCCCAATGCGAGGCCGCCAGCCACGCCTCGCCCGCCGCCGCCCGCGCCTCGGGCGTGAAATCGTCCAGCAGCGGCGCCATGCCGAGGCCGTAAAGCCCCGGCTTCGGGCCGAAGACGCGGGGCGCGCGGCTGCGATAGGGGTTGTCGGCGGCGTCCTCGTCGCGCGCCGCCAGGGCCTCGGCCCCGGCCTCGAACAGTTGCGCCAGGGTGGGGAAGATGTCGCGGAACAGGCCGGAGACGCGCAGCGTCACGTCGATGCGCGGGCGCCCGAGCAGCGCCGTCGGCACCACCTCGAAGCCGGTGACGCGCCCGGTGGCGGCATCCCATTCGGGGCGCAGCCCGGCCAGATGCAGCGCCATCGCGAAATCCTCGCCGCCGGTGCGCATGGTCGCGGACCCCCACAGGTCCACCACCAGCCCGCGCGGCCAGTCGCCATGATCCTGAAGGTGGCGGCGCAGCAGCTCCTCGGCATTCCTCACGCCCTGCGCATGGGCGACGGGCGTGGGCACGGCGCGGGGATCGACGGCGTAGAGGTTGCGCCCGGTGGGCAGCACGTCGCCGCGCCCGCGATGGGGCGAGCCGGAGGGGCCGGGCGCCACCCGCCGCCCCGCCAGCGCCGCCAGCATGCCCGCGCGTTCCGCATCCCCGCAGGCGCCGCGCCCCAGCACATGCAGCCCGTCGCCGAAGCGGCTTTCCTTGAGGTCGCAGACGAAGGCGTCGATGCGGGTGATGGCCTCGGCCGCGCCGGCGCCGGGCGGAATGCCCAGATCGGCGTCCAGGCCGCGCGCCCCGGCCTCGGCGCGGATGGCGGCGATCAGCCGGTCGCGGCGGGCGGGGTCGAGACCCTCGGCGGTGGCATATTCGTCCAGCAGCCGCTCCAGCTCCGCCAGATTCTCCGGGGTCGCGGCGGTTTCCAGCGGCGGCGGCAGATGGCCCAGGGTCAGCGCGCCGATGCGGCGCTTGGCCTGCGCCGCCTCGCCGGGATCGTTGACGATGAAGGGATAGACGACCGGCAAGGTCCCGGTCAGCGCCTGCGGCCAGCAGGCGGGCGACAGCGCCACCGACTTGCCCGGCAGCCATTCCAGCGTGCCATGCGCGCCCATATGAATCAGCGCATGCGGGGCCTGCGCGGCCAGCCAGAGGTAGAGGGCCACATAGCCGTGCCGGGGCGTGCGGGTCAGGTCGTGATAGTCGTCGGCGCGGGCGGCCACGTCGCCGCGCTCGGGTTGCAGGGCGACCAGCACCGTGCCGCGCCTTGTGGCGGCGAAATGGAAGGCGCCGTCGCGACAGGCGGGATCGGCTTCCGGCGCGCCCCAGGCGGCGGCAAGGTCGTCGCGCAGCGCCTGCGGCAGGGTCTCCAGCGCGGCGCGATAGGCCGGCAGCGGCCAGGCGATCGTCTCGGCCATCAGCGCCGGGCCGAGGGGGGCGCCGGGCGCGGTGCCATAGCCCTCGGCCGCGAGGTCCGACAGCAGCGCATCGGTCGAGGCCAGCGCGTCCAGCCCCACCGCATGCGCCAGCTGGTGGCTGCGTCCGGGATAGGTCGAGAGGATCACCGCCAGTTGCCGCGCCGGCGCCGGGGTCCGGGCCAGCCGGTGCCAGGCGGCGATGCGGGACACGGCGGTGTCGATCTGCGCGGCATCGGGCGCGTGGCTGCGGCGGGCGAATTGCAGCGCCTCGTCACGCGCATGCGGGGCCTTGAAGCTGATGCAGCCGGCGAACAGGCGCCCGTCCACCTCCGGCAGCACCACGTTCATCGCGAGGTCCGAGGGCGACAGTCCCCGCGCCGCCTGCACCCAGTCGGCGCGCGTGGCGGTGGACAGCGCCACCTGGAACACCGGCGCGTCGATGCCGTCGAAGGGGGTGGCGTCCCCGGCATCGCGGGCGGAAAAAGCGGTGGCGTTGACCACGGCGGCGACCGGGGCCTCGGCCAGCGCGGCGCGCAGCCACGCGGCCACGCCGGGGGCTTTCAGCGACGGCACATAGGCGCCCATCGCGGCGAATCCCGACCGGGACAGCGCCCGGATCAGCGCATCCGCCGGCGCGGTGTCGGCGGCGGTGAGGTGGCTGCGATAGAAGATGACCAGCACCTCCGGCGCCTCGGCCTTGGGCCAGGCGGCGATGGGACCGCGGTCGGGATCATACCAGCCGAATTCCGGCAGGGGCCGGGGGTCGGGCAGGTCCGGTGCCGCCAGCCCGCCGGCCCGCGCCAGCACCGACAGCGCGACGGCGGCCGCCTGCGCGCCGCCCTGATCCATCAGCCGGGCGAGGCGGGTGCGCACCGCCTCGGGCACCGTCGAGGCCGCATCCAGCGCCGGGTCGGGGCGGCCATCCGCGGGCAGCACCGCCAGCGCGATGCCGCGCCGGCGCGCCAGATCCTGAAGGCTGGCCAGCCCGTAGGACCAGTAGCCCGCCCCGCCGATCAGCCGCACCATGACGGCGCGGGCATGGGCCAGGACGGTTTCCATATAGACATCCACCGATAGCGGATGGCGCAGGGTGGACAGGTTCAGCACCCGCATCGCGGGCAGGCCGGGCGTATCGTGCCAGCCCCGTGCCACCGCGCCGAGGTCGCTGTCGGAAAACGACAGCACGACCAGCGGCGCCGGGCCTTGGCGGGGATCGGTCGCCACCGCCACCTCGTCGAGGCCGTGGCTTTCCCGAAAGACGATATGCACCGGCCCGGCCTCCTCTTCAGGCGGCGGCGCGCAGGGCCGCCGTCACGGCCCCGGCGTCCAGATCGCCCTGCTCGGCAATGACGACGAGGCGGCTTTCGCGCGGCTGCGTGCCCCAGGGGCGGTCGAACTGGTGGCGCACCCGCTCGCCCACGGCCTGCACCAGCAGGCGCATCGGCTTGCCGGCCACGGCCACATGGCCCTTGACGCGCAGGAGGGCATGGTCGCGGGCGATCCGGGCGATGGCCTCGGCCAGCCGGGCGGGGTCGGAAATTTCGGGCAGGTCTATGACGATACTGTCGAAATCGTCATGTTCGTGATCGTCGGCGCCATCGTGATGGCTGGGGCGGGCGGCTAGGTCGTCCTCGGCCCTGGCATCCAGTCCCAGGATCACGCGCGGGTCGATCACGCCCTCGGGCAGCTCCAGCACCGGCACCTTGCGCGGGGCCTCGGCCAGGATGGCGGCGCGGGCGGCCTCGACGCCCTGCGGTCCGGCCAGGTCGGGCTTGGACAGCAGCACGATGTCGGCGCAACCGATCTGATCCTCGAACACCTCCGACAGCGGGGTCTCGTGGTCGAGGCTGTCATCGGCGGCGCGCTGGGCATCCACCGCCGCCGGGTCGGGGGCAAAGCGCCCCGCGGCCACGGCCTCGGCATCGGCGACCGCGATCACCCCGTCCACCGTGATGCGCGAGCGGATCGCCGGCCAGTCGAACGCCTTCAGCAGCGGTTTGGGCAGCGCCAGGCCCGAGGTCTCGACGATGATGTGGTCGGGGCGCCGGGGCAGGGCCATCAGGGCCTCGATGGTGGGGATGAAATCCTCGGCGACGGTGCAGCAGATGCAGCCATTGGCCAGCTCGACCACGTTCTCGGCCGGGCAATTCTCGTCGGCGCAGGCCTTCAGGATGTCGCCATCCACGCCCACGGTGCCGAATTCGTTGACCAGGATCGCCAGCCGCTTGCCCTGCGGGTTCTGCATCAGGTGGCGGACCAGGGTGGTCTTTCCGGCGCCGAGAAAGCCGGTGATGACGGTGACGGGGATCTTGGAGAGGTCGCTCATGCGGTATCCTGACTGTGAAAGGGGGGACGTTCGGCAATGCACCGGCCCGGCATGGCGCCGCCCAAGGCCCAGGCGGCCACGGCAGCGGCATCGGCGGGACCAAGCCCGCCCGCCACGCGCATCCGGCCATCGGCGCCGGTCAGCGCCACGTTGCAGCCCTGCGCGCAGAGGTTCATGCAGGCGACGGGGATGATGCGGGTGCCGGCATCGGTCAGGGCCAGCACCGCCTGCGCCAGCCGCCGGCCGGGCGGCACGGCGGTTCGCGCGGGCGGATCGCCGCGGCAGGTCACGCAGATATGCAACACCACAGGCATGGCGTCCCCAAATCTGGCGGAACACCCCGTCCGCCGGTGGCAATCGCGGTTTCGGCAGGTCTCCCGGCTTCCGGATGCGGCTTTCGCCCCGGTGCCCGCCTTCCCGGCCTTTCGGCCAGTGGCTTGGGCGCCTCATCCGGTCACGGTCGCGGGGGCGGCTGCGGTTCGGGGCCGGTTGCCCGGCCTTGTCGCATTCCCTTTTCACCCGTTAGAACGGGCACCGATTCCTGTGCCGATCCCTGCGCGTTACCGCGCCACAAGTCAAGGAGGATGCCATGACCATCGTGGACGAGGAGGCCCGCCACGCCGCGAAGATGGCCAAGATCAAGGCCGCGCGCGACCGGATGATGGCCACGAAATCCGGCGAGAAGGGGCTGCTCATCGTCCATACCGGCAAGGGCAAGGGCAAGTCGTCCTCCGGCTTCGGCATGGTGATGCGCGCGGTCGGGCACGGCATGCCCTGCGCAGTGGTGCAGTTCATCAAGGGCGCCTGGGATACGGGCGAGCATCGCGTGCTGGTCGAGCGATTTGCCGACCTGTGCCAGGTGCATGTGACGGGCGAGGGCTTCACCTGGGAGACGCAGGACCGTGCCCGCGACATTGCTTGCGCGGGGGCCGGCTGGGCACGCGCGCAGGCGCTGATCCGGGACCCCGCCATCCGGTTGGTCCTGCTGGACGAAATCAACATCGCCCTGCGCTATGGCTATCTGGACGCGGGCGAGGTGGTGGATTTCCTGCTGACGGAAAAGCCCCCGATGACCCATGTCATCCTGACCGGCCGCAACGCCCCCGACGCGCTGGTCGAGGCCGCCGATCTGGTCACCGACATGACGCTGGTCAAGCATCCGTTCCGCGACGGCATCAAGGCCCAGCCGGGGGTGGAGTTCTAGGCAGGCGCGGCCGTGCCCGGCTTTCGCGAATGCCGCCGGGCGATGGGGGCGGGCACGCTTCGGCGGGGCGGAGTTCGATCCGGCTCGCGTGCTGTTCCGTCGGGGCGTTCGGGGTTCGGGGCAAGGTGCGTGCAAGCGCGCACCCTACGGGCGGGGGCCGCATGCTCGCGGCGCGGCGCAGGCCGGGAGGGGGCGGAGGTTCGCCCCGGTTGTCCCGCCCCGTGCGGGCAAAGGGGTAGGGTGCGTGCTTGCACGCACCTTCGTCCGGGGCGTCAGCAGCCGGAATAGTCCCAGCCGTCGATGATCGCCACCGCCTCGGCGGCGGTTTCGACATAGGTGAACAGGTCCAGATCCTCCTCCGAGATGGTGCCGTATTCGGCCAGCGCCTCCCAGTTCACCACCTTTTCCCAGAACTCGCGGCCGAACAGCAGGAAGGGCATGCGCTTCATGCGGCCGGTCTGGATCAGGGTCAGGGCCTCGAACAGCTCGTCCATCGTGCCATAGCCGCCGGGAAAGACCACCACCGCCCGCGCCCGCATCAGGAAATGCATCTTGCGGATGGCGAAGTAATGGAAATTCAGCGACAGGTCCGGGGTGACGTAAAGATTCGGCCGCTGCTCGTGCGGCAGCACGATCGACAGGCCGATGGAGGCGCCGCCGGCCTCGTGCGCGCCCTTGTTGCCGGCCTCCATCACCCCCGGCCCGCCGCCGGTGCAGATCACGAATTCGCGGCCATAGGATTCCATCGACCGCTCGGTGATGAGGCGGGCGAAGGTCTCGGCCTCGGTATAGTAATGCGACAGGGCGGCCAGCGCCTCGGTGCGGGCCTGGTCGGCATGCTCGGGCGCGGGGATGCGGGCGCCGCCGAACATCACCACGGTCGAGCGGATGCCGCGCTCGTCCAGGATAAGCTGTGCCTTCAGCAGCTCCAGTTGCAGGCGGACCGGGCGCATGTCCTCGCGCAGCAGGAAATCGGTGTCGGTGAAGGCCAGCCGATAGGCCGGCGAGCGCGTCTGCAAGGTGTCGGGCACCGCCTTGGCGGCCTCGACATCCTCGTGGCTGGCCCGGAAGGAGGTGCGCTCGGGACTGTCGTCGTTCATGGCGGGCCTTTCGGTGCTGGTAATGACGCAAGCCTCGTCCTATAGCCGAACGGCCCCGGATTACCAGCGAAGGACCGACAGGATGACCGATCACGCCGCCCTCGAAGCCACCATCGAAGCCGCATGGGAGAAACGCGACGGGATCGGCCCGGCCACGAAGGGCGCGGACCGCGAGGCCGTCGAGACCGTGCTGGACCTGCTGGATACCGGCGCGCTGCGCGTGGCCGAGAAGCGGGGGGCCGACTGGCATGTGAACCAGTGGGCCAAGAAGGCCGTGTTGCTGAGTTTCCGCCTGCGTGACATGGAGGTGATGGAAGGCGGCCCGCAGGGCGGCGGCTGGTGGGACAAGGTGGACAGCAAGTTCGCCGGCTGGGGCGAAAACCGCTGGCGCGACGCCGGTTTCCGCGCCGTGCCGGGCGCCGTGGTGCGCAAGTCCGCCCATATCGCCAAGGGCGTGGTGCTGATGCCCTCCTTCGTCAATATCGGCGCCCATGTCGGCGAGGGCACGATGGTCGACACCTGGGCCACGGTGGGGTCCTGCGCGCAGATCGGCCGCAACGTCCACCTGTCGGGCGGCGTCGGCATCGGCGGCGTGCTGGAGCCGATGCAGGCCGGCCCGACCATCATCGAGGACGATTGCTTCATCGGCGCCCGCTCCGAGGTGGTCGAGGGGGTGATCGTGCGCGAAGGCTCGGTCCTCGGCATGGGGGTCTATCTGGGCCAGTCCACCAAGATCGTGGACCGCGATACCGGCGCGGTGATGTATGGCGAGGTGCCGGCGGGTTCGGTGGTGGTCTCCGGCTCGATGCCGTCGCGCGGGGGGGTCAGCCTGTATTGCGCGGTGATCGTCAAGCGGGTGGACGCCCAGACCCGCGCCAAGACCTCGATCAACGAGCTGCTGCGCGACTGAGCGGGCAGCCTGCCCGCCGCGCCGGGAGCGGCGAAGGTGCTGGCCTGCGCCGGGCTGCCGCGGCGGGCCGGAGGAGGATGAGGCGGCGCAGGCCGGAACCTGCCGACAGGGCCGGGATGCGCGGTCCGCTGCGCAGGCTGGCCGTCGCGGCCGGGCCGGCGAGGAATCCGGTTTCCCTGCAAGGGGTTGTGTGCCTTTCCGTGCCTGTCGGCGCAATCGGGCCGGCGGCAAGCCGCGCCGCGCATCCCGCCCGGTCAGGCCAGCGGGCGGATCGCCTCGCGCCCGGCCTGCGGCAGGGCGGCCAGCATCGCGGCCACGCTTTGCCCGGTCGCCGGGTGGCGCCAGGTGCCGGCGATCTCGGCCAGCGGCACCAGCACGAAGCCCCGGTCCTGAAGGCGCGGATGCGGCAGGATCAGCTGGCCGGGCGCCTCGGCCCGCTGCCGCCGCGGCGGCAGGTCGCGCCAGTCCGCGGCGGTGGCCGCATCCGGCAGCACCCGGTCCCCCATTGCCAGCAGGTCGAGGTCGATCCCCCGCGCGCCCCAGCGGCTGCCGTCCCGCACCCGGCCCAGCCCGGCCTCCACCGCGTGCAGGGCGGCCAGCACCGCCTGCGGCGGCAGGCCGGTTTGCAACACCGCGCAGGCATTGACATAATCCGGCCCGGAACCCTCCGGGAAGGCCGGGGTTATGAAGAAGCGACTGAGAGCGCGCAGGCGTAGCCCATGCCGGGCTTGCAGTTCCGCCAGCGCCGCCTTCAAGGTCGCCACCGGCGCCCCGACCGGCGAGGGCAGATTCGCCCCCAATGCGACAAGCGCCTCTTCCCCGCGCATCAAGGCGCCCCCCGTTCCGGTCATCGGCCAAAGACTTATCGAGGAAAGACCCATGTTCTACAAGGACGACCGGCTGGCCCTGTTCATCGACGGCTCGAACCTGCACGCGGCGGCCAAGTCGCTGGGATTCGACATCGACTTCAAGCTGCTGCGGGCCGAGTTCGAGCGGCGCGGCAAGCTGCTGCGCGCCTATTACTATACCGCCTTGCTGGAACAGGAGGAGTTCTCGCCCCTCCGCCCGCTGATGGACTGGCTGACCTATAACGGCTTCACCGTGGTGACCAAGCCCGCCAAGGATTTCACCGACGCGATGGGCCGCCGCAAGATCAAGGGCAACATGGATGTCGAGCTGGCGGTGACCGCGATGGAGATGGCGCCGCATCTGGACCATGCGGTCCTGTTTTCCGGCGACGGCGATTTCCGGCCGCTGGTCGAGGCCTTGCAGCGCAAGGGGGTGCGGGTCTCGGTGGTCTCGACCATGCGCAGCCAGCCGGCGATGATCGCCGACGAGCTGCGCCGGCAGGCCGACAGCTATGTCGAGCTGGACGCGCTGCGCGAGATCATCGGCCGCCCGCGTCCCGACCGCGACGCGGGCGAGAATGCCTGACCTTGCATCCCGCAGCGTCCGGGGGAAAATGGGCCGCAACCTCAGGAGGGTTTGCGCATGAGTGATCAGCCGCCGCATCGCACCGGGCCGCGCGGGCTGCCTTACCGGCCCTGCGCCGGGGTGGTGCTGGTCAACCCGCAGGGGCTAGTCTTTGCCGGGCAGCGCATCGACAATCCGGGTGACGCCTGGCAGATGCCGCAAGGCGGCATCGACCCCGGCGAGGACCCGCGCCGCGCTGCGCTGCGCGAACTGGGCGAGGAGACCGGCGTGGCCCCGCGGCTGGTGACGGTGCTGGCCGAAAGCCCGCAATGGATTCACTATGACCTGCCGGAGGAGATGCTGGGCCGCATCTGGCAGGGCCGCTATGGCGGGCAGGTGCAGAAATGGTTCCTGATGCGCTTTCTGGGCGAGGATTCCGACATCCGTATCGCCACCGAGCACCCGGAATTCGCCCGCTGGGCCTGGCTGCCGGCGCGCGAGATCTCGGCCCGGATCGTGCCCTTCAAGCGGGCGGTCTATGACCGGGTGCTGGGGGATTTCGCCGCGCATCTTGCCTGACCGCTACTGATAGCTGCGCACCAGGGCCGAGGCGATCATCCCCCAGCCATCGACGATCACGAAGAATCCCAGCTTGAAGGGCAGCGAGACCACCACCGGCGGCACCATCATCATGCCCATCGACATCAGCACGGCCGCCACCACCAGGTCGATGATCAGGAAGGGCAGGGCGATCAGGAAGCCGATCTGGAAGGCGCGCTGCAATTCCGACAGCATGAAGGACGGGACCAGCACCGACAGCCGGTCGGGCGGCAGGTCGGGATTGGGCGCCACCTCGGCCAGTGCCGCCAGCGTCTCGGGCGAGACCCGCGCCGACATGAAGTCGTGCAGGGGCGGGACGGCGCGGTCGAAGGCCTCGGCCAGGGTGATGGTGCCGTCGCGCAGCGGCTGGCCGGCATCGGCCCAGATTTCGCGCAGCACCGGGTCCATGATGAACCATGTGAGGAAGATCGACAGCGCCACGATCAGCATGTTCGGCGGTGATTGCTGAAGGCCCAGCGAACTGCGCAGGATCGAGAACACCGTGACGATGAACGGAAAGCAGGTCACGGTGATGGCGATCCCCGGCGCCAGCGACAGCGCCGTCATCGCCACCACCAGCAGCACGGCATTGTTGCCGACCCCGCCGGCCAGCGTGCCGAAACCATCCGCCAGCGGCGCGAGGTCGCCGATCTCCTGCGCGAAGGCCGGTCCCGGCAGCAGCGCCAGAATCGCGGCGGCGAGGCGGATCATGCGGTGCCCTCGGCATCGACGATGCGGATGAACAGGCGCTCGTCCGCGCCGTCGGTGGTCAGCACGCCGCGCGCGATCACCCGGTCGCCGACGCACAGCTCCACCCCGTCGGACACCTCCTGGTCGAGGGTGAGGATGTCGTCGGGACCCAGCGCCGAGAGCTGCGCGACGGTCATGGTGGTGCGGCCCAGCCGCACGGTCAGCTCGACGGTGATGTGGTCGGTGGCGATAAAGCCGGTGGTGCGGTCCATCAGGGTTCTCCCGTTGCATAATCATCGATGAGGCGCAAAAGCCGTTCCTGCATCGCGGCGAGGTCGACGCGGGTCACGCCCCCGTCCAGATGCAGCGCGGGTTCCGGCGCGGCGGTGAGGGTCGGCATGGTCAGGCCGGCGTCGCGGCAGGCCTGGCGCAGGGCGTCGTGCAGATGCGCGGGGCAGTGGATATGCGCACGCGACGGGGCGGTCTCGCCGGCATCCTCCAGCGCGCCGACCAGTTCCGCGACCAGCCGGGCGCCCCCGCCGCGCGGCAGCAGCGCCCCGGCCACGGCGCGCAGCAGATCGGCGATCTCGGCGCGGGTTTCGCGGGCCTGCCGGGCTTGCGCCGCGCTGGTGGCAGCCATCGCCTCGCCATGCCGGCGCAGGGCCTCGGTCAGTTCCTCCATCTGCCGGTCGCGGGCCAGGGCGGCACCCTCGGCCTGACCTTCCATGCGCGCGAGGCGAAGCGATTCGATGCCGGGGGCGGCAAGATCGTCGGCCGGAAGGCGGGTGGAGAAGTCCTCCAGCCGCAGGGCCGGGAAATCCGGCCGGGCGGCGGCGGGGCGGGGGGCCTGGCGCAGCGCCGCGCTCATGTCCGGGCGCCCTTGTCGCTGATCCAGCTGGACAGGACATGGATGCTCTCGTCCTGACGCTCGCGCATCAGGCGGCGCAGGCGCTGGACCGGATCCTCGTCAGCGGTCTCCGCGGCGGGCGGCGCGGGGGGCAGGACGCTGATGTCCGGCTCCGGCGGGGTCGCGCCGGATACGGGCGCATGGGGTGCCGCCAGCGCCGTGCGGGCTGCGGGAGCCGGGGATTCCGGCGCCGGCAGCGGCGGCTGGGGCGGTGCCTCGGGTGCCGGCACCGCCCGCGCCTCGCCCCGCGCGGCCAGCATCGGCCGCAAGACCAGTCGTGCGAAGCCGATGGCGAACAGCCCGATCAGCGCCAGCCGGATCAGGTCGTTCACGGCCAGCCGCTCCAGCCAGCCGGGGCGGGCGGCCAATGTGCCGGCATCGCCTGCCACCGCAAAGGGCAGCGAGGTGATGGTCAGCTGGTCCCCGCGCGATTCGTCCAACCCAACCGCCGAGGCCACCAATTGCCGCAGCGTGGCCAGCTCGGCGTCCCCGCGCGGCAGGATCGCGGGCTTGCCGTCCGGCCCGGTGCCCTCGACGCCGTTCACCAGCACCGCCACGCTCAGCCGGCGCACGTCGCCGGGGGCGGCCACCACGTCGCGCCGGGTCTCGCTGACCTCGAAATTCGATCGCTGGCGCGTGGTCTCGCGGCTGGCGCTGGCCTGCCCGTCGCCTTGCCCGGCCCCGTCCGGCAGGTTCGAGGCTGCCGTCACCGCCCCCGCCTGGCTTTCGCGCGACTGGTCGGTGCTTTCCTCGACCTCCTGCGAGATCAGCGCCCGCTGCGCCGGGTCGAAGCGACGCTCGCTCACCTGTTCGGCGCGGGTCTCGATCTCCAGCGTCAGCTCGACGATGGCATTGCCGGCGCCGACATGGGCGGACAGGATCCGCTCCAGATCCTGCTTCATCCGGGCCTGGCGGTCGCCGGTGGCCTGCTGGTCGGCCTCGACCACGCCGCGGCGGCTGTCGATCACCGTGACCGATTCGGGCACCAGCCCCGGCACGCCCGAGGCGACCAGGAACCGCAGCGCCTGCGCCTGCTGGGGCGTGATCTCGGCCCCCGTCGTCGTCACCGTGACCGAGGCCGCCCCCGCCGAATCGCGCCGATAGCCGCGGCTGGTCGGCACGGCCAGATGCACGCGCGCCGATTTCACGTTCGGCGAGGCCAGGATGGTGCGCGCCAGCTCCCCTTCCTTCGCGCGCCAATAGGCGGCATCGAACATCTGCGAGGTGGTGCCGAAGCCCGACAGCCCGTCCAGCAGCTCATACCCCGCCGAGCCGGCCTCGGGCAGGCCCTGCCCGGCGAGGTCCAGCCGCAGCCGGTCGCGCGTGCCTGCCGCCACCCAGATCGATTCGCCGCGCACCTGATAGGGGGTCTTCTGGCGGTCCAACTCGGCCATGATGGCGCCGGCCTGCGCCGGGTCCAGCCCGCCGTAAAGCAGCGCCATCGGCTGCCGCCCGGCCAGCATCGCAAAGCCCGCCACCGCCAGAAAGGTGGCGGCGAAGGCGCCGATCAGCACGGCCCGCTGCCGCTGGCTGCGGGCCAGCCAATAGTCTTTCAGCTTCTGCACATTCGTCCCCGATTCGTCCGGTTTCTCCGTCTGCCTCGGGGAATAACCCGGCTTCCGTTAACATTCGGTTAGCTGCTGGCTGCTAGGTCTGGTCCATCCGAGGAGGGAATCACCCATGACCGACGCCAGCCTGGACGGCACCGAAACCGAGACCGCGGACCCGCCCGCCCGCAAGCGCGGCTGGCTGCTGGTGGTCGCGCTCTGCCTTGTCGCCGGCGGGGCGGGCTTCGCGCCGACCTTCCTGGGCCTCTGGTCGCCGATGGCGCTGGTCGAGGGGATTTCCGCCCCTTCCGAGGCCAGGGGCAGCCAGCCCGCCTTCATCGAGGTGGCGCCAATGACCCTCTCCATTCCCGGCCCGCGCCTGCGCCGCCTCCGCGTCGCCATCGTGCTGGAGGTGCGGGAGGGCGACCGCGCCGCCGTCACCCGGCTTTTGCCGCGCGTCACCGATGCCGCCACCGGATTCCTGACCGGCATCGCCCCGGAGGCCTATGACCGCCGCGGCATCCTGGAGGTGATTCGCGCCGAGTTGACCACCCGGATCGGTCAGGCCCTCGCGCCCCTGCCGATCGAGAATGTCCTGCTGACGGAGTTTGTGTTCGAATGACCCCCGCCATGATCCTTCAGGGCGCGCTGATCGCCGCCTGCCTTGCGGTCTCGCTGTATTGCCACGTGCTGGCGCGGCGGCTGCGCAAGCTCAACGATCTGGAAACCGGCCTCGGCGGCGCCATCGCGGTAATGACCGCCGAGGTCGCCCGGCTGGAGGCCGCCATCGCCGCCGCCCGCGACGAGGCCGCGCAGGCCGGCCGCATGCTAGCCGCGGAGGTCGAGCGCGCCCGAGACGAGCGGCTGCGCCTGCGCCTGGGTCAGGATCTGGGCGAGGGCATCGCCCCGTCCCGCGCCCGCCGCACCCGGCGCCGGGCGACCGAAGCCACCGATGCGCGCGGGGGCTATGATGCGTAAGCGGCGGATCCTGCCGATCTTTGGCGCGGTCTTCGTCCTCGCCGGTGCCGCGCAGCTTGCGGGCATGGTGCTGGCGCGGGCCTCGGCCACCGATACCGTCCACCCGCTGATCGCCGGTTGCGAGGGCGTGCCCGAGGCCGTCGCGCTGGGCGAGCGACTGGTCCTGCGCGCCGACCGGGTGGACCGCTATCTGGCCGAACTGGAGCGCAAGCGGGCCGAGATCGCCGCCGCCGAGGCGCGGCTGACCAGCCGGCTGATGGAATTGCGCGCCGCCTCCGCCAGCCCCGCCGCGCGCCAGTCGGCGCAGGCCGAGGCGGTCGAGGACGACATCCGCCGCATGGTCGCCATCTATGACGTGATGAAGCCGGCCGATGCCGCCGGGGTCATGGCGCATCTGCCCCCCGACTATGCGGCCGAGATCCTGATGCGCGTGGGGCCTGAGAACGGCGCGCGCATCGTCGGCGCGCTGGATCCCGGAACCGCCGCGGTGGTCACCGCACATATGGGCGCCCGCAGCGCCCGCCACGACTGACGGAGGGTTTTCATGTCCGGTATCCTTGGCATCGCCGTCACCTTCGTGATGGTCTTCGGCGGCTATCTGGCCGCCGGCGGGCACCTGTCGGTGATCCTGCATTCGCTGCCCTTCGAGATGATGATGATCGGCGGCGCCGCCGTGGGCGCCTATGTGCTGTCGAACGACATGGCCACGCTGCGCCACACCGTCGGCGACATCCGCCGGGCCTTCGCCGGCCCGCGCTGGACACCCGACGACCATCGCGACGTTCTTTGCCTGCTCTACCGCCTGCTGCGCCTGGCCCGCGCCAACCCGATCGAGCTGGAGAGCCATATCGAGGACCCGCAGGCCTCCGCGATCTTCGCCGCCTATCCGCGCATCCTGGCCGATGAGGATACCGTGGGCCTGATCGCGGACACGCTGCGCTCGATCGGGCTGAACTACGACGATCCCTATCAGGTCGAGGACATGCTGGCCCGCCGTATCGCCCTGATGCGCGACGAGGGGGTGCATGTCGCCCACGCGCTTCAGGGCACCTCGGACGCGCTGCCGGCGCTGGGGATCGTGGCGGCGGTGCTGGGGGTGATTAAGACGATGGCCTCCATCGACCAGCCGCCCGAGGTGCTGGGCAAGATGATCGGCGGCGCGCTGGTCGGCACCTTCCTCGGCGTGTTCCTGGCCTATGGGCTGGTCGGGCCGCTGGCCGCCCGCCTCGCCGCCGTCCGCCGGCAGGAGGATGCCTTTCACGAGGTCATCAAGTCGGTGCTGGTCGCCGGCCTGCACCAGCATGCCACCAACCTCTGCGTCGAGGTCGGCCGTCAGGCCACGCCCGACGCGCTGCGGCCCAGCTTTGCCGACCTGGAGGCCAGCCTGCGCGAACTGAAAAAGGTGGCGTGATGATCCTGTCGCTGATGACCGCCCTGCTGATCGCCGGCGCTTCGCCCGAGGCCGAGGGCTATGCCGCCGAGGCGCAGGCCCGGATGTTGGCCGGGCAGGGCCTGCCGCGCGATTTCCGCCGCGACCTGGCCGCGCTGGAGCCGGTGGACCGTTTCGCGCTGGTGATCTGGCTGCGCCGCTCGGGCATGCTGACCGGACCGGCCATCCCCATCGAGGCGATGCTGTCCCCGGCCCGTCCTTTGGGTGCGGCGCCATGAGCGGCGCGGTCGCATCCGTGACACCCGCCGGCGGGGCCGCCGGCTGGGGCGGGCGCCCGGTGATCGTCACCGGGGCGCTGGTGCTGATCGTCATGTCGATGGTGGTGCCGATCCCGGCCGGGCTGCTGGATGTGGGCATTGCGCTCTCCATCGCCACGGCCACGCTGATCCTGGTCATGGCGGCCCTGGTCGACAAGCCCACGGATTTCCAGGCCTTTCCGGTGCTGCTGCTGGTCTCGCTGCTGATCCGGCTGTCGCTGAACGTGTCCTCGACGCGGCTGATCCTGACCCAGGGCCATACCGGCCCGGACGCCGCCGGCCATGTCATCAGCGGCTTCGCGCAATTCGTCGCCGGCGGCTCGCTGATCGTGGGGCTGACGGTCTTCGCGGTGATCTCGGTGGTGAATTTCATGGTCATCACCAAGGGCGCCGGGCGGATGGCCGAGGTCTCGGCCCGCTTTGCCCTCGATTCGCTGCCCGGCAAGCAACTGGCCATCGACGGCGACCTGAACGCCGGCTCGATCACCCATGACGAGGCCAAGGCCCGTCGCCAGCAGGAAGGGCGCGAGATCAGCTTCTTCGGCTCGCTGGATGGCGCGTCGAAATTCGTCAAGGGCGATGCGGTTGCCGGCATCGTCATCACCCTGATCAACCTGATCGTGGGGCTGGCGGTGGGGGTGGTCGCGCATGGCTTGCCGGTGGGCGAGGCCATGCGCGCCTATTCCTTCCTGACCATCGGCGACGGGCTGGTGACGCAGATCCCGGCGCTGATCACCTCGATGGCGGCGGCGCTGCTGCTGGCACGGGGGGGCGCCACCGATTCGACGGCGGACATGCTGTCCTCGCAGCTGATCCGCAACTGGCGGGCGCCGGCGGTGGTGACGGCGGGCATGGTGCTGATGGCCACGGTGCCCGGCATGCCGACGGCGCTGTTTCTGGTGGTGGCGGCCATCGCCGGCTTTCTGGCCTGGCGGGTGCGCATGGCCGAGGCGCGGCCCCAGGCCGAGGCGGACGTCCCGGCGCAGGCGGCCGAGGCCCCGCCGGCCCGCATCGGCGACATCCTCGACATGGACGAGATTTCGGTCGAGATCGGCATGGGCCTCGTGCATGCCGCGCTGGATTCCGCCCGCGGCCTCGGTCCCCGCATCGAGAATCTGCGCATCCATGTCGCCCGCCAATACGGGCTGATCCTGCCGGATGTGCGCATCACCGATGCCGCCGACCTGGAACCGGGCGCCTATGCCATCCGCATCCACGGCGTGCTGCGCGGTCGGGGCGAATTGCGCGAGGGCCAGATCCTCGCGCTGGGCAGCGACGAGACCCTGGCCCGCATCGGTGGCGACGCGGTGCGCGAGCCGGTCTATGCCGCCCCCGCGCACTGGATTTCCGCCGGCCGTCAGGAGGATGCGGCGCTCTCCGGCGCGACGGTCATCACGCCGATGGAGGTGCTTTCGACCCATCTGATGGAGGTGGTGCGCGCCAACCTGCCGGCGCTGCTGTCGCTGGGCGGCTTGCAGCGCATGCTGGCGGAACTGCGCGACCTCTCCGACCCGCGCCGGGCGGAGGGGTATCGCAAGCTGTTCGACAGCCTGATCCCCGAAAAGGTCACGCCGGAGGCCCTGCTGGCCGTGCTGCGCCTGCTGCTGGAGGAGGGTGTCTCCATCCGCAACCTGCCGATGATCGTCGATGCGATGGCCGAGCACCGCAACGACGGCGGCCCCGAGGCCATATGCGATGCCGTGCGCCGGCGGCTGCGCGGCCAGATTACCCAGGCGCTGGCCCATGACGGCACGCTGGACCTGATGCAGCTTGCCCCCGGCTGGGAAGGCGAATTCGTTCGCGTCGAGGCCGAGGTCGCCCGCGGCACCGGCGGCGCGGCGCTGCCGGCCCTGGCCCGCCGCCTGACCGAGGCCGTGCGCGGCGCCGCGCAATCGCGGGCCGGGCGGGTGCTGCCGCTGGCGGTGCCGGACCACCGCCGCCGGCAGGTGCGCGGCATCCTCGGCGCCAGCGGCATCGCCAACCCGGTGATCGGGCTGGACGAGATCGACCCCGACCAGCCCCTGCGGCTGGTGCAGACGGTGGAGGCCGCATGACCGGCCTGCTGGCCCAGATCGCGCCGGACCTGCTGGCGGGCTGGCTGCTGCCCTATCTGCGGGTGCAGGCCTGCCTGATCGCGATGCCCGGCTGGGGCGAGCGGCTGCTGCCCGGCCGCATTCGCGTGGCGCTGGCGCTGGCGGTGACGCCTTTGGCGCGGGAACTGGCGCAGCCGGTGCCGCCCCTGCCCGACATGCTGACGCCGGCGGTGCTGGAAAGCCTGGCCACCTTCGCCGGTGCCGAGCTGGCGACGGGCTTCGCGCTGGGCCTGCTGGTGCGCATCGCCGGCCATGCGCTGGGCATGGCGGCGGCGGCGATCGCGGCCGTCACCTCGCTGTCGCAACTGGTCGGCGGTCCCTCCGAGGCGGCGCCCCATCCCATCGGCAACCTGTTCGACCTCGCCGGTCTGGCCTTGCTGATGGCGCTGGGT
Source organism: uncultured Paracoccus sp. (assembly GCA_934533075.1). GTDB lineage: Bacteria > Pseudomonadota > Alphaproteobacteria > Rhodobacterales > Rhodobacteraceae > Paracoccus. The sequence goes on from CAKTBJ010000006.1 coordinate 40,890, forward strand.
TACCCCTTGTTCCTGATGGATTATATCGCCGAGGGCTACCGCCTTCTGCCCCTGGCGCAACTGCCCGACGCGACGATGCTGGGCCTTGCCGGCATGGCGGCGGTGGCGCGGGCCTTCGCGCTGGCGATGGTGCTGGCCTCGCCCTTCATCCTCGGCGGCTTTCTGTATCAATGCCTGCAAGGCATCGTCAGCCGGGTGATGCCCAGCCTGCCGGTGGTCTTCGTGGGTGCCCCGGCGGCGCTGCTGCTGGCGCTGGCCGGCATCGCCATCCTCGCCACGCCGATCCTGGCGCTCTGGGCCGATTCCGTCCTCGACCTGCGCCTGCCGCCCTTGCTGCCATGAGGAGAACGCGATGAGCGGCGAGGAGGACAAGGACGCCAAACAGTTCGACCCGACCGAGAGCAAGCTGCGCAAGGCACGGGAAAAGGGCGATATTCCGCGCTCGACCGAGGTCACGGCGCTGGCGGCCTTCGCGGGGCTGGCGCTGGCCGTGGTGCTGGCCGGCGCCGCGGTGGCGCAATGGCTGGCGCGGGTGACGCTGATGGAGGTCGAGCCGGAGCGGGTGATGGATGCGGCCTCGGCCTTCGCGGGGCAGGCGGCGCTGTGGCTGGTCGGGCTGCTGCTGCTGCCGGCCGCGGCGGTGTTCATGGCGCTGGTGATCCAGCGCGGGCTGGTCTTTTCCGGCGAAAAGCTGAAGATCGACCCCAAGCGCATCCATCCGCTGCGCAATTTCGGCCAGAAACTCGGGCGCGGGGCGCTGGTCACCTTCGGGATCTCGCTGGTCAAGGTGGCGCTGGTCGCGACCGGCGGCTGGTATCTGTTCCGGGCGCTGTTCGACCTGCTGGCGCAATCCGGCTATACCGCCGAAGGCCAATGGGTGCAGGGCATCGGGCTGATGCTGCAACGCAGCCTGGGCCTCGCCATCGGCATCTCGGCGCTGCTGGCCATCGTCGATTACCTGTGGAAGCGGCGCGAGTTTCTGACCCGCAACCGCATGACCCGCAAGGAAATGCAGGACGAGCACAAGGACAGCGAGGGCGACCCGCACCTCAAGCACGCCCGCCGCCAGCGCGCGGTGGACCTGATCACCGCGCAGATGCTGGCCGATGTGGAAAGGGCCGATGTCGTGATCGTCAACCCCACGCATTACGCCGTCGCGCTGGAATGGAAGCGCGGCAGCGGCCGGGCGCCGGTCTGCCTTGCCAAGGGCGTGGACGAGGTGGCCCGCCGCATCCGCGAGCGCGCCGGCGAGCATGGCGTGCCGATCTGGTCCGACCCGCCTTGCGCGCGCGCCCTGCATGCCGTGATGCAGGTCGGCGACGAGATTCCGCTGGAACAGTTCGGCCCCGTGGCCGCCGCCATCCGCTTCGCCGAGGCCATGCGGCGCAAGGCGAGGGCGGCGGGATGGTGACGCGCCCCGACGACCTCGCCGCGCTGGAGCGTCTCGCCCGCCTGCGGGCCGACCGCGAATTGCGCCAGTTCGCCGGCTTTCGCCAGCACATGGCCGGCCTGCAAACCCGAATCGCCACGCTGGAGGGCGAGGTTCTGGCCGGCTATCCCGCCGGGGGCGGCTTCTCGCTGGCCGAGGCGCGGCGCAGCCACGCCATGACCCGCGCCGCAGCACAGGACCTGCGCCGGGCCGAGGACGAGCTGCTGGCGCTGCGCCCGCGATTCGAGGCGGCGCGCCAGCAGGCAATGCGCGAATTCGGTCGCGCCGAGGTGCTGGCGCATCTGCGGGCGAAGGCCGTATCCGACCGCCGGGCGCGCCGCGACGCGGCAGCGGCGGCGCTGGCGATGGGACCGGGGGCATGAACCGGCCCGGCGCGAATGTGAAGATTTGTGCGTGGCGGCCCCGTCATCCGGGCTTCATTTCCGATGCAATCCGGCTATGCTGTCCGCGCCGCGTCCGGCGGCCGTCACGGCATCCGACCCGTGACGCGCAACGAGGAATCCCAACGAAGGCCGCCGCATGACGACCATTCCGCTTTCTTTCAGACTCGCCCTCTCCGCCGTCGCCGTGATCGGCCTTTCGGCCTGCGCCGTGGCGCCCCAGCCCGAGCCGCTGCCGCAGTCCGACATCCTGATCCCCGCCAGCGGCGTCGCCGGCCTGCAAACGCGCGAACCGACGCTGTTCTGCAAGGCCGAGACCTACCTGCCCTATCTGGGCCAGCCCGGCACCGTCATCCCCGGCCTGGGGATCACCCGGCCGCATCGCGTCGTCGAATATCGCGGCATCGCGCCGCAGGACTATGATCCGAACCGCATCCTGTTCAACCTCGACGCGGCCGGCAACATCGCCAAGATCGACTGCGGTTGAGGGGAGCCATGCGCCTGATCGCCCTGCTTTCGCTGCCGCTGATCCTGGCGGCCTGCGTCCCGGAGGCACCCCGGCCGGACACCCCCGACGCCGCCTGTCAGGCGCCCGGCTATCAGGGGCTGGTCGGCCAGCCCAGGGCGGTGCTGGCGGCGATGCTGTTCCCCGCCGGCACCCGCATCATCGGGCCGAACGACGCGGTGACGGCCGATTTCCGCGCCGACCGGCTGAATATCGAGGTCGGCGCCAACGACCGCATCGCCAAGGTCGCGTGCTATTGAGCGCGCGGCCCGTCCCGCCCCGGCTTGCGGCCCTCGGGTTGCCGGCCGTGCGGGGCCGTGGCCCATGCTGACCCCCGCCCCCCGCGCCGGCGAGGTCGTCGCCTTCGACCGGGCCGAGCTGGGCGCGATACTGTCGGTCTATGGCCGCATGGTCGCCGCCGGCGAATGGCGGGACTATGCGATGGCCTTCCTGGCCGATGTCGCGGTGTTCTCGATCTTTCGCCGCGCGGCGGAAACGCCGCTCTATCGCATCGAAAAGCGGCCCAAGCTGCGCAATGCGCAGGGCATGTATGCCGTCCTGGGCATGGACGGGAGGGTGCTGCGGCGCGGCCACGACCTGCGCACCGTCCTGCGCGTGCTGGAGCGGCGGCTGATCCGCGTCGTCGAATAGCCGCCGGCCAAGCGGCTTGCATCGCGCCGGGGCATGGGTGACAACATCCTGCGCATGACCGGGAGGCCCGCGATGACCCGAACCGCCTTGATCGCGATCGACCTGCAAAACGATTTCTGTCCCGGCGGCGCGCTGGCGGTGGCCGATGGCGATGCGGTGATCGCGCCGGTCAACGCGCTGATGGATCAGGCGGATGCCGTGGTGCTGACCCAGGACTGGCATCCGCGCGACCACCTGTCCTTCGCCGACAACCATCCCGGCGCGGCCCCGTTCTCGCAGATCGCGATGCCCTATGGCCCGCAAACCCTGTGGCCGGCGCATTGCGTGCAGGGCAGCGCCGGCGCCGCGTTCCACCCCATGCTGCGGGCGGATCGCGCCGACCTGATCCTGCGCAAGGGCTTCCGCGCCGCGATCGACAGCTATTCGGCGTTTTTCGAGAACGACAAGACCACCCCAACCGGCCTTGCCGGCTATCTGCGCGACCGCGGCATTACGCGGCTGGTCCTTGCGGGCCTCGCCTATGATTTCTGCGTCGCGTGGAGCGCGCTGGACGCAAGGCGCCTCGGCTTCGACTGCACCGTGGTCGAGGGCGCCTGCCGGGCCATCGACCTCGACGGCTCGGCGGCGGCGGCGCGCGCCGCCATGCAAGCGGCGGGGGTGATCCTGGCATGAGCACCTATGACATCGCCACCCGCGTCTATAACCACAAATGGAAGATCGACCCGATCGTGCGGTCGCTGCTGGATACCGATTTCTACAAGCTGCTGATGTGCCAGTCGGTTTTCCGCAACCGCCCCGATGTGGACGTGACCTTCAGCCTGATCAACCGCACCGGATCCATCCGCCTCGCCGACCTGATCGACGAGGGCGAGCTGCGCGAGCAGCTCGACCATGTGCGCGGCCTGTCGCTGACCCGTGGCGAATCGACCTGGATGCGCGGCAACACCTTTTACGGCAAGCGCCAGATGTTCCGCCCCGATTTCATGGAGTTCCTGGAGGGCGTGCGCCTGCCGCCCTACCATCTGGAGCGTCGGGACGGACAATATGAGCTGACCTTCGAAGGCCGCTGGCCCGAGGTCATGCTGTGGGAAATTCCCGCGCTGGCGATCATCATGGAGCTGCGTTCGCGCGCGGTGCTGAAGGATCTGGGCCGGTTCGAGTTGCAGGTCCTTTATGCCCGCGCCATGACCCGGCTGTGGGAAAAGATCGAGGTGCTGCGCGGGGTCGAGGGGCTGCGCATCGCCGATTTCGGCACCAGGCGCCGGCATGGCTTCCTGTGGCAGGACTGGTGCGTGCAGGCGATGATCGAGGGGCTGGGGCTGGCCGAATCGGGGGGAATCTTCACCGGCACCTCGAACTGCCTGATCGCCCGGCGCCGCGACATCGAGGCCATCGGCACCAATGCCCATGAACTGCCGATGGTCTATGCCGCCCTGGCCGAGACCGACGCGGAACTGGCCGCCGCCCCCTATCGCGTGCTGGAGGACTGGCATGACGAGCATGACGGCATGCTGCGCATTATCCTGCCCGATACCTACGGCACCGAGGGCTTCCTGCGCCATGCCCCCGACTGGCTGGCGGGCTGGACAGGCATCCGCGTCGATTCCGGCGACCCGGTGGCCAGCGCCGAGATGGCGATCCGCTGGTGGCAGGAGCGCGGCGAGGATCCGCGCGACAAGCTGGTGATCTTCTCGGACGGGCTGGACGTGCCCGAGATTCTGGCGCTGCATGCGCGGTTCCACGGGCGGGTCAAGGTCAGCTTTGGCTGGGGCACGCTTTTGACCAATGATTTCAGGTCGCTGGTTCCGGGGGACGGGCTGGCGCCCTTCAGCCTGGTCTGCAAGGCGGTGGCGGCGAATGGCAGGCCCACGGTAAAGCTGTCGGACAATCCGCAGAAGGCCACCGGCCCGGCCGACATGATCGCGCATTACAAGCGGGTGTTCGGGGTGGGCGACCAGACGGCGCGGCCGGTGGCGGTCTGAGGGTCAGCCGGCCGGTTCCGGCAGGGCGCGCAGCAACTGTTGCAGGTCCGGCTCGGCGACCAGCCCGGCAGCCTCGGCGGGGCTGAACCAGCGGCGGGTGCGCTCGCCCGCCTCCAGCCAGTCCTCGGCCAGCCGGTCCACCATCGCCAGAAAGACCTGCACCGTGACCGGCCGCGCCCGACCGTCGCGCAGCACCTTGTCATAGCGATAGCGGCCGATGGGAACGGCGCCGATCCGCCCCTCCACCCCGGCCTCCTCGCGGGCCTCGCACAGGGCGGCTTCGGCATTGCTCTTGCCGCGCATCACCCCGCCCTTGGGGATCACCCAGCGGCCAGAGCCGCGGCTGGTGATCAGCAGCACCCGGCCTTGCCCGTCCAGGCACAGCGCGCCGACCTGTATCCGCTTTTTCCTGGCTTTCTGTTTCTTGTCAGCGTCTTGCGCTGTCGGTTCGCTCATTCTTCATCTGCCTCCACGCCGCGCCGGGCGGCCTTCACCGCCCCGTGCCGCGCCTTCGCGTCCAGCCGCCGCCGCACCGCGCCGGCGCCGGGCCGGGTCGGGATGCGCCGCTTGGGCACCACGAGGGCGCGGCGGATCAGCTCGGCCAGCCGCTCGCGCGCCAGTTCGCGGTTGCGGGCCTGGCTGCGCGTCTCCTCGACCCGCAGGACGATGGCGCCCTCCTGCGTCCAGCGCCGCCCGGCCAGCCGTTGCAGCCGGCGCTTCACGGCGTCGGTCAGCGCGGGCGAGCGCGCGGCCTCGAAGCGCAGCTCCACCGCCGTCGAAACCTTGTTGACGTTCTGCCCGCCCGGTCCCTGCGCGCGGATGAACTGTTCGGTCAGTTCCCATTCCTGGATGGCGATGGTGTCGTCGATATGCAGCATCCGGCCAAACTAAACCCGCGCGCGAGCCGGCAAAAGCCGGATTCGTGCCATTTTCGGGCGAATGCGGCGATTTGTGCGAAACTGTCACATTGGCGAAACCCCGCCGGGGCGCTTGCGCAGGCGGGCGGAACGTGGTGCACCTGCGCGACCGCCATTCGGGCGGGGCAGCAAGGGGTGCGTGATGAGCAAGGCCGTTTCGATGGGGTTCCGCCCGATCACCTGTTTCAAGGCCTATGACGTGCGCGGGCGGCTGGGCGAGGACCTGGACACCGACATCGCCTATCGCATCGGCCGCGCTTTCGCGCAGGCGCGCGGTGCGCGGCGCGTGGTGCTGGGGCGCGACAGCCGCGCCTCGTCGCCGGAACTGGCGGCGGCGGTGGCGCGCGGGCTGGTCGATGGCGGCGCCGAGGTGCTGGACCTGGGCCTCGCGGGCACCGAGGAGGTCTATTTCGCCACCGCCGATCAGGGCGCCGATGGCGGGATCGAGGTCACGGCCTCGCATAATCCCATAGATTACAACGGGATGAAGATGGTGGCGGCGGGGTCCGCACCGCTGGACCCGGAAACCGAGATGCCGGCCATCGCCGATCTGGCGCAGTCGGGCGCGTTTGCGGCGGCCGGGGATGGCACCATCCGCCCGCTGCCCGAGGCCCGTGCCGCCTATGCGCGCGCGCTGGTGGATTTCATCGACGTGGCGGATTTGCGGCCGATGACGGTGCTGGTCAATGCCGGCAACGGCACCGCCGGCCCGACCTTCGACGCCATCGCCGCGGAGCTGGCGCGCCGTGGCGCGCCGCTGACCTTCATTCGCCGCCATCACGATGTGGACAGCAGCTTTCCCAACGGCATCCCGAACCCGCTCCTGCCGGAAAATCAGCCGGATACCGCCGATGCCCTGCGCGCTGCCGGCGCCGATCTGGGCGTGGCCTGGGATGGCGATTTCGACCGCTGCTTCTTTTTCGACGCGACCGGCCGCTTCATCCCCGGCGAGTATATCGTCGGCCTGCTGGCCGCCGCCTTCCTGGAGAAAGCCCCCGGCGAGACCATCGTCCACGACCCGCGCGTGATCCTGAACACCCGCGCGGTGATCGAGGAGGCCGGCGGGCGGGCGGTGGCCTCGCGCACCGGCCACGCCTTCCTCAAACGCAAGATGCGCGAGACCGGCGCCATCTATGGCGGCGAGATGTCGGCCCACCACTATTTCCGCGATTTCGCCTATTGCGACAGCGGCATGATTCCGTGGCTGCTGGTGGTCGAACTGCTGTCGCGCAAGCAGACCACGCTGGCGGCGCTGCTGTCGGAGCGGATGCGGGCCTGCCCCTCCTCGGGCGAGCGGAATTTTCGGCTGGCCGACCCGGATGCCGCCATCGCGCGGGTGGTCGCCGCCTTCGAGCCGCTGGCCGTGGGACGCGACGATCTGGACGGGATCAGCCTCGATTTCGGGGACTGGCGGTTCAACCTGCGCCGCTCCAACACCGAGCCGGTGGTGCGGCTGAACGTCGAATCGCGCGGCGATGCGGCGCTGGTCGAGGCGAAGGCGGCCGAGATCGCGGCCCTTCTGCAAGGCTAGAGCAGCAGGTCATAGGCGCCCAGCCCGGTGATGCCGACCAGCAGCACCGAGAAATCCGCCTGCCGGTCGCCATCGGCGTCGACATGCAGCCAGCTGTCCTTGCCCTCGGTCGTCACGATCAGCTGGTTGGGGGCGCCGGTGAACTGCCCGCCCGCCGCGCGCTTGACCCCCAGGGCGCGCAGGTCGATGCGGTCGAGGCCGCTTTGAAAGTCCATGATCCGGTCATGGGCATTGGGCAGCGAATCGCCCAGCGCCTCGAAGACGAAGGTATCGGCATCGGCGCCGCCATAGAGGACATCCGCCCCCGGCCCGCCGGTCAGCCTGTCGCGGCCGGGGCCGCCATAGAGGAGGTCGTTGCCGGCGCCGCCGGACAGCGTGTCATGGCCCTTGTTGCCATAGATCACGTCGTTGCCCTCGTCCCCGAACAGCGTGTCGTTGCCGGCGCCGCCATAGATCTGGTCGTTGCCGGGACCGCCGTGGATCTCGTCATTGCCGGATTCGCCATAAAGCTGGTCGTTGCCCCTGCCGCCGAAGATGATGTCGTTGCCGAGGCCGCCGCGGATCAGATCGTCGCCCGCCCCGCCATCGGCCCAGTCGTTGCCGTTGCCCAGATAGATGCGATCGCCGCCGTTGCCGCCATAGGCCCGGTCGTCGCCGGCGCCGCCATAGATCGCGTCGTCGCCGTCGCCGCCATGCAGGATGTCGTTGCCGCGCCCCCCCAGCAGCACGTCGTCGCCCGCCCCGCCGTCCAGATGGTCGTCGCCGCCGCTGCCGATCAGCCGGTCATTGCCGGCGCCGCCATACAGCCGGTCGTTGCCCTGCGCCCCGCGCAGGGTGTTGTTGCCGCCCTCGCCGTAAAGGATGTTGTTGCCGGCGCCGCCATGCAGATAGTCGTCGCCGTCGCCGCCCCACAGGATATCGTCGCCCGGCCCGCCCAGCAGCCTGTCATTGCCCTCGCCGCCGAAAAGCTGGTCGTTGCCCGGCCCGCCGATCAGCGTATCGCTGCCGGCCCCCCCGATCAGGATGTCATTGCCGGCCCCGCCGCTGAACCAGTCGTTGTAAAAGCCGCCGACCAGCCGGTCGTCGCCGCCAAAGCCGTAGATGCGCGACGGCGCCGCCCCGGCTTGCAGCACATCCGCGCCGGCGGTGCCCCGCAGCGTCTCGCGCAGGGGGGCGGGGCGGTAATGGGCGATGGAAAAGGCGTCGTCGGTGACGACCCAGGGTTGCAGCGAACGGCCGTCGGCGCTGTTCACCACCAGCTCCAGGTCGCGATAGCGGATGATCAGGCCGCCGGCGGTGGACTGGATGGTGATGTCGTAAAGGCTGCGGGCGCCGATCCGCGACAGGTCCAGCCGGTCCTGCGCCGGATCGTAATCGGTGATGGTGATGCGCCCCACCGCCTCCGAGATGACGAAGGTATCGCGCCCGGCGCCCCCGGTCAGCGCGACCGGCCCGGCGGCCGAGACAAGAATATCATCGCCCGCGCCGCCGCTCAGCGCGGTGGTCTGCGCCGTGGCCATCAGCAGGTCGTTGTCGGCCGTGCCCGCCTGCGTCCCGGCGCCGGCATGGGCGGTCAGGCCGATGCGGCCGGGGTCCAGCGTGAACTGGCTGATGCCCGATTCCACCGCCGAGGCTACCGCCAGCAGGATCTTGCCGCCCAGCACCGTCGCCGCCAGCGCCGAGACCCGCGCCAGCGCCATCCGGTCGTCGTCCACGATGGTCGCCACCAGCAGCAGCCCGCCATCGGGCAGCACGGTGAACACCGTCACCCCGTCATCCTGCCCGCCGACCAGCACGAAGGCGCGCCCGTCCACGCTGACCGTGGCCATGTCGGTGGCGTCCTGCATCCGCGTCGTGCGCTCGTCTATGACGTGATCCGCGACCGTCAGCTGCCCCGTCGCCGACACCCGCAGTACGGTCAGGCTGGAGCTGTTGCCCCCCGTCACGATGAGAAAGCGGTTGCCGGCGACCTCGACCGCCGCCACATCGCGCGGTCCGTCGAAGCCCGAGCCGGACTTCATGTCCAGAAAGCTGCCATTGGTCAGCGTGCCCTGCGGGGTGATCCGGTGGACGCTGACATAGTTGCCGCCGCTGGAGGCCGCCGCCAGCCAGGTCTGCGTGCCCAGCGTAAAGCTGATGATGCTGTCGATCGGCGCGCCGGCCGGGGCCGAGGGGGGCGCATTGGCCATTGCCACCAGCGTCTTGGTGCCGCCGGCATCGGCGCGGAACAGCGACAGGCCGGCATCGCCGGGCGTGGCCACCGCGTAATAGGTCGCGCCCCCCGCCACGACCTTGTGCAGCGCCGTGGCATCCGCCGGCAGGCCCGCCGTCTGCGCCACCCTCACCGCGCCCAGCGACTGGCCGCCCCCGAAGCCGATGCCGCTGAACAGCCCGTCGCGCAGGCCGGGCGTGACCACCGCATCCGCGGTCCCCGTCAGCCAGACCGCATTGGGCCGCGCCGCCGGCACCCGGCCCAGGTCCGCCACGATGCTGTCGACCAGCCCCAGCCCGCCCGAGGCATCGGCCGCGAACAGCGACAGCCGGCTGCCCCCGGCCCCTACCGCCGCCAGCACCGGCGCGCCGCCGCCGGGGCGGAAGGACAGGTCGGTCAGGTTGTCGGCCACCCCCCAGATCGGGTTGGTCAGCGTGCCGATGAGCGAGATGGCAACCATGCGCTGGCGTTCCGGTTGGGATGGGCCTGAGTTCCTGCCCGCAGGCTGGCCCGTCCGGCCGCGCAAAGCCAGTTCCGCTTCCGTCGCATTTTAGCGATTTCGCCGGGGCGGGGGCCGTGCAGGCCCCTCGGAGGCGGCGATATTAACCCTGACCCGCCGCCCGCCCTTCCTGTGGGCGAGCCTCGCCGGACGGTGGTAAACAGCCGCCATGCGGTGCGTTTCGATAAAATTGTCGGCGAATGCCGCCGGCCCGTTCCGGCCGGTGCCCGGAATCCGCAAGGAGCCGGGTCGGCTAGCGAATCGGCGGCAGGTCCAGCTGCGGGCTGCGGCAATCGCGGGCCGCATCCGGGGCGCAGCGTCGCGGCCGGAGGTCGCGGTCCAGGCAGATGCGCACCTCGGCCAGCGCGCCGGACTTGCAGGTCACGGTGATGCCGTCGCGGACCATGCCGGGATTGGTCTCGATGAAGGCGTCCTCGATCACCGCGACCGGCACGCGCAGGGGGCGGGCGATGGCGTCGAACACCTCCGGCAGGGAGACCGCCCCGGCCGCCGCCCGCGTTTCGGCGTAATAGTCCCGCCCCGACAGGCCCGAGCAGCGGCCATGCTTGCGCCACTGATAGAAGGCCAGCCCGCCGGACCCCATCAGGTCGGCCATGCCGGCGCTGTCGCGGCGGGTGGGGTCGGGCGCGGTCGCGGCGCAATATTCCGGCCAGCCCTGATCATATTGCGGCCAAAGCCCATGCACGACAAAGCCCCGCCCGGCGCCGGGGCCGCATTGCGCCTGTGCGCCGGGGCTGCCGCTGTCGCCCTCGGCCGCGCACCAGCTGGGCGACCAGCTCAGCGACAGCACCCAGTAGTCGAACGGCGCGTCGGCCCGCGCGGCCCCGGCAAGCGCGAGGGTCAGGCAGGACAGCAGGGCGGGCAGGCAGGGCCTGGGGCGGGGCGCGGAACGGGGCATCGGGCTTCTCATCGGCGGATGCGCCACTGTGACGGGACGGCGCGGGACAGTCAAAGCGGCATGACCCGGCTTTTTCGCCTTTTCTATCGGGCCGCTTGTCCTTATATCGGTGGCAATCCCCCGAATGCGTGGACCGATCCGCCCGCTGCCGGTTCTCCGGCCGGGACAGGGCGCCGACTTGGCCTTCGGGGACGAAACCGAAGGAGACTCTGGCATGCAGAAACCGCTGATGGCCAAGGCCACCGCCGTCTGGCTGATCGACAACACCACGTTGAGCTTCAAGCAGATCGCCGATTTCTGCGGCCTGCACGAGCTTGAGGTGCAGGGCATCGCCGATGGCGACGTGGCCGCCGGGGTGAAGGGGCAGGACCCCATCGCCTCGAACCAGCTTGACGAATCCGAGATCGCCAAGGCCCAGGCCGATCCGGCCTATAAACTCAAGCTGAAGCACAACCCCGCCGCAGCCGGCGAGGAAAAGCGCCGCGGCCCGCGCTATACCCCCCTGTCCAAGCGCCAGGACCGCCCCGCCGCCATCCTGTGGCTGGTCAAGTTCCATCCCGAGCTGGCCGATGCCCAGATCGCCAAGCTGGTCGGCACCACCAAGCCCACCATCCAGGCCATCCGCGAGCGCACGCATTGGAACATCCAGCACATCCAGCCCATCGACCCGGTGGCCCTGGGCCTGTGCCGGCAGACCGAGCTGGATGCCGCCGTCCAGAAGGCCGCCAGCCGCCGCAGCCATGACGTGATGAGCGATGACGAGCGCCGCAAGCTGGTCTCGACCGAGACCTCGCTGGCGATGGCCTCGGAGGAGCCGCGCCTGCCCTCGTCCATGCAGGGGCTGGAGAATTTCAGCCTGACCGGCGGCGACGACAAGGACAAGGACGCCCGCGACTATTCCGACGCGGACAGCTTCTTCAACCTGCCCGACGCGGATGACGAGGGCGACGAGGACGACGACCGCAAGGGGCACTGAGCCTTGGCCCTGCGCGCGCCCGGCTTCTGGCAGGAACCGCCGGGGCTGGCGGCGCGCGCCTTGCAACCGCTTGGCGCGCTTTACGGGCTGGCGACGCGGGCACGGCTGGCGCGCGGTGCGCGGGCGCGGGTGGGCGTGCCGGTCATCTGCGTTGGCAACCTGAATGCCGGCGGCACCGGCAAGACCCCCACGGTGATCTGGCTGATGGCGCATCTGGCCGCGCGCGGGATCGCCGCGCATGTGGTCAGCCGGGGCTATGGCGGCAGCAATCGCGCGGTGCTGCGGGTTCAGGAATCCCGCCACGACGCCGCGCTGACCGGCGACGAGCCTCTGCTGATGGCGGCTTTCGGGCCGGTCTGGGTGGCGCCCTCGCGGCTGGCTGGCGCGCGGGCGGCGGCGGCGGCTGGCGCGCAGGCGATCATCCTCGACGACGGCTTTCAGGACCCCTCGCTGGCGCATGACCTGTCGCTGGTGGTGGTCGATGCGGCGCGCGGTTTCGGCAACGGGCTGTGCCTGCCGGCCGGGCCGCTGCGCGAGCCGGTGGCGCGCGGGCTGGCGCGGGCCGATCTGCTGCTCTCGCTGGGCGAGGCTCCGGCGCAGGCGGCCTTTGATGCGCGCTGGGGCAGGGCGGTCGGCATCCCGCATCTGCGCGGCGCGGTGCGGGTCTTGCAGATGGGCATGGACTGGGCCGGCCACCGGGTTCTGGCCTTTGCCGGCATCGCCCACCCGGAGAAATTCTTCGCCACCCTGCGGGGGCTGGGCGTCGATCTGATCCATGCCGAGCCTCTGGCCGATCACCAGCCGATCACGCCCTCGCTGTTCCAGCGGCTGGAGGCCGATGCCGCGCGGCTGGGCGCGCAACTGGTGACGACCGAGAAGGACGCCGTGCGCCTGCCGCGCCCCTTGCGGCACAAGGTGCTGGCGCTGCCCGTACGGCTGGAACTGGCGGATGCCGCGCCTCTGGATACGGCTCTGGCGCGGATCGGGCTTTGAAATCGCCGCCCGCGCGGCATGGGTCCCGCGGACAAGAGGCACTGCGCGGGCAAACGCAATCCGATTACCGATATGGCCGGGCTGCGGATCGGGCTTTGAAATCCTTGCCCGCCGTGCTTGGATCGCGCGAACGGGAGGCAGCATGCGAGCGGGCAAACGCAATCTCATCACCGATATTCCGGGCCTGAGGGTCGGGCTGGCCTCGGATGCGCGGCTGAAGTCCGGGGTCACGGTGCTGACCGCCGATAGCCCCTTCGCCTGCGGCGTGCATGTGATGGGCGGTGCGCCGGGCACGCGCGAGACCGACCTGCTGGCCCCCGACAAGACCGTGGCCGCCGTGGATGCGCTGGTGCTGTCGGGCGGCTCGGCCTTTGGCCTTGCCGCCTGCGACGGCGTGGCGGCGGGGCTGCGGGCGCAGGGGCGCGGCTTTGCGGTGGGTCCGGTGCGGGTGCCCATCGTGCCCGGCGCCATCGTCTTCGACCTGCTGAACGGCGGCGACAAGGACTGGACCGACAACCCCTATCCGGCGCTGGGCCGTGCGGCGCTGGACGCCGCCGGCACGGATTTCGCGCTGGGCAGCACGGGCGCCGGGACGGGCGCGGCGACTGCGCGGTGGAAGGGTGGGCTTGGCTCGGCGTCTTCCGTGCTGGACAGCGGCATCACCGTGGGCGCGCTGGTCGTGGTCAACGCGCTGGGCGACGCCACCGGCCCCGATGGCCGCTTCTGGGCAGCAGCATGGGAGATGGGGGCGGAGTTCGGCAACCACGGCGCGCCCGCCCGCTTCGATCCCGGCCACGAACCGCGCGCGATCAAGCGCCAGCGCGAGGCCACCACCATCGCCATCGTCGCCACCGATGCGGCGCTGGACAAGGCCGCGCTGACCCGGCTGGCCATCGCCGCCCATGACGGCATGGCGCGCGCGCTGGTGCCCAGCCACACGCCGCTGGATGGCGACCTGATCTTCGCCGCCTCGACCGGCGCCCGCCCTGCCGGCCCGGAGGATGCCTTCGCGCTGGGTCATGTCGCCGCCGCCACGCTGTCGCGCGCCACCGCCCGCGCCGTCTATCACGCCACCCCCGCGCCGGGCGACCGGCAACCCTGCTGGGCCGCCGCGGCCGCCGGGCGACCGCCTGCCGACTGGACATTGCCGTAACGGCATGGTCCTGTCTTCGCCAATTCCTCACATCCAAGGACCGCTGCCATGCTGGACACGACGACCGACCTGAAATCCCTGCTGAAAGACCCCTCGCTTCTGGAAACCCGTGCCTTCATCGCCGGCGAGTGGGTCAATGCGCCCGACGGCAAGACCTTCCCGGTCTACAACCCCGCCCGCGGCGACGTGATCGCCGAGGTGGCCGACATGGCCCGCGAGGATGCCGAGCGCGCCATCACCGCCGCCGACAAGGCCATGAAGGAATGGGCCGCCCGCACCGGCAAGGAACGCTCGCAGGTGCTGCGCAAGTGGTTCGAGCTGATGATGGCCAACCAGGACGACCTGGGCACCATCCTGACCGCCGAGATGGGCAAGCCGCTGGCCGAGGCCAAGGGCGAGATCGCCTATGGCGCCAGCTTCATCGAATGGTTCGCGGAAGAGGCCAAGCGCGTTTATGGCGAGACCATCCCCGGCCATATGCGCGACAAGCGCATCACCGTGCTGAAGCAGCCGATCGGGGTCGCCGCCTCGATCACGCCGTGGAACTTCCCCAATGCCATGATCACCCGCAAATGTGGCCCGGCGCTGGCCGTGGGCTGCGGCTTCGTCGCCCGCCCGGCCAAGGAAACCCCGCTGTCGGCGCTGGCCATCGCCGTGCTGGCCGAGCGCGCCGGGCTGCCCAAGGGCATCTTCTCGGTCGTGACCTCCTCGCGGTCCAGCGACATCGGCAAGGCCTTCTGCGAGCATCCCAAGGTCCGCAAGCTGACCTTCACCGGCTCGACCGAGATCGGGCGCGTGCTGCTGCGGCAGGCCGCCGATCAGGTGCTGAAGTGTTCGATGGAACTGGGCGGCAACGCGCCGTTCATCGTCTTCGACGACGCCGATCTGGATGCGGCGGTGGACGGGGCGATGGCCTCGAAATTCCGCAACAATGGCCAGACCTGCGTTTGCGCGAACCGCATCTACGTGCAGGCCGGCGTCTATGACGAGTTCGCGAAACGGCTGGCCGTGGCGGTCGAAAAGCTGAACGTGGGCGACGGGTTGAAGGAGGGCGTGACCACCGGCCCGCTGATCAACGCCGATGCCGTCGAGAAGGTCGAGGAGCATATCAAGGACGTGCTGGACGGCGGCGGCAAGGTCGTCACCGGCGGCAAGCGCCACGGCAATGGCGGGCTGTTCTTTGAGCCGACCGTGGTGACCGGCGTGACCTCGGACATGAAGGTGGCGACCGAGGAGACCTTCGGCCCGCTGGCCCCGCTGTTCCGCTTCGAGACCGAGGAGGAAGTCATCGCCGCCGCCAACGACACCATCTTCGGTCTGGCCTGCTATTTCTATGCCCGCGACGTGGGCCGGATCACGCGGGTGCAGGAGGCGCTGGAATACGGCATCGTCGGCGTCAATACCGGCATCATCTCGACCGAGGTAGCGCCCTTCGGCGGCGTCAAGCAGTCCGGTCTGGGCCGCGAGGGCAGCCATCACGGCATCGACGACTATCTGGAGCTGAAATATGTCTGCCTCTCGATCTGAGATGAAAGTCGCGCTGATCACGGCGGGCGGCAGCGGCATGGGCGCCGCCGCCGCGCGCCGGCTTGCCGCCGATGGCTATGCGGTGGGGGTGCTGTCATCCTCCGGCAAGGGCGAGGCCTTGGGGAACGAACTGGGGGGCTTCGGCGTCACCGGCTCGAACCTCGACCCCGCCGCGCTTCAGGTGCTGGTCGATGGCGCCATGTCGCGCTGGGGCAGGGTGGACGTGCTGGTCAACAGCAGTGGCCACGGCCCCCGCGCCCCGGTGCTGGACCTGACCGACGAGGATTGGCATCGCGGGCTGGAGGTCTATTTCCTCTCCGCCGTCCGTCCCGCCCGGCTGGTCACGCCGATCATGCTGGCGCAGGGCAAGGGGTCGATCGTCAACATCTCGACCTTCGCCGCCTTCGAGCCTGACCCGACCTTCCCGACCTCGGGCGTGTCGCGCGCGGGGCTGGCGGCCTTCACCAAGCTGTTCGCCGACGAATATGCGGCGAAGGGCGTGCGGATGAACAACGTGCTGCCCGGCTATATCGACAGCCTGCCGGAGAAGGACGAGCGCCGGGCGAAGATCCCGATGGGCCGCTATGGCCGCATGGAGGAAATCGCCGCGGCCATCGCCTTCCTCGCCTCGGACGAAGCCGGCTATATCACCGGCCAGAACCTGCGCGTGGATGGCGGCATCACCCGGTCGGTATAAAAAACCGAAAGGGGGAAATTCCCCCTTTCCTTTCCCCGGTCCTTGCGTAAACTCCCCGCCATGACCCGGAGCATCGCGCCCATTTCCCAGACACCGGCCCGCCGCAAGGCGGTGGCTGCTGCTGTGCACCTCCGCGGTCTGCTGCTTCTTACGCTGCGCTGAGCGGGCTTCCGGGCCACCGCTCAGTCAGGTGCGCGCCCGGATCCCAAGGCACAACCAAGCGTAAGAGACTGAAATGACCGACAACCGTGTAAAAATCTTCGACACCACCCTGCGCGATGGCGAGCAGTCGCCCGGCGCCACCATGTCCCACGACGAAAAGCTGGAAATCGCCGCCATGCTGGACGAGATGGGCGTGGACATCATCGAGGCGGGCTTTCCCATCGCCTCGGAGGGCGACTTTGCCGCCGTTTCCGACATTGCCCGTCAGGCGAAGAACAGCGTGATCTGCGGGCTGGCCCGCGCGCAATTCCCCGACATTGATCGTTGCTGGGAGGCGGTGAAGCACGCCCGCCAGCCGCGCATCCATACCTTCATCGGCACCTCGCCGCTGCACCGGGCGATTCCCAATCTGGACATGGACCAGATGGCCGAGCGCATCCAGCAGACCGTCACCCATGCCCGCAACCTGTGCGAGGATGTGCAATGGTCGCCGATGGACGCCACCCGGACCGAGCATGACTATCTGTGCCGCGTGGTCGAGATCGCCATCAAATGCGGCGCCACCACGATCAACATTCCCGATACCGTCGGCTATACCGCGCCGCGCGAATCCGCCGACCTGATCCGCATGCTGCTGGAGCGGGTGCCGGGTGCCGATACCGTCACCTTCTCGACCCATTGCCACAACGACCTGGGCATGGCGACGGCGAACAGCCTGGCCGCCGTCGAGGCGGGGGCGCGTCAGATCGAATGCACCATCAACGGTCTGGGCGAGCGCGCCGGCAACACCGCGCTGGAGGAGGTCGTGATGGCGATGAAGGTGCGCCACGACATCATGCCCTTCACCACCGGCATCGACACCACGAAGATCATGGGGCTGTCGCGGCGGGTGGCGCAGGTCTCGGGCTTTCCGGTCCAGTTCAACAAGGCGGTGGTCGGCAAGAACGCCTTCCTGCATGAATCCGGTATTCATCAGGACGGTGTGCTGAAAAACGTCGAAACGTTCGAGATCATGCGCCCCGCCGATATCGGCCTGAACGAGACCAATATCGTCCTGGGCAAGCATTCGGGCCGGGCCGCCCTGCGCGCCAAGCTGAACGACCTGGGCTATGAGATCGGGGACAACCTGCTGAAGGACGTGTTCGTGCGCTTCAAGGCGCTGGCCGACCGCAAGAAGGAGGTCTACGACGACGATCTGGTCGCGCTGATGCAGGACAGCAGCGCCAATACCGACCACGATCATTTGCAGGTCAGGCACCTGCGCGTGGTCTGCGGCAGCGACGGCCAGTCCGCCGACCTGACCATGCTGGTCGATGGCGCCGAGCACAAGGTCCATGCCGAGGGCGACGGGCCGGTGGATGCCTGCTTCAATGCCGTCAAGCAGATCTTCCCGCACAAGGCGCGGCTGCAACTGTATCAGGTCCATGCCGTGACCGAGGGCACCGACGCGCAGGCCACCGTCACCGTGCGCATGGAGGAGGCCGGCCGCATCGTCACCGGGCAGGCCGCCGATACCGACACCATCCTGGCCAGCGTGAAGGCCTATGTCGGCGCCCTGAACCGGCTGATCGAGCGGCGGGCCAAGACCGGCCCCGATACGGACGCCAGGACGATCAGCATGTATTCGCACTGATCGCTGCCGCCCCCGCGCCACGCGGGGGCGGAAATTCGGCCACAACCGCCGTGCCCCGCGCGCGGGGGGCTTTTCGCCCGGCATTTCCCGGCCTATAGGGGCTGCGGCCACCTGCCCGACTCGCTCGGGCGGGGGCGATCACATTGACCCGGCGCGGGGCGCGCATCGGGGGCAGCAGGGAACTCCACGCATGGCATTTGGCGGCCTTTTCTCGACGGATATCGCGATCGACCTCGGGACCGCGAACACGCTGGTCTATGTCAAGGGCAAGGGGATCATCCTCAACGAGCCTTCCGTGGTCGCCTATCACGTCAAGGACGGGAAAAAGCAGGTGCTGGCCGTGGGCGAGGACGCAAAGCTGATGCTGGGCCGCACGCCGGGCAGCATCGAGGCCATCCGCCCGATGCGCGAGGGCGTCATCGCCGATTTCGACAGCGCCGAGCAGATGATCAAGCATTTCATCAAGAAGGTGTTCCGGCGCACGACCTTCTCGAAGCCCAAGGTGATCGTCTGCGTGCCGCATGGCGCCACCCCGGTCGAAAAGCGGGCGATCCGCCAGTCGGTGCTGTCCGCCGGCGCCCGCCGCGCCGGGCTGATCGCCGAACCCATCGCGGCGGCCATCGGCGCCGGCATGCCGATCACCGAACCGACCGGCAGCATGGTCGTGGACATCGGCGGCGGCACCACCGAGGTCGCCGTTCTGTCGCTGGGCGACATCGTCTATGCGCGCTCGGTCCGCGTCGGCGGCGACCGCATGGACGAAGCGATCATCAACTACCTGCGCCGCCACCACAACCTGCTGGTCGGCGAGCAGACCGCCGAGCGGGTCAAGAACACCATCGGCATCGCCCGCATGCCCGAGGATGGCCGCGGCGAGGTGGTGATGGTGCGTGGCCGCGACCTGCTGAACGGCATCCCGAAGGAGATGGAAGTCACCCAGGCCATGATCGCCGAGGCGCTGGCCGAGCCGGTGCAGCAGATCTGCGAGGCGGTGATGATCGCGCTGGAGGCGACGCCGCCCGACCTCGCCGCCGATATCGTGGACCGGGGCGTGATGCTGACCGGCGGCGGCGCGCAACTGGGAGAGCTGGACCTGGCCCTGCGCGAGCAGACCGGGCTGTCCATTTCCATCGCCGATCAGGCCATGTCCTGCGTGGCGCTGGGCACCGGCAAGGCGCTGGAATACGAAAAGCAGCTTCGCCACGTCATCGACTATGAAAGCTGAGGCGGGGGGTCTTGGCGCGCAGGGACTATGATTTCGCCCGGCCGGTCCGCCGGCTGGTGATCGCGGTTCTGGCCGCGATGCTGGTTGCGGTCTTCCTGTTCTGGCGCATCGACAGCCCCCGCGCCGAGCGGTTTCGCGCCGCCTTCGTCGACCGCTTCGTGCCTTCGATGGACTGGCTGATGGCGCAGGTGACGCAGGGCGCGCGCATGGTGGCCGGCTTCCAGTCCTATGCTCGCCTCTACGAGCAGAATCAGGAATTGCGGCGCGAGTTGCAGAAGATGGCCGCGCTTCAGGACATCGCCGCGCGGCTGAAGCAGGAAAACGACCGGCTGCTGGCGCAGAATCAGGTGCGCATCGACCCGGCGCTGACCGCGATCACCGGCGTCGTGCTGGCCGATAGCGGCTCGGTCTTTCGCCAGTCGGTGCTGCTGAATGTCGGCGCGCGCGACGGCATCGTGGACGGCTGGGCGGCGATGGATGCGATGGGCATCGCCGGGCGCATCTCGGGCGTGGGCCAGCAGACCAGCCGGGTGATCCTGCTGACCGATCCGTCCTCGCACCTGCCGATCACCATCGAACCCAGCGGCCAGCACGCCATCCTGACCGGCGACAACAGCCCGTTTCCCTATCTGGAATTCATCGAGCGGCCGGAGGATGTGCGGCCCTCGGACCGGGTGTCCACCTCGGGCGATGGCGGGGTGTTCCCGCCGGGCTTTCTGGTCGGCCATGTGGTGCGCGGCACCGATGGCCGCTTCCGCGTCCGGCTGGCCGCCGATTACGGGCGGCTGAACTTCCTGCGCGTGCTGCGCAGCCATCAGGCCGAGCCGCTGACCGATGCCGGCACGCTGATCCCGCCCGATCCGGTCTTCGGCCCGATGCCGCCCCCGCCGGAGATGGCCGCGCCCGAGGCGGGGGCGCCATGAGCGCCGTCCTGCCGCCCATGCCGCGCGCTAGCGCGGCCCGCGCGCCTGCCATGCCCGAGGAAGCCGCCCCGCCGTTGCCTCCGGCCGGGGGCGGGTGGGCTGCCACCGACCCCGAGGCCGGGGTCGTGCGATGATCGGCCCGGCCGCCCGCGCGCGGTGGACCGGGCTGGCGCTTTACGTGCTGATGGCCTTCGTCCTGCTGTTCTTGCGCCTGCTGCCGGTCAGTCCCGGCGCCATCGGCCTGCCGGGGCCGAACCTGCTGCTGGCGCTGACGCTGGCCTGGATGCTGCGCCGGCCCGATCAGGTGCCGGCGCTGGCCATCGCCGCCGTGACGCTGGTCGAGGACCTGGTGCTGATGCGCCCGCCGGGCCTGTGGGCGGCGGTGGTGCTGCTGGGGTCCGAGGCCGCACGAAATCGCGAGGCCCGTTGGCGCGAGGCGGGTTTCGTGGTTGAATGGCTGCGGGTGTCGATGCTGATGGGGGCGATGATGCTGGCCAATCGTGTCGTCTCCGTGCTGTTCCTGCTGCCGGTGCCGCCTCTGGGCATGATCCTGTTGCAACTGATCGCCACCATCGCCGCCTATCCCGCCGTGGTTCTGTTCGGGCGCCTGTGCCTGGGCATGCGCCGGATGAGCATCGCCGAGGCCGAGCGGCTGGGCTATCGATGAAACGGGCGCCGCGCGACATTCAGGAGGGCATGCGCATCACCCGCCGGCGCGGGCTGGCACTGGGGGCGCTGATGGGCGCCTCGGTCATGGTGCTGTCGATGCGCATGCGCTGGCTGCAACTGGAGCGCGCGGACGAGTTCCGCATGCTGTCGGACGGCAATTCGATCAAGATCAGGCTGCTGCCGCCGACGCGCGGGCTGATCACCGACCGCAACGGCGTGATCATTGCCGGCAACGAACAGAATTACCGCGTCACCATCACCCGCGAGGAGGCCGGCGACGTGCCGCTGGTGCTGGCGCGGCTGGCGCATCTGATCCCCCTGACCGCCGCGCGCCGCGAGGAACTGGCCCGCGATGCCGAGCGCCGGCCGGCTTCCGCTGCCATCGCCGTGGCCGACCGGCTGACCTGGCAGCAGTTTTCCGCCATCGCCGTCAACGCCCCCGCGCTGCCCGGAGTGGCGCCGGAGGCCGGGCTGTCGCGTATCTATCCCTTCGGCGGGGATTTCGCGCATGTGATGGGCTATGTCGGGCCTGTCTCGGATTACGACCTGTCGCGGATCGAGGACCCCGACCCGGTGCTGATGCTGCCCGAGTTCCAGCTGGGCAAGGTCGGCGTCGAGGCGAGGATGGAGGAGACCCTGCGCGGCCGCGCCGGCAATCGCCGCGTCGAGGTCAACAGCGCCGGCCGCGAGATGCGCGAGCTGTCCCGGCAGGAGGGCCAGCAGGGCGCCACCGTGCAACTGACGCTGGACACCGCGCTTCAGAACTATTGCCGCCACCGTCTGGGCGAGGAAAGCGCGGCGGCCGTGGTCATGGATGTGAACACGGGCGATCTGGTGGCGATTGCCTCCTCGCCGGTGTTCGACCCCAACGCCTTCGTGCGCGGCATTTCCGGCCCCGACTATCGCGCGCTGATGGAGCATGACCACCGCCCGCTGGCCGACAAGACCGTGCAGGGGGTCTATCCGCCCGGCTCGACCTTCAAGATGATCCCGCTGCTGGCCGGGCTGGAAAGCGGCGTCGTCAACCCCGGCACCCGGTTCTACTGCCCCGGCCATATGGAATATGGCGGCCGGCGGTTCCATTGCTGGCGGCGCGGCGGGCATGGCATGGTCGATGCCATCGCCAGCCTGGAGCAGTCCTGCGACGTTTATTATTACGAACTGGCGCAGCGCGTCGGCATCGAGCGCATGACCGAGATGGCCCGCCGGCTGGGCGTCGGCGTGCGCCACGACCTGCCCATGTCCGCCGTGGCCGAGGGCGTGGCCCCGGACCGCGAATGGAAGCGGCGCCGCTTTGACCAGGAATGGCGGGTGGGCGACAGCATCAACGCCTCGATCGGGCAGGGCTATGTGCTGGCCTCGCCGCTGCAACTGGCGGTGATGACGGCGCGCATCGCCTCCGGCCGCATGGTCGAGCCGCGTCTGGTCCTGTCCGTCGACGGCATCCCGGTGCCGGCGCCGCAATTCGACGACCTGGGCATCGACCCCGCGCATCTGCGCATCGCCCGGCAGGGCATGGATGCGGTGTGCAACGGCTCGCACGGGACGGGGCGCGGGGCGCGCATCGCGGCGGCGGAATGGCGGATGGCCGGGAAAAGCGGCACCTCGCAGGTGCGCAACATCACCGCGGCCGAACGCGCGCGCGGCGTCATCTCCAACGCGCAACTGCCCTGGAACCGCCGCGACCACGCGCTGTTCGTGGCCTATGCGCCGGTCGAGGCGCCGCGCTATGCGGTCTCGGTCGTGGTCGAGCATGGCAGTTCCGGCGGCGCCACCGCCGGTCCCATCGCCCGCGACATCCTGCTGTTCGCGCTGGCCGGCGGGCTGGCGCCGCTGAGCGCCTGGCCCGACGCCGCCCGCGCCGCCACCCGCGAGATGCACGAGCAGATGGACCTGCTGCCCCCGCTGGCGCCGCGCCCGACCTCATCGGCGGGCGGCTCGGGCATGGGCCGGGCATAGGGACGGGGCCGGGTATGGGGGCGGGGCCGGGTATGGGGAAGGCGGCATGAGCTATCTGAACTATCAGGTCGCCACGGTGCCCACGGGCTGGCGCAAGGTGCTTTATCTGAACTGGCCGCTGGTGCTGTTGCAGATCGCCGTGGCCTGCACGGGATTCCTGATGCTGTATTCGGTCGGCGGCGGCAATATCGACCGCTGGGCCGAGCCGCAGATGGAGCGGTTCGCCGTCGGGCTGGTCCTGTCGCTGGCGCTGGCCTTCGTGCCGATCTGGTTCTGGCGCACGATCTCCATCCCCTTCTATCTGGTCTGCCTGGTGCTGCTGGTCATCGTCGAGCTGGTCGGCCATGTCGGCATGGGCGCGCAACGCTGGATCGACCTCGGCCCGATCAAGCTGCAACCGTCCGAACTGACCAAGATCGCCCTGGTGATCCTGCTGGCGGCCTATTACGACTGGCTGGGGGTCGAGCGGCGCTCGCGCCCGCTTTGGGTGCTGCTGCCGGTGGTGGTCGTGATGGTGCCCACGGTGCTGGTGCTGAAGCAGCCGGATCTGGGCACGGCGCTGATGCTGGTCATGGGCGGCGGCATCGTCATGTTCGCCGCCGGGGTCAGCCTGTGGTATTTCGGCGCGGTGATCGCGGCGGGGGTGGGCGCGGTCTGGGCCGTGTTCGCCAGTCGGGGCACCGACTGGCAATTGCTGCGCGACTATCAGTTCCGGCGCATCGACACCTTTCTGGACCCCGCCAGCGACCCTTTGGGCGCCGGCTACAACATCGCGCAGGCGCAGATCGCGCTGGGGTCGGGGGGCTGGTCGGGGCGCGGCTTCATGCAGGGCACGCAGTCGCGGCTGAACTTCCTGCCCGAGAAACATACCGACTTCATCTTCACGACGCTGGCCGAGGAGTTCGGCTTCGTCGGCGCCACCTCGCTGCTGGTGCTGTATGCGCTGATCGTGGGGTTCTGCCTGTATTCGGCCTTCACCAATCGGGATCGGTTCGCGGCGCTGATGACGGTGGGCATCGCCGGGACGTTTTTCCTTTATTTCGCCATCAATATGGGCATGGTCATGGGTCTGTTGCCGGTCGTCGGCGTGCCCTTGCCGATGGTCAGCTATGGCGGCACGCAGATGATCATCCTGCTGATGGGCTTCGGCATCGTGCAATCGGCGCATGTCCACCGCCCGCGTTCCTGAGGTCGCCATGAAAGCCCTGTTCGCCGCCCCCGAAACGCTGTGGCCCGCGTGGCGGGCGCCCCTGCTGGCCGCCTGCGAGGGCGTGGCCGAGGTGGTGCTGGACGCCGATCCCGGCGAGGTTGACGCGATCATCTATGCGCCGGGCGGGGGGCTGCGGGACTTTACCCCCTTCACGCGCACAAGGCTGGTGCAAAGCCTGTGGGCGGGGGTGGAATCCATCGTCACCAATACCACGCTGACCCAGCCGCTGGCGCGGATGGTCGATCCGGGGCTGGCGCTGGGGATGCGGGATTACTGCCTGGGCTGGGCCTTGCGGCTGCATCTGGGCATGGAGACTTACGCGCAGGACGGGGTGTGGCGCAACGAAATCAGTCCGCCCTTGGCCTCTGCCCGCCGCGTCACCGTGCTGGGCATGGGCGAGCTGGGGCGCTTTGTCGCGCAGGGGCTGAAGGCGGCGGGCTTCGACGTGGCCGGCTGGTCGGCATCGGGGCGGCCGGTCGAGGGGATCGCGGTTTTCAACGGCGCCGACCTCGACAAGGCACTGGCGCGGGCCGATTTGCTGGTCTGCCTGCTGCCCGATACCCCGGCCACGCGCGACCTGCTGGACGCCGCTCGGCTGGCCCTGCTGCCGAAGGGCGCGGCGATCATCAACCCCGGCCGCGGCACGCTGATCGTGGAGGCGGCACTGATTGCCGCGCTGGACTCCGGCGCGCTGAGCCATGCGGTGCTGGACGTGTTCCGCACGGAACCCTTGCCGCCGGCGCATCCGTTCTGGGCGCATCCCGGCGTCACCGTCACCCCGCATATCGCCGCCGAGACTCGCCCGGAAACGGCGGCGCAACTGGTCGGCGAGAACCTGCGCCGGTTGCGCGACGGCCGGCCGATCCTGCATCTGGTGGACCGCGCCGCCGGCTACTGATCAGGCGATCCGATAGGGCAGGGGACCGGAACCCGCGCCATCCGCCACCAGATCGCGGTCGATGGGCGGCACCGCGCGTTGGTGGCAGTCCACGCGCGGGCAGATGCGGCAGGAAATCCCGATCGGCTCGAAACTGGCCGGGTTGGTCAGGTCGAGACCATCGGCATAGACCAGCGACTCGGCCTCGCCGATCTCGCAGCCGAGGCCGATCGCCTGCCGCCGCACCGGCGCACCGAAGGCCCCGCCGGGCTTGGACACGTCGCGCGACAGGCACAGGTAACGCACCCCGTCCGGCGTCTCGCAAAGCTGGCGCAGGAAACGGCCCGGCGTTTCAAAAGCCTGATGGACGTTCCACAAGGGGCAGGCGCCGCCGAAGCGGGCGAATTGCAGGCGGGTGGCGGAATGGCGCTTGGTGATCGTCCCGGCCGGATCGACGCGCACGAAGAAGAACGCCACCCCCTTGTCGCCCGGCCGTTGCAGCGTGGACAGGCGATGCGCCACCTGCTCCAGCGAGGCGCCGAAGCGGTGGGCGAGGCGCTCCAGATCGTGCCGCAACTCCCGCGCGGCGGCGAGGAAGGCGCGATAGGGCATCAGCGCCGCGCCGGCCCAGTAATTCGCCAGCCCGATGCGGGCGATGTCGCGGGCGCCGCGGGCACGGAACTGCGCCAGGTCCAGCGTCGCCTCCAGCAGCGGCGTGCGGGCATGGAGCGCCGCCAGATGCAGCAGCTTGAAATGCCGCGTTTCCGGCGGGGCGGCGGTGGAGATGGCGATGGCATCCCCCTCGCGCCGGTGCAGCACGCCTTGCGGCAGGTCGCGCAGGGTGACGGTCAGCCCGGCGGCTTCCAGCGCCGCCTCCGGGGCGGAGCCGGCGAACCGCTCGGCATCGCGGTCGAGCGCGTCGATATAGTTGTCGCAATAGTGGAAGAAGTCGCGCACTTCCTCCCACGGCGCGGTGGTCTCGGCCAAAGGCTGGGTGCCCAGGGCCTCATCGAGGGCCGCCAGCCGCTCCTGCCCGGCGCGATGGGCGCGGTAGAGGTCCAGGAAAGCCCGCGCCAGCGTGGGCGCATTGCCGGCGGCCAGCCGCAGGTCGGCCAGGGGCGGCGGGGCGGAAAAGATCGGGTCGGCCAGCGCCTCGGCCATGTCCACGACCAGCCGTTCGGCGTCCCCCGCCGCCAAGGCCCCCACATCGACGCCGAAGCCCGAGGCCAGCCGGGTCAGCACCAGGGCCGAAACCGGGCGGTGGTTGTTCTCCATCTGGCTGAGATAGGGCAGGGAAATCCCCAGCCGCTCGGCGAAGGCGCGCTGGGTCAGGCCGGTGCGGGCGCGGGTCTCGCGCAGGGCGGTGCCGGCGAAGATCTTGTGGGCGGGCGCGGGCATGGCGGGCCTCCGGGCTTTGCAAAGCCGGATTAGCCTTTGCAAAGCCCCGCCGGCAAGGGGTGCCGGGCGCGGGGCGCGGCGGGGGACGGTGCGTGCAAGCACGCACCCTACGCCTCGGCCCCGCCCTGTCTTGCCTGTGGGGCGTTCACCCCGGCGGCCTCCGCCGGTCCCGTCTCACTCGCGTCCCGTGGATTGCGTGCGTGCCCGCCCCTCGGCAATCTCCGATCACCCACGGCCCGTAGGGTGCGTGCTTGCACGCACCGGACCCCCTCACCCCAGCATCCGCGGCCGGCTGCGGATCACCCACAGGATCGCCAGCACCGAGCCGAAGGCCGATGCCGCCATGATCGCCAGCAGCACCGCGCTGCTGCTGCCCGGCACCAGCAGCGCCCCGGCCAGCGTCGCCAGCCCCGCGCCGCCGGCCACCATCATCGAGCCGCCGAAGCCCGAGGCGGTGCCGGCGAGGTCGGGGCGCACGCTCATCATCCCGGCCATCGCGTTGGGCATGGCCATGCCGTTGCCGATGGCCATGACCGACACCGCGCCGAAGAACACCAGGGGCGATTCGCCCCCCGCAAGGCTGATCGCCAGCGCCATGCCCAGGGCGGCGGTGGTGAGGGCGCTGCCGGTCAGCACCATCCCGTCGATGCCGAAGCGTCCCGACAGCCGCCCGGCCAGCGCATTGCCGATCATGTAGCCGACGGCAGGCGCCGCGAACCAGTTGCCCACCGTCACCGGGTCGAGGTGAAAGACCTGCGCGCCGACAAAGGACGCCCCGCCCAGATAGGCGAAGAACGACCCCGCATTCAGCGTCGAGGTCAGGCAATAGCCCCAGAAACGCACCGAGCGCGCCAGGATCGGATAACGGCGCAGCTGTTCGCGCAGGGGGATGCCGGGGGTGGTCATGGTCTCGCCCAGGTCGCGCCAGCACCAGGCTAGCGACAGCACCCCCACCGCCAGCAGCACGCTGAAGGCGCCGTGCCAGCCGAAGGCGGCCTCCAGCCGTCCGCCGATCACCGGCGCCACCATCGGCACCAGCGACATGCCCATCGTGACATAGCCCATCATCGAGGCCGCCCGCCCGGCGGCAAGGTCGCTGATCATCGCCCGCGACAGCACCGTGCCGCTCATCACCGCGGCCTGGAGGATGCGGAAGAACAGGAACACCCCCGCCGATTCCGCCAGCAGCGTGCCGGCGCTGGCCAGGATGAACACCGCCAGCGCCCCCAGCATCACCGGCCGGCGGCCGAAGCGGTCGGCCATCGGCCCGACCACCAGCTGGATCACCGCCGAGCCGGCCAGATAGCCGCTGATGGCGATCTGCATCACGCCGTAGGGCACGCCGAAATCGCGCGCCATATTGTCCAGCGAAGGCAGGAACAGGTTGGTGGACAGCGCCCCCAGGGCGGTCAGCAGGATCAGCGTGAACAGCGAGGGGCGCCTGCGCCTAGCCCCAGTCGTGAAAGACAAACCATGCCCCCATGCAGATCAGCGCGAAACCCACCCCATGCTGCCAGCCTAGCCGCTCGCCCAGATAAAGCCATGAGAAACCGGCGAAAACCGTCAGGCTGATGACCTCCTGGATGGTTTTCAGCTGGGCGGCGCTGAAGGTGCCATAGCCGATGCGGTTCGCCGGCACCTGCATCATGTATTCGAACAGGGCGATGCCCCAGCTGATCCCGATGACGGTGACCAGCGGCGCGGTCCTGAATTTCAGGTGGCCATACCACGCCACGGTCATGAAGACGTTGGAGGCGATCAGCAGGCCGATGGTGACGACCGGAACCGGCAGGCTCAGCCCCATGATTGCGCGGCCCGGTGCTTTTCGAGGTTGCCGAAGCGGGTGAACTGACCCTCGAACGAGAGTTCCACCGTGCCGATGGGACCGTGGCGCTGCTTGCCGATGATGACCTCGGCCTTGCCGTGGACCGAGGCCATGATCTCCTGCCAGGCCGCCATCTTGTCGAGTTCGTGGTCGGCGGGCTTTTCGCGTTCGCGGTAATATTCCTCGCGGAAAACGAACATCACGATGTCCGCATCCTGTTCGATCGAACCGGATTCGCGCAAATCCGAAAGCTGCGGGCGTTTGTCGTCGCGGCTCTCCACCTGTCGCGAAAGCTGCGACAGGGCGATGACCGGCACGTTCAACTCCTTGGCAATGGCCTTGAGGCCCTGCGTGATCTCGGACACCTCGTTCACGCGGCTGTCCTTGGCCGAGGCCGGGCGCAGCAGTTGCAGATAGTCCACCATCAGCACGTCCAGCCCCCGCGTCCGCTTCAGCTTGCGCGCGCGGGCGGCCAACTGGTTGATGGGCAGGGCCGGGGTGTCGTCGATGTAGAGCGGCGCGTTCTGCAAGTCGATGGCGGTCTGGACGAAGCGGCGGAACTCGTCCTCGGTCATGTCGCCGCGGCGGATCTTTTCGCTGGGCACCTGCGCCGCCTCGGACAACACGCGGGTGGCAAGCTGCGAGGCCGACATTTCCAGGCTGAAGAAGGCCACCACGCCGCCGATCTTGACGCGGCCGTCATCCTCCTGCCCCGGCTGATAGTTTTTCGCGATGTTGAAGGCGATATTCGTCGCCAGCGAGGTTTTCCCCATCGAGGGCCGCCCGGCGAGGATGATCAGGTCCGAAGGGTTCAGCCCGCCCATCTTGGCGTCGAGGTCGATCAGCCCCGTGGACAGCCCCGACAACTGCCCGTCGCGGCGATAGGCGGCGTTGGCGATATCCACGGCCTCGTTGGCGGCGGCGAGGAACGAGACGAAGCCGCGTTCGGCCACCCCCTGCTCGCCCAGCTTGTAGAGCACCTGTTCGGCGGCCTTGATCTGCTCGGACGAATCGTCGTCCACCCGCACGGTCGAGGCCCGCGCGGCAATGTCGTTGCCCAGGCCGATCAGCGAGCGCCGCATGGCGAACTCGCGGATCATCTGCGCGTAATCCGGCGCCGCAAAGGAGGAAATCGCCGCCGAGGCCAGCCGGGCGAGGTAGGGCGCACCGCCAAGGGCTTTCAGTCCCGGATCGTCGTCCATGAACGCCTTGATCGTCACCGGGCTGGCCAAGGCGCTGCGCTTGATGCGTTCGGCGCAGAGTTCGAAAATCCGCGCATGCACGGGTTCATAGAAGTGATCGGCCAGAACGATGTTCTGGATGCGGTCATAGACCCCGTTATCGGTCAGCAGCGCGCCCAGAAGCTGCTGTTCCGCCTCGATCGAGAAGGGAACCGTGGGCGCGTCGTCCTTGTCCGGCAGCGGGGCGGGCAGCGACATGGCCTAGGCCCGCGCCGCCTGCCAGCCGCGCGGATCGTTGAGGAAGCGTTCCACCTCGGTCAGCGTGGCGGTGGTGAAGGAGCCTTGCCGGCGCGCCTCGGCCAGCACGTCCCACCATGTGCAAAGGTAATGCAGCGTGACGCCGTGATCGGCCAGCCGCTGCTCGGTCCCCTGGAAGATGTCGTAATAGAACACCACCGCGGTGTCGTTGCAGGTGGCGCCGGTCTCGCGGATGGCGTCCACGAAGGAAAGCTTGCTGCCGCCGTCGGTGGTCAGGTCCTCGACCAGCAGCACCCGGTCGCCCTCGCCCATGACGCCCTCGATGCGGGCGTTGCGGCCGTAGCCCTTGGGCTTCTTGCGGACATAGGACATCGGCAGGCCGAGGCGGTCGGCGACGAAGGCGGCGAAGGGGATGCCGGCGGTCTCGCCCCCGGCGACGTTGTCGAAGGCCTCGAACCCGGCCTCGCGCAGCACCGTGGCGGCGAGGAAATCCATCAGCGTCGTGCGGATGCGCGGGAAGGAGATCAGCTTGCGGCAGTCGATATAGGTCGGCGAGGGCAGGCCGGAGGCCAGCGTGAACGGCTCCTCGGCGTTGAAATGGACGGCCTTGATCTCCAGCAGCATGCGCGCGCAGAGCCGGGCGATCTCCTCGCGCGGGGTGAAGGGCAGGGTCATTGCGCGGCCTCCGGGTGCCAGTAAAGGGGAAAGCCGGGGTCGAAGACGGTCACGGTCTCCTCGCCGGTGCTGATCTGCGCGGGCAGGTCCAGCGGCGTGTCGCGCCGGGAAAGGGTGATGCGGGCCTCGTTCGGCGGCAGGCGGTAGAAGGCCGGGCCGTTGAGGCTGGCGAAGGCTTCCAGCCGGTCCAGCGCGCCCTCCTCCTCGAAGACATGGGCCAGCACGGCCATCGTGTTGGGCGCGGTAAAGCAGCCTGCGCAGCCGCAGGGCGCGATTTTCGCATGATCGGGATGCGGCGCGGAATCGGTGCCGAGGAAAAAGCGGCTGTCGCCCGAGGTCGCCGCCTTGCGCAGCGCCATGCGATGGCTGGCCCGCTTGACCACCGGCAGGCAGTAGTAATGCGGCCTGATGCCGCCGACCAGCATGTGGTTGCGGTCAATGACCAGGTGATGGGTGGTGATGGTGCCGCCCAGGTCGCCGCCGCCCGCCTGCACATAGGCCACGCCCTCGGCGGTGGTGATATGCTCCATCACCACGCGCAGGCCGGGGGTGGCGCGGCGAATCGGGTCCAGGACGCGGTCGATGAACACGGCCTCGCGGTCGAAGATATCCACCGCCGGGTCCGTCACCTCGCCATGCACGCAAAGCGGCAGGCCCGATTCGGCCATCGCCTCCAGCACCGGGCGCACCTTGTCGAAGTCCCGCACGCCGGAGTCGGAATTCGTCGTCGCCCCGGCGGGATACAGCTTGACCGCCGTGACCAGCCCCTCGGCCTGTGCCGCGATCACGTCGGCGGGGTCGGTCCTTTCGGTCAGATAGAGCGTCATCAGCGGGCGCAGGGCGGCGCCTTCGGGCAGGGCGGCAAGGATGCGGTCGCGATAGGCGCGGGCCTGCGCGCCGGTCACCACCGGCGGCACGAGGTTCGGCATGATGATGGCGCGGCCGAAATCGGCCGACCACGGTGTCACGGCCTTCAGCATGGCGCCGTCGCGCAGATGCAGGTGCCAGTCGTCCGGGCGGCGCAGGGTGATGGTCTGGGGCATGGGGGTGCTCTGGTCGCGGGCTTGCGGGGTCATCCTGCGGGATAGCGAAGCATGCTGTAAAGGGCCAGCCCCTTCCCGCCGCTTTCCGTAGGGAAGCGGGGGGCCGGCCCCCCGCACCCCCCTTGCCGGCGGCAGGTTGCGGGGTTGCGTGGCATGGTCCGGTGGGTGGGGGTATTCCTTGCGGGTGCGCGGCAAGGTGCGTGCAAGCACGCACCCTGCGCATCCGCGACCCGTGGCCTTCCGCCTTGTGCCGTGCCCATCGGCAAGCCGGGCTGGGGTCACGTGCCGCCGGAGACCCTATACCGTCCGCCCCCCGCAGCACGGGGCGGAAGGAAAGCGCTTTCCCGCAGGGTGTGTGCTTGCACGCACCATTCCCGGCTCCGCCGCCTAGAACTGCTCCAGCAGCCGGCGCAGGTAGTCGCGCTCGTCCTGCGGGCGCTGCAACTGGCCGGAGCGGCGGCGGATCTCGTCCAGCAGGTCGCGGGCGCGGCGCATGGCCTCGGCGGGGCCGAACTCGCCCAGCGGGCTGTCGGTGGTGATCGAGCCGCCGGCGCCGTCGAGGCTGCGGCCCAGCGGATCGCGGCTTCTGCCGTCGCCGCCCGCGCCGCTGCCGTCGCGGCCCTCGGGGTCCAGGCCCCCGGATTCGCCATCGCCGGCCTGCGGGCCGCCGGCGCC
The DNA here is from genome assembly GCA_934533075.1 of uncultured Paracoccus sp. Lineage (GTDB taxonomy): Bacteria > Pseudomonadota > Alphaproteobacteria > Rhodobacterales > Rhodobacteraceae > Paracoccus. The sequence continues at coordinate 72,995 of CAKTBJ010000006.1, forward strand.
GGTCTCGCCCAGCCGGCTCAGCCGCCGCATGCCCTCGCGCAGCCGGCGGATGGCCTCGGCCTGACGGTCCATCGCCTCGCTGATGCCGCCCTGCCGCAGCGCCTCCTCGGCCTCCTCCATCGCGCGGCCGGCCTCGTCCAGCTCGCGCCCGGCCTCCTCGCCCTGCGGGCTGCCCTGGCCCGGCATCAGGCCGCGCTGGCGGCCAAGCTGCTCGCGCAGGTCGCGCTGGGCCTCGGCCAGATCGTCGGCCTCGCCGGGGGTTTCGGGGCGCCACATGCCGCGCTCGTCGCGCTGGCGGCGCATGGCCTCGTCGGCCAACCGCTGCTGCTCGCGCAGGGTCTCGGTCAGCTCGTCCATCGCCTGGCCCTGGCCCTCGCCGCTGCCGGGACCGCCGCCGCCCTGACCCTGCCGGACCTCCAGATTCTCCATCATGCGGTTGAACTGTTCCAGCAATTCCTGGGCCTCGGCGGTGCGGCCCTCGCGCATCAGGCGCTCGATCTCGTCCATCATCGCCTGGATCTGGTCGCCGGTCAGCAGCTCCGACGGGCGGTCGCGGGTAAAGCGGGCCTCCGGGGCCTCGCCGCGCTCGGCCAGCATGCTTGTATAGGCGTCGGTGGCCTCGCGCAATTCGCGCATCAGGCGGGCGATCTCGTCGGGCGAGGCGCCTTGCCGGATCGCCTCGGACAGCCGTTCCTGCGCGCGCCGCATGCGCTCGATGGCGTCCGACAACCCGCCATCCTCCAGCGCGATGGCGCTTTGCCACAGGGCTTCGGCGGCCTCGTCGCGGGTACGGGCGTCCAGCGGGCCGGCCTCCAGCCGCGCGACAAGGGCACGCAGGCCGGCATCCAGTTCCGGCTCGAACAGGTCGCCCTGCGGCCACAGGATCGCGCGCAGCACCTGCGCGGCATCCGAGCGGTTCTCGCGCGACCACAGCAGCGACTGGCGCAGCTCGATCAGCGCGGCGGCGCGGGGATCGAAAAAGCGCCGGCCCGGCAGGATCATGTGCAGGGGCGCCGATTCGCCGGTCTGGCCCAGCCCGTCCTCGACCCTCAGGGTCAGCCTGACCGGCAGGTTGGCATAGGGATGGCGGGCGAGGTCGGCATTCAGCGCGCCGCGCACCGCGTCGCGGCCGCGCGCGGGCAAAGGCAGGTCGAGGGCCAGCGCCTCGCGCGGCTCCGGCTCGCGCGCCAGCCCGTAGCGGCGGGGGACGGCGGGCAGGTCGAGGGCGATCTCGGCCGTGCCGGCGGTCACGCCGTAGTCGTCCGAGGCGGTGAAACGCTGCACCAGCCTGCCATCGGCGCGGCGTTCGGGCGCGGGACCGGCGGCGACGGCGGGCGCGGCGTCGGGGGTGACGGTCACGGTGATGCGGCGGCCGGGCAGGTCGATGGACCCGTCCTTCAGCGCCGCAAAGGCCGGGGCGTCGGGGGGTGTGCCGGCCTCCTGCGGGCCGATGGATTGCGAAAAGCGGTCGGTGCCGTAAAGGCGCAGGGTCACGCGGCTGCCCTGCGGCAGGGTCAGGGTCTCGCCCTCGGGCAGGGCGTTCAGATAGACCACCGGGCGGCGGGTATGGGCGGGCGGCTCGGCCCAGCCCTCCCATGTGTCGGCGGCGGGGGGCAGGGGGATGGTCGTGGGCGCGGTGCCGGAGGCCAGCGCGCCCCAGCCCTGCCCCAGCCCGGCCACGTCGCCGAAGATCAGCCCCATCGCCAGCGCGGTCACGGCGCTGATGCGCAGGGCGAAGGGGTCGCGGGCGGCCAGCCCGGCGCGGGGGGCGGCGGCGCGGGCCTGCCCGGCCACGGAGGCCGCGCGGGCCTGATGCGCGGCCCAGAGCGCGCGGCTGCCCGGATCGTCCGCGCCCACCGCCATGCGGTCGCCCAGCGTCGCCAGCGGCTGCCCCGGCAGGCGCGCATCCACCCGCGCCAGCGCCGCGCCCGGCCCCGGCCGCCGGAAACGGCGCCAGCCCAGCCATGCCAGCAGCAGAAAGCCCAGCACCAGCACCGGACCCAGCGCCGGCCCGATCAGCGGCACCCGCCCGGCGCCAAGTGCCAGCGCAGCCGCGCCGGCGCCGGCCAGCGACGCCGCCGGCCAGAAGGCGCGGGCCAGGGCCTCCCACCACAAGGCCGCCTGCGTCAGCGCCACCGCCCGCCTTGCCGCGCGGGGCAGGGGCGGGATGCTGTCGGCCGGCCGCGTCACAGCCAGTCGGGCACCACCTCGCGCGCCAGCATCTCCTCGATGCCGGGGCGGGGGCGGATCACCGCGAATTGCTCGCCATCGACCAGCACTTCGGGCACCAGCGGGCGGGTGTTATACTCGGAGGCCATGACCGCACCATAAGCCCCCGCGGAACGAAAGGCGACCAGATCGCCGGGTTTCAGCGGCGCCAGCGGGACGGCTCGCGCAAATGTGTCGCCGGTCTCGCAGACCGGGCCGACCACGTCGAAGGCGCGCGGAGCGGCCCCGGTCTCGACCACCGGCACCAGTTCGTGGCTGGCATCATACATCGCCGGGCGGATCAGGTCGTTCATGGCGGCGTCGAGGATCAGGAAATCGCGGCCCTCGCCTTCCTTCACATAGACCACCTGCGACAGCAGGATACCGGCATTGCCGGCGATGTTGCGGCCCGGCTCGACCTCGATCTCGCAACCCAGATGGCCCACGGCATCGCGGATCACCTGCCCCCATTCCACGGGCAGGGGCGGCACGGAGTTGTCGCGGACATAGGGAATGCCAAGCCCGCCGCCCATGTCGAGGCGGCGGATGTCGTGGCCGTCCGCGCGCAGGGCCGCGACCAGTTCGGCCATGCGCGCATAGGCGGCGCGATAGGGGGCCAGGTCGGTGAGCTGGCTGCCGATATGCATGTCGACGCCGATCACCTTGATGCCAGGCAGGCGGGCGGCCTCGGCATAGACCGCGCGGGCCTTGGCAATGGGGATGCCGAACTTGTTTTCCGACTTGCCGGTGGCGATCTTGGCATGGGTCTTGGCGTCCACGTCGGGGTTGACGCGGATGGCGATGGGGGCGGTGACGCCAAGGCTGGCGGCCACCTCGGACAGGGCGCGCAGCTCCGGCTCCGATTCCACGTTGAACTGGCGGATGCCCCCGGTCAGGGCGGCGCGCATTTCCTCGCGCGTCTTGCCGACGCCCGAGAACACGATGCGGTCGCCCGGCACCCCGGCGGCGCGGGCGCGGGCATATTCGCCGATGGAGACCACATCCATGCCCGCGCCCATGTCCCCCAGCAGCTTCAGCACCGCGACGTTGGACAGGGCCTTGACCGCAAAGCAGACCAGCGAATGGTCCGCCCAGTCCAGCGCCTGCCGGAACAGGCCGAGATGCCGGCGCAGGGTGGCGGCGGAATAGACATAGGCGGGGGTGCCCACGCTTTCCGCGATGCGGGTCAGGGGCACGTCCTCGGCGTGCAGCACGCCGTCGCGATAAGTGAAATGATCCATCAGGCGATCCTGCGAGAGCGGAAGAACAGATAGAGCGGCAGCGCCAGCCCCAGCCCGGCCAGCATGGCCGGAAGCGTCAGCAGCGCAAGCCAGTTGCGCCGCAAGGTGGTCTCGGTCAGGCACCACAGCCCCAGCGCGGTCATCGCCACGGCCTCGGAGGCCGAGGGCGCCGCCCAGCCCCACAGGGCGGCAGCGGCGCCGGCGAGGCTGAGTCCCGCCCAGACGGCACGCATGGGCGTGAGGTCAAAGCTCATATTTCATGCCGATCTCCACCTCGCCCGACAGGGTGACGCCGGGCGGGGGCGGGGTGTCGGCAGGGCGCTGCGGCGGGCCGTCGATGCCGCAGCCGGCCAGCAGCAGGAAGGCGAGGGGGGCGAGATAGCGGGTCATGCGAGACGTTCCTTCCATGCGGCGACCTGTTCGCGCACGCGCACGGGGGCGGTGCCGCCGTAGCTGGTGCGCGAGGCGACCGAGTTGTGCACCCCCAGCACGGCGAAAATGCCGTCGGTGATGGCCGGGTTGACCGATTGCATGTCGGCAAGGCTGAGGTCCGGCAGGTCCACGCCGCGCGATTCGGCCATCGCCACCAGCGCGCCGGTGGCGTGGTGGGCGTCGCGGAAGGGCAGCCCGGCCTCGCGCACCAGCCAGTCGGCCAGGTCCGTCGCGGTCGAGAACCCGGACCCCGCCGCCTTTTCCAGCGCCGGGCGGTTCACGGTCAGGTCGCGCAGCATGCCCTCCATCGCGGCCAGCGCCAGCATCAGGTTGTCGGCGGCGTCGAAGGCCTGCTCCTTGTCCTCCTGCATGTCCTTGGAATAGGCCAGCGGCAGGCCCTTCATCACGGTAAACAGCGCCACCGTGGCGCCGAGGATGCGGCCGATCTTGGCCCGGATCAGTTCGGCGGCGTCGGGATTGCGCTTCTGCGGCATGATCGACGACCCGGTGGACCACTTGTCCGACAGCGAGACGAAGCGGAACTGCGCCGAGGACCAGATCACCAGCTCCTCCGCCAGCCGCGACAGGTGGATGGCGCAGATCGACGCGGCGGAGAGGAATTCCAGCGCGAAATCGCGGTCGCTGACCGAATCGAGGCTGTTCGCCGTCGGCCGGTCGAAGCCCAGCGCGGCCGCCGTGGCATGGCGGTCGATGGGGAAGCCGGTGCCGGCCAAGGCCGCCGAGCCTAGCGGGCACTCGTTCATCCGCGCCCGCGCATCGCGGAAGCGGCTGAGGTCGCGCCCCCACATTTCCACATAGGCCATCATGTGATGGCCCCATGTCACCGGCTGCGCGGTTTGCAGATGGGTGAATCCCGGCATGACCCAATCCGCCCCCGCCTCGGCCTGCGACAAAGCGGCGCGGATCAGCGCCTCCAGCCCGGTGATGGCCGCATCGCACTGGTCGCGCACCCACAGCCGAAAGTCCGTGGCCACCTGGTCGTTGCGGCTTCGCGCGGTATGCAGCCGCCCCGCCGGTTCCCCGATCAGCGCCTTCAGCCGCGATTCCACGTTCATGTGGATGTCTTCCAGCGCGGTCGAGAAGGTGAAGCTGCCCGCCTCGATCTCTGACAAGACGGTGAGCAGCCCTTCCTCGATCGCGCTTGCATCGCTAGGAGTGAGGATGCCCTGCGCCGCCAGCATCGCGGCATGGGCACGGCTGCCGCGGATGTCCTGCGCGTAAAGCCGCCTGTCGAACCCGATCGAGGCGTTGATCGCCTCCATGATCGCGTCCGGCCCGGCGGCGAAGCGACCGCCCCACATGCTGTTGGCGGTTGGGGCGTCCTGGGTGTCGGTCATCGGTCTGTCCTTGGAGGGGTCACGTTGCGCTTGCCAATTCTTTATACCGCGCTGCTTCTCGGCGTAAACGGCGCCCATGCGGGGGCGGTGGACTGGGAGGCCGCCCATGCCGCCGGCCTGACCAAGCTGGCGCCGCTGGAGGCGCCGGTCGCGGTCCCCGACACGCCCTTCATCGACGCCGAGGGCAACCAGATGCAGCTGGGCGACTGGCGGGGGCGGGTGGTGCTGGTGAACTTCTGGGCGACATGGTGCGCGCCCTGCCGCGAGGAGATGCCTTCGCTGGACGCGCTGGAGGCCGAGATGGGCGGCGAGGATTTCGCCGTCCTGACCATCGCCGCCGGCCGCAACCCGGTGCCGGCCATCCAGAAATTCTATGAGGAACAAGGCATTGAAAACCTTCCCCTGCTGAAGGACGAGCGTCAGGTCCTGGCGCGCGGCATGGGGGTGATGGGGCTGCCGGTCTCGGTCCTGATCGACCGCGAGGGCATGGAGGTCGCCCGCGTCATCGGCGAACTGGACTGGGCCGACCCGGCGGTCAAGGACGTGATCGCCCAGATGATCGCCGAGTGATCGCGCCAAGGCTGTATTAACCAAGCCCGCAGATTCCCGCTTCGGTTTACTGCTTCTTAGGCGACCATGCCTAGAAGGGGTAAAGGCGAATCGCAGGAAACGGGGGTTGCGGCAATGTATCATCAGACAGGGGAGGGGCCTGGCTCGCCCCTTGATTTCGTCATGCAGGAGCAGACGCGGCTGACGCTGACCTCCGTGCGGCGGGCGGTGGCGGCGGGCAAGGGGATGCTGGCCTTCCAGCCGGTGGTGCAGACCGACCGGCCCGACCGCCCGGCCTTCTACGAGGGGCTGATTCGCATCCTCGACGATACCGGGCGCATCGTGCCCCTGTGCGATTTCATGCCCTATGCGGAAACCACCGACCTGGGCCGGCAGATCGACTGCCTGTCGCTGTCGCTGGGCTTGCAGGCGCTGGCCGCGAACCCGGACCTGCGGCTGTCGATCAACATGAGCGCGCGCTCCATCGGCTATCCCAACTGGCTGGAGACGCTGCGCTGGGGCACCGGCAGCGACGACCGCATCGCCGAGCGGCTGGTGCTGGAGATCACGGAAAGCTCGGCGATGGGCATGCCGGAGCTGGTGACGGGCTTCATGCGCGAATGGCAGGCGCGCGGGGTCAGCTTCGCCATCGACGACTTCGGCGCGGGCTATACCTCGTTTCGCTACCTGCGCGATTTCTGCTTCGACATGATCAAGATCGACGGGCAGTTCGTGCGCGACATTGCCAGCCATCCCGACAACCAGGTGCTGGTGCAGGCGCTGATCTCCATCGCGCATCACTTCGACATGTTCACCGTGGCGGAATCGGTGGAAACCGCCGACGAGGCCGCGTTCCTGATGGATCTGGGCATCGACTGCCTTCAGGGCTTCTATTTCGGCGCGCCGACCATCGCGCCGCCGGGCGGGGCGCCGCCGGCGCTGTCGCGCAGGCATTGACGGGGGAAATCGCGCGGCGGGCTTGAAAGAATGTTGCGTGTCGCTGGCGTGGTGCGTAACGATTGGACCCGAGGCATCCATGCTCAGGGAGGAAGGCATGACCACAACCGCAATCGTCACCGGCGGCTCGCGCGGGATCGGCGCGGCGATCTCGCTGGCGTTGAAGGAAGCGGGCCATACCGTCGCCGCCAATTATGCCGGCAATGACGAGGCCGCCCGCGCCTTCACCGAACAGACCGGGATTCCGACCTACAAGTGGTCGGTGGCGGATTACGACGCCTGTGCGGCGGGCATCGCGCAGATCGAGGCCGATCTCGGCCCGGTGGGGGTGCTGGTCAACAATGCCGGCATCACCCGCGACGCGATGTTCCACCGCATGACCCCCCAGCAATGGAAGGAGGTCATCGACACCAACCTGACCGGCGTCTTCAACATGACGCATAACGTCTGGAACGGCATGCGCGAGCGGAAATACGGCCGCATCGTCACCATCAGCTCGGTCAACGGGCAGAAGGGGCAGGCGGGGCAGGTCAACTATTCGGCGGCCAAGTCCGGCGATATCGGCTTTACCCGCGCGCTGGCGCAGGAAGGGGCGCGGGCCGGGATCACGGCGAACGTGGTCGCGCCGGGCTATATCGGCACGGACATGGTGCGCGCCATCGACGAAAAGGTCCTGGCCGAGCGTATCATCCCCCAGATCCCCGTTGGTCGCCTGGGCGAGCCGGAGGAAATCGCCCGCTGCGTGGCCTTCCTGGTCTCGAAGGATGCGGGCTTCATCACCGGCTCGGTGATCAGCGCGAACGGCGGGCAGTTCTTCGCCTGACCCTGCCCGGCCCCTGCGCCCGCCACAGGGCGCGGGAGGCGCGGCCCGCAAAGCCGGCGCCGCGCCTTGTCGGGTGCTGCCGGGGCTGTCCTTGCCCCGTGCCGGCCGGGCTGTCTTGTGGCAGCCTGCCGGGCCAAGAGGCAGGCCGGAACGGATGGCTGTGGGTGCATGGGGCGAAGGCCCGGCTCAACGGGTGCCGTCGCATCGGGTGAGGCGGCGCGCCGCCGATCCGGGGGGCGACTTCCGTTTCGCTTTTTGCGAGTGGGCCGTGCAGGTGCCTGCCGTGGTGCCCGGGGATGACGGTCTTTCCCTGATCCGGTGTGCCGGCCGATTGCCCGGCGTCGTTGCGCGTGATCTTCAGCGTCTTTCCTCGTCCGGCGCACAGCCCGCGCCGCCCGCGGATGCGGCTGGCGATGGACGCCCGGCCGAACGCAGCCGCCGGCACCTGCCCGGCCGACCGGAAGGCAGAACCCCGTTCGATGCCGACCGGTGCGTCCAGCGATGAATACCGCCGGGAGCGGCGACGGCCACCACCCCGCCATCGCCGATCACGCGCGCGACCCGAGGCGGCCAAGGAGCATCAGGCCATGCCTGCCGTTGCGCCGGGCCACGCGCATCGCCCACCCGCCCGAATCGCAACCAACACCGCCGGCATTTCGCCCGCGTGCGGCGTCGCGCGCATCGCCCGCCCGAATCGCGGCGTGGGGTTGCCCGGCGGGGCGGCGCCATGCCAGCCCCGCCTCCCGAATCGCAACGCGCCCGGCCGCTTCCCGTCACCACAACCCGGCAAGCTGCGCCTGCACCCATTGGTGGAAGGCGTCGCCTGCCGCCCGGATGGCGCGAAGGGCGTCGCTCGGCATGCCTTCGCCGGCATGGGGCGCCGCCATATAGAGGCCGAGGAACAGCGCGGCGATCAGCAGGCCGATGAGGAAGCCCTTGCCGAAGCCGCCACCGCCGGCAGGGCGCGGCTCCTCGTGCGGCGGCGTGGCTTTTGCGCGCAGGGGGCGGGAGTATCGGCCGGTCTCGTCCCGGCGCTGCGATGCCTCGGCAGCCGGAGCCGGGCCGGGACCCTGCGGCGCCGGGGCGACCGCTTCGCCGTTCCCTTCCGGGACGCGGCCGCCATCCGGCCGCGCAACGGCCCCGGCGCCGGCATCCGGCCCGGCGGCGGTCCCGGCTTTCTCCTCCGAAAGCCCGTCCCCCGCATCCGGCGCCGCGATTCCGGCGCCGCTTTCCGGCGCGGGCGTCGCCGTCACCTTGCCCGCCGGCGAGTCGGGGGCGGCATCCGGGGCCGGGCCTTCGCCCCCCCCGGCCGGCCCGTCTTCCGCCACGCCGCCGCCTGTGGAGGAGGGCGCGGTCGCGGGTGCATCGCCCCCGACATCGCCCACGGCATCCGGGTCCTGCGGCGCGGTATCGGCGGGCAGGGCGGCCTCGATTCCGGGATGGCTGGCGCGGAAATGCGCCGCCTCGTCGCGCAGGATCGCCATCACGTCTTCGGGAATCGGCCGCCCCATGCGCGCCGCGCCCGGCTCCGCCGCCCTGGCCGCGGCCGCCGCCGCAGCGGGCGCCGGCATCCGCAGCCGCCCGGCCTGAAACCAGGTATTTCCGCAGGACGAGCATTCCACCTCGCGCCCGCCGGCGGGGATCAGGCGGTCGTCGATCTCGTATTCGGCGCCGCAGCGCGGGCAAACCAGGCGCATCCGCTCATCCTTTCGCAATCCGGGCGCGGCCTTTCTGGTCAACGCCGCGCGCATGTTCTATCAACGCGGCGACCCGCCTGCAAAGGCGCCAGGACGAACCGGGGTGCGCAACGTGATCGACATGCAGAACGTCTCTTTCGGCTATCGCGGCGGCGATGTGCTGCTGGCCGAGATGTCGCTGGACCTGCAACCGGGCGCCTTCCTGTTCCTGACAGGCCCGTCCGGGTCCGGCAAGACCACCTTCCTGCGGCTGTGCATCGGCGACCTGGTGCCGACCGAGGGGCGCATGACCGCCTTCGGGCAGGACATGGCGCGCATGAACCGCGACGACCGCGCCGATCTGCGCCGCCGCATCGGGCTGGTGCCGCAGGATGCCGAGTTCCTCGACCACCTGCCGGTGGCCGAGAACGTCGCCCTGCCGCTGACCGTTTCCGGCGCGCCGCCGGATTTCGACGCGCTGCGCGAATTGCTGGGCTGGGTCGGGCTGGCGCCGCAGGCCCGCGCGCTGCCGCCCTCGCTGTCGGGGGGCGAGCGGCAGCGGGCCGCGCTGGCGCGGGCGGTGATCCTGTCGCCCGACCTCGTTCTGGCCGACGAGCCGACCGGGAACCTCGATTGGGAGATGTCGATGCGGCTGCTGCAATTGCTGATCGAGCTGAACCGCTCGGGCAAGACCATCCTGGTGGCCACGCATGACCTGAACCTGATCCGCGCGGCGAAGGCGCAGGTCTCGGCGCGGGTGCTGCGCATCGCCGGCAACCATCTGCATCAGGCGGGGGCGGACCTGTGAAGCTGATCGACGCCATCCGCCTGCGCCTGACCGGCTTTCACGGGGCCGAGCTGCGCGCCCTCAGCCTGCGCAACCTCGGCCGCGGCTTTCTGGGCGGCGAGCGTGCCGGCGACCGCGTGGTGCCGCCGACCGGGCGCACCGCGCATCTGACGCTGCTGACCGCCGCCGCGATGGCGTTTCTGGCGGTCTTCGCGCTGGCGCTGTCCACTGCCACCGGCCGGCTGGCCGAACGCTGGTCCGAGGGGCTGGCCAGCTCCATGACCCTGCGCCTGACCGCGCCCGCCGCCGAGATGGACGCCCGCACCCGCACCGTTCTGGAGGTTCTGGCCCAGACCCCCGGCGTGGCCGAGGCCCATGTCGTGCCCGACGACGAGATGGCCGGCCTGCTGCGGCCGTGGTTCGGTCCCGACGTGCCGGTCGATGCGCTGCCCTTGCCGCGCCTGATCGCCGTCAGCGAGAGCGGCGAGCGGCTGGACGTGGACGCGCTGCGCCTGCGGCTGGAGGCCGAGGCCCCCGGCGCGGTGCTGGACGATCACACCCGCTGGCGCCGGCCGCTGGTCGCGGCGGCCGGGCGGCTGCGGGTCATGGGCATCTTTTCGCTGCTGCTGATCGCCGGGGCCTCGGCGGGGATGATCGCGCTGGCGGCGCGGGCCTCGATGGCGGCCAGCGGGCAGGTGGTGCGGGTGCTGCGGCTGGTCGGCGCGCGCGACGTGACCATCGCGCGGGCCTTCGTGCACCGCTTTACCCGCCGCGCCGCCGCCGGCGCCACGCTGGGCGTGGGGCTGGGCATGCTGGCGATCCTGGCGCTGCCGGACATGCGCGACAGCGGCGATTTCCTGACCGGCCTGGGCTTTCAGGGCTGGGGCTGGCTGGCGCCGCTGCTGATCATACCGATCGCCGCCGCCATCGGCTTCGTCGCCACCCGCAGCGCAGCGCTGCGCGTTCTGCGCGAGGTGCGATGATGCGGCGCGGACCGGCGAGGCTGTCCCCGATCTGGCCGCTGCTGACCGCCAGCTATTACCTGCATGTCGGCGTGGCCACCGTGATTCTGGGCCTGTGGGGCCTGCCCAAGGCGCTGTTCTCCGGCCGCGCGGGCGCGCAGCGGGTGGCCTCGGTCTGGGTGGGCCATATGCTGCGCGCGGCGCGCTGGCATTTCGGGCTGGAGGTGGAGGTGCGCGGCACGCCCCCCGCCGGCCATTGCATCGTCGCCGCCAAGCACCAGAGCTTCCTCGACATCCTCGCGCTGGCCCGCGCCTGCCCCGACCGCGCCTTCATCATGAAGCGCGAGGTCTTGCGGGTGCCGATCATGGGCTGGTTCGCGCGCCGGATCGGCTCGGTCCCCATCGACCGCAAGGACGGGCGCGGCGCCCGCGCCGCCATCGTCGCGGCGGTGCATGAGGCCATGCCGCGCGGCCTCGGGCAACTGATCATCTATCCCGAGGGCACCCGCACCCGCCCCGGCACCTCGCGCCCCTACAAGAACGGCGCCGCGATGCTGTATCAGGAGACCGGGCTGCCGATGGTGCCGGTGGCCTGCGATTGCGGGCTGTTCTGGCCCAAGGGCGGGCTGAGGATTCGCGGCGGCCGCGCGGTGATCGAATTCCTGCCGGTCTTCGCGCCGGGCAGCGAGGCCGGCGCCGCCGAGCTGACCGAACAGCTTGAGGCCGTCATCGAGCCGGCCTCGGCGCGGCTGCTGGAAGAGGCCTGCGCGGCGCGGGGCCTTCCGGTCGCTGGCGGGTAAGGGGCGGCGGTCGGGCAGGGCGGGGGTGACGCCCCGTCCCCGTCCTAGGGATCGCGCGCCGCCTGACGCGGGGCTGCTCGCTGCGCCGGGCCGGGCCTCGCGCCGTCAGGTGCCGCCTTGCGGGGGCGCGTCGCCTGCCAGCACAGGACCGAGCCGAGGCACACCATCGCCGCGCCCTGCCAGAAGGGCATCGGCAGCGGCGTGCGCAGCATAAGGGCCGCCAGCGCGGCGGACAGGACCGGAATGAAATAGGAGGCGCCGGCAAGCACGGTAACATGGCCGTGCAGGATGCCCACGTTCCAGGCCGCATAGCCGAAGCCCATCGCCGCCGCCGCCAGCACCAGAACCAGCAGCGACCGCGCGTCGATGCTCATGGGGACCGGCGCCGCGAAGGGGTATTGCACCCACAAGGCCACGGCCACCAGCACGAAGAACAGCGTCACCGCATTGCGCCCGCCGCCGATCCGCGCCGTCACGCTGCAATAGCCCGCCCAGATCACCGCCCCGGCCAGCGCCAGCCCATAGCTGAGCGGATTGATCCGCACATTCGCCCACATGCCGGCGGGGTCCAGCCCCTGCTCGCCGCCCAGAATCCAGCAAATGCCCAGCGTCGAGACCAGAAACCCCGGCACGATCAGCAGGTTGGCCCTTTGCCGGTTGAACAGGATCGCGAACACGATGGTCAGCGAGGGCCACAGGTAGTTGACCATGCCGACCTCGATCGCCTGCCGCCCGGTCTGGGCGAACCCGATGGAGAGCGACAGGCACAGCTCATAGGCGACGAACAGCAGGCCGCCCCAGAGCAGATAGCCGCGCGGCAGGCTGCGGATGCGCGGCAGCCCGACCGTGGCCGACAGGATCGCCGCCGCCACCGTATAGATCAGCGCCGCCCCGCCCACCGGGCCGAAGGCCTCGCTGACGGAGCGGATGAGGCCCACGATCAGGCTCCACAGCAGGATGGCCAGCAATCCGATCAGGGTGGCTTTGGTCTGGCTCATCTGCGCCTGCGGGCTGGGGGACGGGCCGCCTATGCCGCAACCCCGCCGGCGTGGCAAGGCGGCAGCGGGGCGGCGCCGCCGGACCGAGGCTTGCGGGTGGCGCTAGACGCGGGGGCTGTCCGGCACGTCGGGGCAGCCCTGCGCCGCCCGCCAGGACAGGGCGGCTTTGGCCCGCGCGATATTGGCGGGCGCCGTGTCGAAGCCCGGCTCGCCGGCATAGCGGATCATCGCGGCAAGCTGCCGGTTCGATCCATGCGCGACCAGATGATCCCAGAAGGCCGCCGTGGCGAAGCGATCCTGAAGCGCCGTCGGTGTGCCGGCCAGCGGGCGGAGGTCGGGCGTGGGGCAGGTGCTGGCCTCCGGCCCGGCGCATCCCTGCACGGCCAGAAGGGCGCATAGCGCACAGGTCCCCGCAATGATCCGCATCATTCGTCCCCCTCGGCCTGCGGCTGCGGGAAAACCCGCTCCAGCGCGCCGGATTCGATCAGGCTGTCCGTGGTCACGATGGCCTGATCGCGCAGGTTCCAGGCCCAGCAATCCGCGAAGGTCGGTTCATACTGGCAATAGCGATGGCCTTCCAGCAGAGCGCGGACATCGCCCTCCACCGCCTCGGGCGAGGCCAGCAGGTCGCGCAGCCGGACCGGCGCCCCCGCCACGATGCCGGCGTTCAGCGCGCTGACATAGGCCAGTTCCGCGTTGTAGAAGGCGCCGTCGCCCAGGGCGAGCTGGTCGTCGAACGGGGCGCCATAGGCGAAGGTCAGGCCCAGCCGCACCATCGGCCCGGCCCACATGAGTTCCTCGGGATCGTAATCCGGGGCGAGGTCGCGCAGGCGATAGACGGCATAACCGTCGGGCGACAGCCCTTCGACATGTTCGTAAAGCATTTCCTCGGTCACGCCGGCCGTTTGACCGGCAAAGACGACGCGCGGCCCGCCACTGCTGGCCCGCAATATGCCCACCGACGCCCATTGCAACCCGAGGGCGCGCTTCATGGCATCGTCAACGGGGTTGATCCCGTCGCGAAAGATCAGGTCGCCCGGCCGCCAGTCCCAGGCGGCTTCCGCCATGACATGCGCCATGTCACCGCCCGGCGCGGCCGCTTCCTGCGCCCAGAGAGGCACGCAAGGCAGGATGGCGAGAAGGCCGATCAGCGCGGCTTTCGTCTGGCTCATCCTTCCCGTCTCCCCGTGACTGGCGCCGGTTTTCCGGCTATCCCCGAAACCCGGACGGACCGGGCGTTTTCCCGCCCTTTTCGGGCCACGGCTTCCCGCATCCGTTCAATCCGGGCGGATCACGCCGGAAATCGAGGTCCGTTTCATCCGCTTGCCGGGCGGCACCTTCCAACACCGATCCCGATTCCGTCCATGCGGAGGATGTCCCCGACCGCAAGGCCCGACCCCTATCCCCGCACCAGTTCCAGCGTGGACCATTCGCGCAGGTCGGCGCGGCGGCGCAGGGTGATGCCCTGCGCGGCATAGGCGGCGGCCACCTCGTCGGCCTGCGTGGTCAGCAGGCCCGACAGCACGATCACCGAGCCGGGCCGGGTCATCGCCGCCATGTCGGGCGCGAGGTCGATCAGCGGCTGCTTGAGGATATTCGCCAGCACCAGGTCGAAGGGCGCGGCCTCCTCCAGCACCGGATGGTCGAAGCCGGCGGCCTTGACCACCTCGACGTGGCCCGCGAGGCCGTTGGCCAGCACGTTCGCGCGCGCCGTATCGACGGCCACCGGGTCGTTGTCGCCGGCCAGCACCAGATGCGGCCAGACCCGCGCCGCCGCCATCGCCAGGACGGCGGTGCCGCAACCGATGTCCACGATCCGCGCGGGCGTGAAGGCGGGGTCCGAGGCCAGCCGGTCGATGGCCTCCAGACAGCCCTTGGTGGTGCCGTGATGGCCGGTGCCGAAGGCCATCGCCGCATCGATGCAGAGCGCCTCGGCGCCCGGCGGGATGCGGTCGGCGTCGTGGCTGCCGTGGACGAAGAAGCGCCCGGCCTCCACCGGCGTCAGCTCGCGCCGCACATGCGCCACCCAGTCCACATCGGGCAGTTCGCTGACCACGAAGGGATTGGCGCCATAGGCCGCCGACAGCAGCGCCAGCGCGATCTCGTCCGGGGCCTCGGTGAAATAGAGGCCCACCTCCCAGCGGTCGCGGCCGTCCTCGATCTCGAACACGCCCGAGCCGAAGGGTTCCGGGTCCAGCACGTCCTCGGCATGGGCCTGCAAGGCCTGGGCGGTATCCTGACCGGCGACATGGGTCAGCGCGGTAAAGGTCGCCATCAGCCGGCCTCGCGCGAATCATGCGCGCGCACGCCGGTGCCGCGCAGGGCGCAATACCCGTCGGGCACCTTGTGCAGATATTGCTGGTGCAGGTCCTCCGGCGCGCGCCAGAAATGCGTCAGCGGCGCGATCTGCGTGGTGATATGGCCGTAGCCGCTCATCCCCAGCCGGTTGTCGAAGTCGATGCGGCTGGCCTCGGCCTGGGCCTGCTGGGCGGGGGTCGTGGTCAGGATCAGCGAACGATACTGGTCGCCCACATCGTTGCCCTGACGGTTGCCCTGCGTGGGGTCGTGATTCTCCCAGAACAGTTGCAGCAGGTGCTCGTAGCTGATGCGGGCGGGGTCGTAGACCACGCGCACCACCTCGGCATGGCCGGTCCCGCCGGCGCAGACCTGCCTGTAGGTCGGCGCCTCGGTGGTGCCGCCGGCAAAGCCCGCCTCGGTCAGCCAGACGCCCGGCTGCTGCCAGAACAGGCGCTCGACCCCCCAATAGCAGCCCATGCCGAACACGGCCTCCTCGAAGCCGGGCGGGACCGGCGCGTCCAGCGGGCGGCCGAAAATGGCGTGAAGGGGTGCGGTCATGGCAGGGTCTCCGTTCGGGGCCGGCGAATCACGGGCGGGTCGTCATGCCCGTCGCGGGCGTATCATGGTGCCGATCGCGGCAACAGCGTCAACGCCCAACGCCGAAAGCCCCGCGCAGGTTGCCGCGAGGTGCCGGCAGCGTCGGCGCGGCGGCCTCGACGGCCGCCGGGGCGACAGCCTCCCCGCCCCTGCCGCATGGGGGCGTGGAAGGCG
>CAKTBJ010000007.1 GCA_934533075.1 uncultured Paracoccus sp.
GACTGGTGGTGGTATTCGCTGTTCCCCGGTCTGGCGATCTTCCTGACCGTGCTGGGCTTCAACCTGCTGGGCGATGGTCTGCGCGACATCCTCGACCCGCGTTCGCGCAAGAATTGAGGGCGCCATGACCGACACCCCCCTGCTGCGCATCGAGGACTACAGCCTGACCATCGACGGCGACGATGGCCCGTTCGAGGTGCTGAAGCATATCAATCTGGACCTGCGGCGCGGCGAGACGCTGGGCATCGTCGGCGAAAGCGGCTCCGGCAAGACGGTGCTGGTGCGCTCGCTGATGGGGATCGGGCCGAAGCGGTCGCGCGTGACCTCGGGGCGGGTGGTGTTCGACGGGCAGGACGTGACACGGCTGTCGGACCGGGAATGGAGGGGCTTGCGCGGCGTGCGCATCTCGATGGTGTTTCAGGACCCGATGACCTACCTGAACCCGCTGATCAAGGTCGGCCGGCAGATTTCGGACGTGCTGCGCGCGCAGGCCCGCGCGCGGGGGCAGGCGGTGCCGGGCAAGGCGGACTGCCGCGCGGAAATCGTCAAGCTGCTGGACGATGTGGGCATCCAGAACCCCGAGCGTGTGTTCGACAGCTATCCCCACCAGCTTTCCGGCGGCATGCGCCAGCGCATCCTGATCGCCATCGCCCTGTCCTCGCGCCCCGACCTGCTGATCGCGGACGAGCCGACGACGGCGCTGGACGTGACCGTGCAGGCGCAGGTGCTGACCCTGATCCGCGAGATCGTGACCCGCAAGGGGCTGACCGTCATCATGATTTCCCACGACATCGGCGCGGTGGCCACCATCGCCCAGCGCGTCGCGGTGATGTTCAAGGGCGAGGTGGTCGAGCAAGGCCCGACAGCGCAAATCCTCGGCGCCCCGCGCGAGGCTTATACGCAGCAACTGCTGGCCGCGCTGCCGGATGTCGGCACCCCGGCGCAGGCCCGCGACCCGCTGACCTCGCCGCCGCTGCTGCAAGTGCGCGGGCTGAACAAGACCTTCGGCACCGGCGACAAGACCGTGGTGGCGTCCAAGGATATTTCCTTCGACCTTGCGCGCGGCGAGGTGCTGGGGGTGGTTGGCGAAAGCGGCTCGGGCAAATCCACGATGGCGCGGCTGGTCCTGCGCCTGATCGAGCCGGATTCCGGCGCGGTGCTGTTCAACGGGCAGGACCTCACCGCCCTGCCCCCGCCCGCCCTGCGCAAGCTGCGCCGCAACCTGCAATGCGTGTTCCAGAACCCCGACAGCGCGCTGGACCCGCGCCAGATGATCGGCGACGCCATCGGCGAACCGCTTTACTTGCAGGAGGGCCTGCGCGGCAGCCGGCTGCGGCAGGAGGTGGACGCGCTGCTGGATCAGGTGCATCTGCCCCGCGCCTTCCGCTATCGCTATCCGCATGAACTCTCCGGCGGGCAGAAGCAGCGCGTCTGCATCGCCCGCAGCCTGTCGCTGCGCCCCGAGCTGATGGTGCTGGACGAGCCGACCTCGGCGCTGGACGTGTCGGTGCAGGCGCGGGTTCTGGACCTGCTGGCGGAGATTCGCGAGGAACGCGGCCTCAGCTATCTGTTCATCAGCCACGACCTTGCCGTGGTCAAGGACATCGCCGACCGGGTGCTGGTCATGCGCAAGGGCCATATCGTCGAGGCCGGCCCGACCGAGCAGGTCTTCAACGCCCCGCGCGAGGCCTATACGCAGGAACTGATCCGCAGCGCCCGGATGACCTCGGTGGGGGCAGGGCTGGCGCGGGCCTGAGGCGAGACCCTTGCCACCCCCGGCGCGGGGTGGAAGAAAGGGCGGGCATCACCCGCAAGCCAAGGGCCGGCCATGACCGCAACCTCCACCCCCGCGCTTCTGGAAATCGAGGATCTCTCGGTCCGCTTCGGCAAGGCGCCGGTGATCGAAGGCTTGAGCTTTTCGGTCCGCCCCGGCCGCACCACGGCGGTGGTGGGGGAAAGCGGCTCGGGCAAGTCCGTCACCTCGCTGTCGATCATGCGGCTGGCCGACATGATGGGCGCCAGCTTTCCGCAGGGCGCCATCCGCTTTTATCGCGACGGCAAGGCGGTGGACCTGCTGGCCGAGGACCAGAAGGCGATGCGCCGCATCCGCGGCAAGGACATCGCCATGATCTTTCAGGAGCCGATGACCTCCCTGAACCCGGTCTTCACCATCGGCGACCAGTTGACCGAAGTGCTGATGCTGCACGAGGACATGGGCAAGCAGGCAGCAACGGCCGAGGCCGAGCGGCTGCTGAACCTCGTGCGCCTGCCCGATGCCGGGGGGCTGCTGAAACGTTATCCGCACCAGCTTTCGGGGGGCATGCGCCAGCGGGTGATGATCGCGATGGCGCTGGCCTGCCGCCCGCAGCTGCTGATCGCGGACGAGCCGACGACCGCGCTGGACGTGACCGTGCAGGCGCAGATCCTGACCATCATGCGCGACTTGCAGGCCGAGCTGGGCATGGCGATGGTGTTCATCACCCACGACATGGGCGTGGTCGCGGAAATGGCCGACGACGTGGTGGTGATGCGCCGGGGCCGCAAGGTCGAGGAAGGCCCGGTCGAGCAGGTCTTCGCCAATCCCCGCCACCCCTATACCAAGGCGCTGCTGTCGGCGGTGCCGCGTCTGGGGGCGATGGAGGGCCGCCCCTATCCGCTGCGCGAGGCGCTGACCGTGCTGGACGGCGAGGAGGCCCGCACCGTCGGCGAGACGCGCGAGCAGCGCACCGCCGATTACGAGGCCGCGCCGCTGCTGTCGGTGCGCGATCTGGTGGTGCATTTCGACGTGGCCCGGAACTTCTGGGGCCGGCCCACGCATCGCGCCTGCGCGGTGAACCATGTCAGCCTGGACATCTGGCCCGGCGAGACGCTGGCGCTGGTGGGCGAATCCGGCTCCGGCAAGTCCACCATCGGCCGCACCATCCAGCAATTGCAGGCGCCCACCGCCGGCGAGATCCTGTTCGCCGGCAAGCCGCTGTCGGCGCTGAACGGCCGCCAGCGCCACGACCTGCGCCGCGACGTGCAATATATCTTCCAGGACCCCTTCGCCTCATTGGACCCGCGCAAGCCCGTGGGCTATTCGATTGCCGAGCCGATCCGCACCCATCACCTGCTGTCCTCGGACCGCGAGATCGACGCCCGCGTGGGGGAGTTGCTGGAGCGTGTCGGGCTGGAGCCGTCGATGGCCCGCCGCTATCCGCACGAGTTTTCCGGCGGGCAGAGGCAACGCATCTGCATCGCCCGCGCCCTGTCCTCAAAGCCCCGGCTGATCATCGCGGACGAGGCGCTTTCGGCGCTGGACGTATCGGTTCAGGCGCAGGTCATCAATCTTTTCATGGACTTGCAGAAGGACGAGGGGCTGGCCTATCTGTTCATCAGCCACGACATGGCGGTGGTCGAGAAGATGAGCCACCGGGTCGCCGTTCTCTATACCGGCCAGATCATGGAACTGGGCAGCCGCGCGCAGGTGTTCGAGCAGACCGCCCATCCCTATACGCGCCGCCTGCTGTCGGCGGTGCCGGTGGCCGATCCCACGGCGCGCAAGCCGCGATCCATGCTGGAGGGCGAGGTGCCCTCGATCATCCGCCCGGTCGGGCAGGAATTCGCCCCCATCCCCTTGCGCGAGGTCGCCCCCGGCCACCTCGTCGCCCAACATTGAGAACCCAACAGGGAGTGCTGATGATGTCTCTTTCCTCAAGGCTGAAAACCGGCGCCGCCGCGCTGCTGCTGGCCGGCACGGCGCTGACCGCCCCGGCCTTCGCCGCCGGCAAGCTGGTGGTCTCGACCCCGCAGGACCCCGGATCGTGGGACCCCATCGACACGTTTCTGGTGAACTGGGCCTCGGCCGCCACCAATATCTTCGACGGGCTGACCTATCGCGGTCCCGACATGGAACTGGTCCCCGCGCTGGCGACGGAATGGGAGGTGCTGGACGACGGCAATCGCATCCGCTTCACCCTGCGCGAGGGCGTGACCTTCCACAATGGCGAGCCGTTCAACGCCGAGGCGGTGAAGTTCACCTTCGACCGCCTGCTGGGCGAGGAGGGCGCCAAGGGGCCGCAGCAATCGAACTATGTCTCGATCGAGTCGGTCGAGATCATCGACGACTTCACCGTGGACTTCCACCTCAAGGCGCCCGACCCGGTGCTGCTGACCAAGCTGGCCGGCTATGGCGCCATGATCGTGCCGCCGGGCTATATCGCGGAGGTCGGCGACGAAGAATTCAACCTCAAGCCCGTGGGCACCGGCCCGTTCCGCGTCACCGGCTACGAACCCAAGGTGTCCTTGCAGATGGAGGCCTATGACGGCTTCTGGGGCGGGCCGGCGCAGCTTTCCGAACTGGAATACCGCTTCATCACCGAGCCGGCGACGGCGGTGGCCGAGTTGCAGGCCGGGCGCGTCGATCTGGTGATCCCGCCGACCATCCCGATCTCGATGATCCCGACCATCGAGGCCGATCCGAACCTGGCCATCGTCACCACCCCCGGCCCGACCGTCTATTCGCTGCGCTACAACACCCGCGACGGCATCACCGCCGACGAGCGCGTGCGCAAGGCGATGATCATGGCCGTGGACCGCGACGAGATCGTGGAGCAGGTGCTGGGCGGCCAGGCCGAGGTCATCGCCAGCCTGCAAGGCAAGCTTTCCTTCGGCTATGACCCCGCGCTGGAGCCGTTGCCCTACGACCCGGAAGGCGCCATGAAGCTGCTGGCCGAGGCCGGCGTGCAGCAGGGCGCCACGGTGCAGATCGACATTCGCGGCAACGACGCCACCTTCGGCGAGGTCACGCAGGCGGTGGCCGCCTATCTGTCCACCGTGGGCATCAACGCCACCATCCAGCCCTACGAGACCAACACCCTGCTGAACGACATCATCCCGCAGGGCAAGACCGGGGCGATGTTTCAACAAAGCTGGGGCGGCTGGACCTTCGATTACGACAACACCGCTTACTCGATGTATCACACCGGCGAAAAGTGGAACCCCTATGACAGCGACCCGGACATGGATGCGCTGCTGGAAAGCCAGCGCCACCTGACCGACACGGCCGAGCGCGAGCGCATCCTGCGCGAGATCGCGCAATATGCCTATGACCGGGCGCTGGAAATGCCGATCTACAACCTGAATGCGATCTACGGCATCAGCACGCGAGTCAAGGGTTTCGAGCCGGCGCCCGACAGCCGGCTGCGGCTGGACAAGGTGTCCGTCGAGTAATCACCGCGCCGCCCCCTGCCCGCGCGGGGGGCGGCCTTCCAGCGCAAGGAGGCCGTCATGGTCGCGTTCATCGTCAAGCGCATCTTTCAGGCCGTCTTCGTCGTGCTGGCGGTCAGCCTGATCGTGGCCGTCGCCATCCGCATGACCGGCGACCCGGCGCTGATGATCGCGCAGGGCGCCACCAACATCACCGAGGCCGACCTGGCCCGCATCCGCGAGGGGCTGGGCCTGAACGAGCCGTTCCTGGTGCAATACCTCAATTCGCTGAAGGGCCTGCTGACCTGGGATTTCGGGCGCAGCTTCGTCGGCAATACGCCGGTCAACCTGCTGATCGACAAGGCGCTGCCGGCCACCCTGATGCTGGCCTTCATCTCGCTGGCGGTCTCCATCGCCATCTCGATCCCGCTGGGCATCTGGGCGGCGGTGGCCAAGGGCAGGCTGGCCGATCAGGTCATCCGCATCCTGTCGCTGGTCGGGCTGTCTTTCCCCAACTTCTGGCTGGCGATGATGCTGGTACTGTTCTTCGCCGTGGGGCTGCGGCTGCTGCCGCCCTCGGGCATGAGCGGGCCGGAAAGCTTCATCATGCCGGCGATCACGATGGGCGTGATCCTGACGGCCACCAATGTCCGGCTGGTGCGCACCACCATGCTGGAGACCCTGAACGCCCAGTTCATCATGGTCGCCCGCGCCAAGGGGCTTTCCGAGGCCAAGGTGCTTTACAAGCACGCGCTGCGCAATTGCGCCATTCCGCTGATCACCTATTTCGGCCTGCAATTCGGCGGGTTGCTGGGCGGCATCGTGGTGATCGAGCGCGTGTTCAACTGGCCGGGCATGGGCACGCTGGCGCTGGATGCGGTGGCGGCGCGCGACTATCCGGTGTTGCAGGCGGTGATCATGATCCTGGCGCTGATGATCGTCGCGGTGAACCTTGCGGTCGACATCGCCTATGGCCTCGTCGACCCCCGCATCCGGGAGAAGTGAGATGTCCGACGCCACCACCCCCTCGCGCCTGCGCCACCTGAAATCCTTCGAGTTCATCACCGGCGCCGTGCTGCTGGTGCTGATCGTCGGCGCGGTGGTGTTCTCGCAATGGCTGTTCGCCGACCCCGGCGCGATCTCGCTGAAGGCGCGGCTGGTGCCGCCCTTCACCGATCCGGCGCACCCGTTCGGCACCGACGCGCTGGGCCGCGACATCCTCGCCCGTGTCGCCAATGGCGGCTGGATCTCGCTGAAGGTGGGGCTGATCTCGGTCGTGGGGTCGGTGATCTTCGGCACGCTGATGGGGCTGGTCGCCGGCTATTACCGGGGGTTCTGGGACATGCTGCTGATGCGGTTTGCCGACATCCAGCTCTCGCTCCCGTTCATCCTGCTGGCCATCACCTTCGTGGCCATCGTCGGCGGCTCGCTGACCACGACCATCGTGCTGCTGATCGTCAGCCAATGGGTGCAATATGCCCGCCTCGTCCGCGGCTCGACCCTGACGCTGCGCGAGCGCGAGTTCATCCTGTCGGCCCGCGCCATCGGCGTGTCGGACCGGGGCATCATCCTGCGCCATATCCTGCCCAACCTGCTGGGTCCGGTGATCGTGCTGATGACGCTGAACGTCGCCAACAACATCCTGCTGGAGGCCTCGCTGACCTTCCTCGGCCTCGGCGTCGACCCGACGATCCCCTCATGGGGCGGCATGCTGGCCGAGGGGCGCACCTATCTGCAAACCGCCTGGTGGATCACCGTGGTGCCGGGCATGGCGATCCTGCTGACGGTGCTGGCGCTGAACCTGATGGGCGACTGGCTGCGCGACCTGCTGGACCCGACCGGAAGGACGGAAAGATGATCCTCTACGATGGCGCCTTCGCGCCCACGCTGGCCGGTCTGGCGGCGACGCTGGCCGCGCGCGAGGTCGAGGTCTGGACCTTCGACGACGCCCCCACCCGCCGCGCCGCCGAGACCGCCTTTGCCGCGCGGGGCGTGCGGGCGCGTTGCCATTCGGCTTATAAACCGCTGGTCTGCGCCTTCCGCGACCATATCGACACGGACGGGCTGGCGCGGGCCGAGATCGCCTTCCCCCGCCATCCCGACGCGGGGGCCTCGCGCTTCCTGCTGGAAAGCTATCCGCTGTCGGCCATGTTCCCCGCAGTGGATTTCACCTTCACCGAGGGCGCCGAGACCTGCGACCTGCCCGCCTATCACCTGCGCCTGACCTATGCGGACGGACGCGAGGCGGCGGAAACCGTCCTCGCCCCCAACCGGGTGCATACCGATTACGCGGGGGAAACGACGCTCTCCCCCTGCGGCTGGCTGGTCGCGGACGGCCAGTCCCGGCGGCTGGAAACCGACTACGAGGCGCTGTTCCACGCCGCCATGCAGGCGATCCTCGCCGGCCCGTGGCAGGCGGAACCGTATTTCGAGGAACTGAACATCACCGCCACCCTGCCCGTCGCGGACGAGGCGCTGGACACCGGCGACGAGGTGCTTTCCCTGCGCGAGGCGCTGCACGAAGACCTGTATTTCTCGGCCCTGGAGGTCTTCCAGCGCAAATCCGGCCGCCCCATCGGCGACCGCCATCTGCAACCCGGCCAGATCGTGCCGGAAATCCGCCTCGGCCCCGGCTACGGCCTGCGCGTCGAAACCCGCCCCTACGACCGCCGTGCCGAGGCCGACCACGAGGAGCCGCTGGAAACCGCCGCCCGCGCGCTGTCGATCCCGCAGATCGCGGCGGAGCTGGCGCGGATTCCGGGCGAGTGCTACACCGCCCGCTCGGTCGCCGGGCGGCCGGTCACGGCGGTGCATCACCCCGGCACGGATCGCGGCGTCATCATCTCGGCCGGCCAGCACGCGAACGAGACCACCTCGCCCGTGGGCACGCTGCGCGCGGTGAACCGGCTGCTGGCCCGCCCCGGCGCGCATTTCGCCTTCTGCCCGCTGGAGAATCCCGACGGCTATGCGCTGCACCAGCGGCTGATCGCCGACAACCCGCGCCACATGCACCACGCCGCCCGCTATACCGCGCTGGGCGACGACCTGGAATATCGCGAGGGGCCGGCGCTTTGCGAGAAATCCATCCGCACGCAGGCCGAGACCCGCGTCCCGGCGCTGCTGCACCTGAATTTCCACGGCTATCCGGCACATGAATGGACCCGGCCGCTGTCGGGCTACGTCCCGCGCGGCTTCGCGACATGGACGATCCCCAAGGGCTTCTTCCTGATCATGCGCCATCGCGCCGGCTGGCAGGACGCGGCCGAGGCGCTGATGGACGACGTGACCCGCCGCCTCGACGCCGTGCCGGGCCTGCGCGCCTTCAACGACGCCCAGCTTGCGCTGTTTGCCCGCCATGCCGGCGATCACGGCTTTCGCATCCTCAACGGCTTCCCGGTGCTGATCGGCGAGGACGACCGCCACCGCGTGCCGCTGACCATGATCACCGAATACCCGGACGAGACGATATACGGCGACGCCTTCCGCGCCGGGCACGCGGCGCAGATGGCCGCGATCCTCGCCGGCTACGAGGCGCTTCAGGCCCTGCCCGCGCATCTGCTGGCCGGGCCGGCCGTCGCCTGATCCCGCGCGCGGCCGCATCGGAAGGCAATGCGGCCGCATTGCAACGCACCGCGCCCTGTGCTGGACTGCCCGCGCAACAAAGGGGAAGGCGGCGCGATGGCACAGGGTGGAATGCAGGCCGAGGTCTTGGACCTCCCCGGTCTGGAAGCGGCGGTCGAAATCAGCATCGACCGGCAGGGCGTCGCCCATATCCGCGCCGAAAACCTGCATGACCTGTTCTTTGCCCAGGGCTGGAACGCCGCCCGTGACCGGCTGTGGCAGATCGACCTGTGGAGGAAGCGGGGCCTCGGCCTGCTGGCCGCCGATTTCGGCCCCGGCTATCTGGAGCAGGACCGCGCCGCCCGCCAGTTCCTCTATCATGGCGACATGGCGGCGGAATGGGCGGCCTACGGGCCGGATGCGGAGGCGATCTGCACCGCCTTCGCCGCCGGCATCAACGCTCGCCTGACCCAGATCGAGGCGGGCGCGGCGCCGCTGCCGGCCGAGTTCACGCTGATGGACACGCGCCCCGCCGCATGGCGGCCCGAGGACGTGGTGCGCATCCGCAGCCATTGCCTGACCCGCAACGCGCTGTCGGAGGTCCTGCGCGCCCATGTCATGGCCCGCGGCGGCGCCCGCCTGGACGCGCTGCGCAAGGCCATCGTCCCGCCGGTCGCACCGACCGAGGCGGAGGGGCTGGATCTGGCCTCCATCCCCCTGAAGGTGCTGGAAAGTTTCGCGCTGGCCACCGCCCCCGTCACCTTCGGCAAGGAGCGGCTGGCCACCCCCCTGGCCGAGGCGCATCGCTGGCGCGTGGTCACGCCGCTGGGCGAGGTGGTGCGCGCGGCCGAGGCCGAAGGCTCGAACAACTGGGTCGTCGCGGGCAGCCGCACCGCCTCCGGCCGGCCGCTGATGGCCTCCGACCCGCACCGGCTGCATTCGCTGCCCGGCCTGCGCTATGTGGTCCACCTGACCGCGCCGGGGGTCGACGCCATCGGCATGGGCGAGCCGGGCGTGCCCGGCATCTCGCTGGGCCATAACGACCGCATCGCCTGGTCGCTGACCATCTTCGGCGGCGATCAGGAGGATGTCATGGTCCATGACACCGACCCGGCGAACCCCGACCGCTACCCGTGGAAGGGCGGCTGGGAAACCATCCAGACCCGGCACGAGGACTTTGCCGTGCGCGGCCACGGCATGGTGACGCGCGAGTTGCGCTTTACCCGCCACGGCCCGGTGCTGCACGAGGATCGCACGGCGGCCCGCGCCTACAGCCTGCGCACCGTCTGGACCGAGCCGGGGATGGCCCCCTACATGGCCAGCCTGAAGGTGATGCGGGCACAGGATTTCGCGGAATATCAGGCGGCCATCTCGAACTGGGGCACGCCCTCGGTCAACCACCTTTATGCGGATGTCGAGGGCAATATCGCCTGGCACGGCCTTGGCGCCACGCCGATCCGGCCGAACTGGAACGGGCTGCTGCCGGTGCCTGGCGACGGGCGCCACGAATGGGCGGGCTTCGTGGGCTTCGACGACCTGCCCCGCGCCGTGAACCCCGAAAAGGGCTTCGTGGCCACCGCCAACGAGATGAACCTGCCCGCAGGCTGGGCCGGCGCCCCCATCGGCCATGAATGGGTGGAACCCTCGCGGTCCGAGCGCATCCATGCCGTGCTGGGCGACGACGCAAGCCACGACCTGGCGGCTTCGGGACGGTTGCAGAACGATACGTTTTCGCGCATCGGCCAGCGCCTTGCGCATGTGCTGGCCGGTCTTTCGCTGGACGGCGATGCCGAGAGGGCGCGGGCGATGCTGGCCGGCTGGGACGGCAACGGCACCGGCGACAGCGCCCCGGCCGCCCTGTTCGAGGTCTGGCTGTCGCGCCATCTGCAACCGGCGCTGGGTCGGGCGATGGGCGGCGATGCAAGCACCCTGCCGCTGCTGGTTCCCTATGATAACCAGACGGTTGCAACCATCATGGAGGCTCCGGCCGACTGGCTGCCGGAGGGCCGCCACGCGCGAATCTGCGCCGAGACGCTGGCCGCCGCCTGGGCCGATGCGCAAAAGCTGCTGGGCACCGATCCCGCCGGCTGGCGCTGGGACGCGCTGCACGGGCTGGGGCTGCGCCATGCGCTGGCCGGGCTGTTCCCCGACCGGGCCGAGCTGGCCCTGCCGCGCCTCAACCTCGGCGGCGGGCCGTCCAGCCCGAATTACGGCCCCTATCGCGCCTCGGATTTCGGCATCGTCAGCGGGCCGTCGGTGCGGCTGCTGATGGATGTGGGCGACTGGGATGCCAGCCTGTTCGTCGGCCTTGCCGGCCAGTCGGGCGATCCGGCCTCGCCGCATTTCGCGGATATGGCCGAGGGCTGGCGCGACGGCACCTATTTCCCGCTGCGCTATTCGCCCGAGGCCGTGGACGGGGGAACGGAGGCCCGCCTGACCCTGCGCCCCGCCTAACCCGACAGCGCCCGCGCGGTTTCCAGCAGCAAGGGCGCGAATTTGCGGCGGAATCCGCCCTCGCTCCATTCCGAGAGCGAGCCGGCGATATGGATCGCGCCCAGCGGCCGGCCCTCGGCATCGGTGACGGCGCCGCCGATCACGATCTCGCCCAGCAGGCTTTCCTCGCGGGCGCAGGCATAGCCGTCGCGGCGGGCCTCGGCGATCTTGGCCATCACCGAATCCGGTTCGGTGATGGTCTTGGGCGTCGCCGCGACCCGGTTCGATTCCATGACGATGGCGCGGGCCTCGGCCTCGTCCAGCCGGCTGAGGCAGGCCCGCCCGCCCGAGGAGGAAAAGCTGGGGATGCGGCGGCCGATCAGCGTGGCGAAGAAGGTCTCGCGCTTGCTCTGCATGCGCAGGGCGTAGATGATGGTGTCGCGTGCGAACAGGCTGAAATCCACCCGCTCGCCGGTGGCGTTGCGCAGGTTGGTCAGCAGGGGCTGCGCCCGCGCCAGCAAGGGGTTGGAGCGCAGATAGTCGAAGCCCCGGTCCAGAAGCTGCTGGCCCGGCACCAGCCCGCCGCTGGCCGGGTCGCGCGCCACATAGCCCAGCACCTGAAGCGTATGGGCGATTCGCTGCACCGCGCTTTTGTCCACGCCGACAAGCTGCGCCAACTCGCGCAGCGAAGGCGGCTGGCTGGTCTGCGCCAGCGCCTCCAGCACGCGAAAGGTGCGGTCAACGGATTGAAGATAAAGCCGGTCGTCCTTGCGCATGTCCTGCGGTGCCGGAAGCTGTGCCATGATCCTTCCCCCTGCCCGCCCGATGCAACAGGCGATTGACGCCTATGAAAGGCATGATATTCTTTGTCTCGCTATAAACTTCGGTCGTATTGTATAGCAATTCGATTGGGGCGCAATACCCGGTCCGCGCACGGGCCGGGCCAGCGTGAGGGGGACATGCCGATGCGACAGACCAGCCAGTTTCCGGGCATGGAACGGCCATGACGGCCTTGCGCATCATCGGCCTGCGCCTGCTGAAATCGGTGGCGGTGATCCTGGCCATCGTGGCGCTGAACTTCATGCTGATCCGCATCGCGCCGGGCGATCCGGCCTCGGTGATGGCCGGACAGGCCGGCGTCGCGGACGAGACCTTCGTGCAGCAGCTGCGCGAGCAGTTCGGCCTCGATCAACCGATCTGGCGGCAGTTCCTGGTCTATGTCGGCAACATCCTTCAAGGCGATCTGGGCTATTCCTATCGGCAGGGCGCCCCGGTGGCCGATCTGCTGTGGGAGCGCCTGCCCGCCACCCTGCTGCTGACCGGCACCGCCTTCGTGCTGGCGCTGGCCGCCGGCATCGTGCTGGGCGTGGTCTCGGCGGCGAAGCAGGGGCGGCTGCCGGACCTGCTGGTCTCGGTCCTGTCGCTGCTGTTCTATGCCACGCCGCTGTTCTGGATCGGCATGATGGCGATCCTGCTGTTCTCGGTCTGGCTGGGCTGGTTCCCGGCCTTCGGCATGGTCTCGGTCGGCGCGGATTATCGGGGCATGGCTTATGTCCTGGACGTGCTGCACCATCTGGTGCTGCCGGCGGTGACGCTGGCGCTGTTCTACATGGCCATCTATGCGCGGCTGACGCGGGCCTCGATGCTGGAGGTGCAGGATCTGGATTTCGTCCGCACCGCCCGCGCCAAGGGCCTTCAGGAGGGCATCATCCTGCGCCGCCACATGCTGCGCAACGCCATCCTGCCGGTGATCACGCTGGCGGGCATTCAGGCCGGGCAACTGGTCGGCGGCGCCATCCTGACGGAAACCGTGTTCGGCTGGCCGGGCATCGGGCGGCTGGCCTTCGATGCGCTGGTGCAACGCGATTATCAGGTGATGATGGGCATCTTCCTGATGACCTCGGTGCTGGTGGTGATCTTCAACATCCTGACCGACATCCTCTATCGCCTCGTCGACCCCCGGATCGGAGCCTCGGCATGAGCAGCAAGCTGGCCCTTTACGCCCGCAATCCCAAGGCCATCATCGGCACCACCATCCTGCTGCTGGCGGTGGCGGCGGCGCTGCTGGCGCCGGTTCTGGCGCCGGCGGACCCGTGGAAGATGGCCTCGCGCCCGTTCCTGCCGCCGATGACGGACATGAACTTTCCGCTGGGCACCGACATGATGGGCCGCGACATCCTGGGCGGCATCATCCACGGCGCACGGGTGTCGATCCTC
Source organism: uncultured Paracoccus sp. (assembly GCA_934533075.1). Lineage (GTDB taxonomy): Bacteria > Pseudomonadota > Alphaproteobacteria > Rhodobacterales > Rhodobacteraceae > Paracoccus. Next base: position 13,399 of record CAKTBJ010000007.1, read on the forward strand.
GTCGGCGTGGTCTCGACCTTCGTGGCGCTGTTCGTCGGCGTGGTCGTCGGCGCGCTGGCCGGGTTCTATGGCGGGCGCGTCGATGACGCGCTGATGCGCGTGACCGAGTTCTTCCAGACCATCCCCACCTTCGTCTTCGCGCTGCTGCTGGTGGCGATCCTGTCGCCCTCGATCCAGTCGATCATCCTGGCCATCGGCATCGTCAGTTGGCCGCCGGTGGCGCGGCTGGTGCGGTCGGAATTCGCCAGCCTGCGCAACCGCGAATTCGTCCGCGCCGCCGAGGTGCTGGGCGAAAGCAATACCCGCATCATCCTGACCCAGATGCTGCCGAACACCCTGTCGCCGGTGATCGCGATGGCCTCGCTGATGGTGGCCTCGGCGATTTTGACCGAGGCGGCGATCAGCTTCCTGGGCCTGGGCGATCCGAACAGGATGAGTTGGGGCTACATGATCGGCGCCGCGCGCACGGTGCTGCGGCAAGCCTGGTGGATGAGCTTCTTTCCCGGCATCGTCATCGTCGCGGTGGTGCTGGCCCTGAACCTCGTGGGGGATGCGCTGAACGACGTGCTGAACCCGCGCCTTGCACGAAAGGGCCGGTCATGAGCGAACATCTCTTGCAGATCGAAGGGCTGACGGTCGGCCTGCCGCAATCGGGCGACCGCGCGGATGCGGTGCGCGATGTGAGCCTGCATCTGGACCGGGGCGAGATCCTGTGCATCGTGGGCGAGTCCGGCTCGGGCAAGTCGGTGACGGCGAATGCGGTCATGGGCCTGCTGCCGCGCCAGTCGCTGACGGTGCGCGCGGGCAGCATCCGCTTCGACGGCGCCGACCTGCTGGCGCTGGACGCGGCGGGGATGCGGAAAATCCGCGGCGCCCGGATTGCCATGATCTTTCAGGAGCCGATGACCAGCCTGAACCCGGTGCTGACCGTGGGACGGCAGGTGGCCGAGGTCTTCGAGGCCCACGGCACCCAGACCGGCGACACCCGCGCCCGCGTGGTCGAACTGCTGGACGCCGTGGGCCTGCCCGACCCGGCCAGCCTTTACGACCGCTATCCTTTCCGCCTGTCGGGCGGGCAGCGGCAGCGGGTGATGATCGCAATGGCTCTGGCGCTGGAGCCGGATATCCTGATCGCCGACGAGCCGACCACCGCGCTGGACGTGACCACGCAGGCGCAGATTCTGCACCTGATCCATGACCTGCAACGCAAGCGCGGCATGGGCGTGCTGTTCATCACCCATGACTTCGGCGTGGTCGCGGACATTGCCGACCGGGTGATCGTCATGCGCAAGGGCGAGATCGTCGAGCAGGGCGCGGCCGCGCAGGTTTTGCAGGCCCCCACCCATCCCTATACGCAAAAGCTGATCGCCGCCGTGCCGCGCTTTCGCCTTGAGGCCGGACAGCCGGTCGAGGATGCGCCGGTGCTGCGGGTCGAGGCCCTGCGCAAGGTCTATCGCAGCGCCGCCGGGATGTTCTCGGCCCCGAAGACCACGGTGGCGGTGGATGATGTCAGCTTCCAGATCGCGCGGGGCGAGACGCTGGGGCTGGTGGGGGAAAGCGGCTCGGGCAAGTCCACCATCGGCCAGTGCATCATGCGGCTGGCGGATGTGGATGGCGGTCGCATCCTGTTCAAGGGGCAGGATATCGCGACCGCGCGCGGGGCGGCGCTGAAAGCCTATCGCGCGCAGGCGCAGATCGTGTTCCAGGACCCCTTCGCCTCGCTGAACCCGCGCCAGACGGTGGGCCGGGCGATCATGACCGGGCCGCTGGCGCAGGGCGTGCCGCCCGCCGAGGCCCGCGCCCGCATGGACCGGCTGCTGGCCCGCGTCGGGCTGGACCCCGCCGCCGCCAGCCGCTTCCCGCACGAGTTTTCCGGCGGCCAGCGCCAGCGCATCGGCATCGCCCGCGCCCTGGCGGTGGAACCCGACCTGCTGGTGGCCGACGAATCGGTCTCGGCGCTGGATGTGTCCGTGCAGGCGCAGGTCCTTGAACTGCTGCGCGAAATCCGCGCCGAGATGCAGCTTGCCATGCTGTTCATCACCCATGACCTGCGCGTGGCCAGCCAGATTTGCGACCGCGTAATCGTGCTGCATCGCGGCAAGGTGGTCGAGGAGGGCGAGGTCACCGCCGTCTTCGGCAATCCGCGCGCCGACTATACCCGCAAATTGCTGAACGCCGTTCCGGGCCGCGACTGGCACGAACCGGCCTGAGACCTGACACCCAACGGGAGGAAACCATGACAAAGACCACGATCAGCCGCCGCGCCATCCTGCGATCCGGCGCGGCAATGGGGCTGCTGGCCGGCCTGCCCGGCGCCGCCTGGGCGCAATCCGGCAAGAAGGTGATGAACATCATCGCCAATCCCGAGCCGCCGATCCTGTTCATCGGCCTCGACCAGAACGCCCAGACGCAACTGGTCTGCGGCAAGATGTATGAAAGCCTGCTGACCTACGACTTCGACTTCACCCCCCTGCCCGGCCTGGCCGAATCGTGGGAGATTTCCGAGGACGGGCTGACCTATACCTTCCATCTGGTCCAGAACGCCAAATGGCATGACGGCGAGCCTTTCACCGCCGACGACGTGGTGTTCTCCTGCGCGGAATTCCTGCCCGAGGTGCATCCCCGCGCCCGCAGCAACTTCGCCAATTGCGAAAGCATCGAGGCGCTGGACGATCATACCGTCCGCTTCACCATGAAGCAGCCCTTCGGCCCGTTCATGCTGGCCTTCGAGATGTCCTCGGCGCCGATGATCCCCGCGCATCTCTATCGCGGCACCGATTACCGCACCAACCCGGCCAACAACACGCCCATCGGCACCGGCCCGTTCAAGCTGGCCGAATGGCGGCGCGGGTCGTTCATCCGGCTGGAGAAGAACCCCGACTATCACGGCGAGGGCCAGCCGGAGCTGGACGAGCTGATCTTCCACATCCTGCCCGATGGCGCCGCGCGCTCGGTCGCGCTGGAGCAGGGGACGGTGGACCTGTCCAGCAGCTTCGACATCGAGCTGTTCGACGTGGCGCGGCTGTCCTCGCTGCCCAACATGACGCTGGAAACGCGCGGCTCGGAGTTCCTCGCCCCCATCGCGCGGATCGAGTTCAACACCCGCGTCGCGCCCTTCGACGATGTGCGCTTCCGCAAGGCGATCTATCACGCGCTGGACAAGCAGGCTTTCCTCGATGTGATCTTCTTCGGCCTCGGCAAGCCGGCCACCGGCCCGATCAGCTACCGCACCCGCTTTTACGATGCGGACGTGACCGCCTATGACTACGATCTGGACAAGGCCAAGGCCCTGCTGGACGAGATGGGCCTGACCGAGGGCAACGGCGGCATCCGCACCAGCGTCAAGTTCATGCGCCTGCCCTGGGGCGAGACCTGGGCGCGCTTTGCCGAGATGGTCCAGCAGCAGCTTGCCCAGATCGGCATCGCGGTCGAGATCGAGCCGACCGATCCCGGCTCCTGGACGCAGCGTTACGGCAACTGGGAATTCGAGATGACCTCGAACTATCCCTACCAGTTCGGCGACCCCGCGCTGGGCGTGGCGCGGTTCTTCGTGTCGTCGAACATCCGGCAGGGCGTGCCCTATTCCAACTGCACCGGCTATACCAACCCCGAGGTGGATCAGGCCTTCGAGGACGGCGCCCGCGGCGTCACCGACGAGGAGCGGCAGGCGGCCTATTCCAAGGCCCAGCAGATCCTGACGGACGAGGTGCCGATGGCCTGGCTGGTCGAGGTCGATTTCCCGACCATCTACAACACCCGCTTCGAGAATGTCGTGACCACCGCCGTCGGCGTGAACGACACCTTCCGCACCACCCGTCTGGCGGGCTGACGACCCGGCACCCCGCGCCCCAACGGACAGAAAGGACATCACGATGTGGCCCGAAGGCAAACGCTGCGCCGTCATGCTGACATTCGACTTCGATGCCGAAACCCTGTGGCTGTCGCGTGATCCCGCGAATGCGCGCCGGCCGGGGGTGCTGTCGAAGGGCATCTATGGCGCCCGGCGCGGGGTGCCGGAAATCCTCAAGGTGCTGGCGGAATACGACCTGCCGGCGACCTTCTTCACCCCCGGCTGGACGGCCGAGAAATATCCCGACCGGGTGCGCATGATCCTCGATCATGGCCACGAGATCGGCCATCACGGTTACCTCCACGAATGGATCGACCCCGACAAGCCGGATGTCGAGCGCGAGACCTTCCAGCGCGCGCTGGATGCGCTGGACAAGGTGGCTGGGATCCGGCCCACCGGCTACCGCTCGCCCGCCGGGGAAACTACGCCGACCCTGATGGGCCTGCTGCACGAGCATGGCATCCTCTATGACAGCTCGCTGATGCTGGACGTGGAGCCTTATCGCCATATCCTGCCCGATGGCACGCCGGGGCCGATCGAATTGCCCTGGCATTGGGGCGCCGACGATGCGCCCTATATGATGACCGCCATTCAGGCATGGCGCCCGCAATTCCCCAACAGCGCCATCTTCGAGAACTGGCGCGACGAGTTCGATACCATCTATGAATGGGGCGGGCTGTTCAATCTGGTCATGCACCCGCAATTCACCGGCCGGCCGATGCGCATCCCGCTGCTGCGCCGGATGATCGAGCATATCCGGCAAAAGCCCGGCGTCTGGTTCGCCACCGGCCATCAGGTCGCCACGCATTGGGCGGCGCATCATGGCTGAGGGGCGGCTTGCCGGTCTGACGGCGGTGGTAACGGGCGCGGGTTCGGGCCTTGGCCGGGCGAGTGCCGAGGCTTTCGCGCGTGAAGGTGCGCGGCTGGTGCTGATCGACTGCGACGCGGGGGCCTTGGCGGCGGTGGCGGCGGAACTGGACGCCATCGCCCATCACGCGCTGGACGTGACCGACGCGGCGGCGGTGGCAGCCTGTTTCGACGCCCTGCCCGGCTGCGACATTCTGGTGAACTCCGCCGGGATCGAGGGGCCGCATGGGGGGCTGGAGACCTGCGATCCCGCCGATCTGCAAAAGGTCATGGCGGTGAATTTCTTCGGCAGCGTCAACTGCGCGCAGGCCGCCGCCCGACGGATGGGGCGCGGCGCGGCGATCGTCAACATCGCCTCGACCGCCGGGCTGATCGGCTCGGCGCGGCTGGGGGCCTATGCGGCCTCGAAGGCGGCGGTGGTGTCCATGACCCGCTCTCTGGCGCGGTCGCTGGCGCCACGGGGCATCCGCGTCAACGCGGTCTGCCCCGGCTCCATCTCCGGCCCGATGTTCGAGCGCACGCTGGACCCCGAACAGGCCGAATCCGACCGCGCCGCCATGATCGCCATTCACCCGTTGGGCCGTCTGGGCGAGCCGGTGGAGGTCGCGGATGCCGTGGTCTTCCTCGCCTCGCCGCAGGCCTCCTATTGCACCGGCGTCCTGCTGCCGGTGGACGGGGGGCGGCTGGCATGAGCGTCATCGTCACCGGCGCCGCCGCCGGCATCGGCGCGGCAATCGCGGAAAAGTTCCTGTCGCTGGGCGCGGATGTCGTCGCCGTGGACCGGGCGGACATGCCCGACGCCCACCCCAACCGCCTGAACCTCACCGCCGACCTTGCCGACCCCGAGGCCCCGGCGCGGATCACCGAGGCCGCGCTGGCCCGCTTTGGCCGCGTGGACGTGCTGGTGAACAATGCCGGCATCGGCGGTTCGCGGGCGGTGCATGAAAGCGACGATGCCGGCTGGGCGCGGATTCTGGACGTGAACCTGTCGGCAGCCTTCCGCATGTCGCGGGCGGTGCTGCCGGGGATGCTGGCGCAGGGCGCGGGCGCCATCGTGCATGTGGCCTCGATGTTCGGGCTGGTCGGCTGGCGCAACAATGCGGCCTATGCGGCGTCAAAGGCCGGGCTGGTCGGGTTGACGCGGCAGATGACGGCGGACTACACCCCGCGCGGCATCCGGGTGAACGCGGTGGCGCCGGGCCTGATCCGCACCGCGATGACGGAAAAGCTGCTGGAAGATCAAACCTATCGCGAGCTGATCCTGTGCGGCACCCCGCAGGCCCGTCCGGGAGAGAGCGTCGAGGTCGCCAATGTGGTGGCCTTCCTCGCCTCATCCGAGGCCAGCTTCGTCGCCGGGCAGGTGATCGCCGTGGATGGCGGCTGGACGGCGGCGCGGGTGCGCTGCGACATCTGAGGGAACCATGACCACGACCCTGTTTTCGCCGCTGACATTGCGCGGCCTGACCCTGCAAAACCGCATCGTGATCGCGCCGATGTGCCAATACATGGCCACGGGCGGGTGCGCCAGCGACTGGCACCGCCTGCATTGGGGTCAGTTCGGCCAGTCCGGCGCCGGGCTGATGCTGATCGAGGCCACCGGCGTCCTGCCCGAGGGCCGCATCACCCCCGCCTGCCTGGGCCTTTGGGATGACGAAACCGAGGCCGCGATGGCCGAGGCCCTCGCCTTCGCACGGCAATTCACCGCCATGCCCTTCGGGTTGCAGCTTGGCCATGCCGGGCGCAAGGCTTCCACCGGCCTGCCGTGGCGGCCCGGCCATGTCGCGCCGGATGCGGGCGGCTGGCAGGTGGTCGGGCCGTCGGCGGTTCCCTTCGCCCCGGAATGGCAGGCGCCGCAGGCGCTGGACGAGGCCGGGATCGCCGAGGTCATCGACGCCTTCGCCGCCGCCGCCGCCCGCGCGGTGCGGCTGGGCATGGCCTGCATCGAGATCCACGCCGCGCATGGCTATCTGCTGTCCAGCTTCCTGTCGCCGCTGGCCAACCGGCGCGGCGACCGCTGGGGCGGCAGCCTTGAAAACCGCATGCGCCTGCTGCTGGACGTGTTCCGCGCCACCCGCGCCGCCTGCCCCGAGGACATGCCGGTGGGCGTGCGCCTGAACGGCACCGACTGGGTGGAAGGCGGCATCACCCCTGACGAGACCGTGGCGGTCGCCCGCGCGCTGGCCGATCTGGGTTGCGATTTCCTGCATGTCTCCAGCGGCGGCAACGCGCCGGCCCGGATCCCCGTGGGGCCGGGCTATCAGATCCCCTTCGCCGCCCGCGTCCGGCGCGAGGCCGGGCTGCCGGTGATCGGCGTGGGCATGATCCGCTCTCCCCTCCATGCCGAGGCGCTGATCGCCGGCGGCGAGGTGGATGCGGTCGCCCTTGGCCGCGTGGCGCTGAACGATCCGCATTGGCCCTGGCACGCGGCCGAGGAGCTGGGCTTCCCGCTGGAGGTTCCCGCCCCCTATCGCATGGGCGCCACCAGCAAATACCGCCCGACCTTCGGACGCTAGGTTTGCAAGACGGCGGAGGGCAGGAATACCCTGCGGATCGCCGCAGGCGCACGGCATCCGTGGCCGGCTCGCCGATACGGCCCGGCCCACCATCCGCACCCGATCACAATGACCGGCACCAACAAGAAAGCCCCGCCTGTGCGGGGCTTTTTCTGTCCATCCGGGGCGAAAACCTGCCGCGCATCGCCCGCCCTGCGCCACTGCGTCACCGATCCGCGAGACTCCCTTCCCAACGCAAGGGCAATGCCCTCGCCCGGCACGCCGGCGGCCCGGAAGGGACGCGATTTCACCCGGCGGCTCGATGCCGGCGGGGGAGATGACCCCCTCAGTCGATCAGCGCGCCCAGCCCCCGCATCAGCGGCACGAAATCGGGGAAGCTGGTGGCGATGGGGCTGCGGTCGTCGATGGTGACCGGCGCCTCCGCCCCCAGCCCCGCCACGAGGAAGCTCATGGCGATGCGGTGGTCCAGCCGCGCCGCCACCGTGCCGCCGCCCGGCAGCCGGCCGGTGCCGAACACGGTCAGGCTGTCCGGCCCCTCCTCGATGCGCACGCCATTGGCTTCCAGCCCCCGCGCCATCGCGTCGATGCGGTCGGATTCCTTGACCCGCAATTCGCCGATGCCCAGCATCTCGACCGGCCCGTCGGCATAGGCCGCCAAAGCCGCCAGCATCGGAAACTCGTCGATCATCGAGGAGGCCATCGCCGCCGGCACCGTCACCCCGCGCAAAGGCCCGTGGCGCACGGTCAGGTCGGCCACCGGCTCGCCGCCTTCCTCGCGCGCGTTCGACCAGTCCAGCGGCGCGCCCATCATCTCCAGCACCCGGAAGAACCCGTCGCGGGTCGGGTTGCGCGAGATGCCGGGCAAATGCAGCACCGACCCCGGCACCACCAGGGCCGCCGCCACCGGGAACGCCGCCGAGGACGGATCGCGCGGCACCGACACGTCGCAGGGCCGCAGTTCCGGCCGCCCGGTCAGGGTGATGACGCGCCCTTCCGGCCCGTCCTCGATGCGCAGATCGGCGCCGAAGCCGCGCAGCATGCGTTCGGTATGGTCGCGCACCGGCTCCGGCTCGACCACCACGGTCTCGCCCGGCGCGTTCAGCCCGGCCAGCAGCACCGCCGACTTGACCTGTGCCGAGGGCACCGGCAGCAGATAGCGCACCGGCAGCGGCTCGGCGGCGCCGGTCAGGGTGATCGGCAGCCGCCCGCCCTCGCGCGCCACCACCTGCGCGCCGAACAGCGACAGCGGCCCGGTCACCCGGCCCATCGGGCGGCCGCACAGGCTGGCATCGCCGGTAAAGGTGGCGGTGATCGGCGTCGTCGCCATCGCGCCCATGATCAGCCGCACCCCGGTGCCGGAATTGCCGCAATCGATCACCCCGGCAGGCTCGGCAAACCCGCCGACGCCGACGCCATCGACCACCCATTCGCCCTCGCCCAGCCGCTCCACCTGCGCGCCGAAGGCACGCATGGCGGCGGCCGTGTCCAGCACGTCCTGCCCCTCCAGCAGCCCGGTGATATGGCTGCGCCCCACGGTCAGCGCCGACAGGATCAGCGCCCGGTGGCTGATCGACTTGTCGCCCGGCAGGCGCACGGTGCCGGACAGCGCGGGGCTTTTCGCGGCGCGGATCGGCACGGGCTGGTCAGGACGCGTCATGGCAAACCTCCTCGCCTCAGCGGCGGAATGTGACGTAATGCGGCACGCGCCCCTCGCGCAGCGCCTTCTGCTCGTAGCGGGTCGAAGGCCAGTCCGCCCAAGGCGCGGCCCCCTGATCCACCAGCGTGAAGCCGGCGGCGGGCACCTCCTCCAGCGTCTGGCGGACGTAATCGGGGATGTCGGTGGCCACCCGGAACTCGGCGCCGGGGCGCAAGGCGCGGTAAAGCGGCGCCAGATGCTCCGGCGTGACGAAGCGGCGGCGGTGGTGGCGGGCCTTGGGCCAGGGGTCGGGATAGTTGAGAAAGGCGCGCGAGACCGACGCCTCCGGCAGCACATCCATCACGTCGCGCATGTCGCCGGGATGGATGGCAAGGTTGGTCACGCCGGCGGCGCGGATCTTGCCCAGCAGCATGGCGACGCCGTTGATGAACGGCTCGGCCCCGATCAGGGCGATATCGGGATAGCGCGCGGCCATCGCCACCATATGCTCGCCGCCGCCGAAACCGATTTCCAGCCAGATTTCGCGCGCCTGCGGGAAGATCGCGGCGAGGTCCAGCGGCGCCCGCGCCGGATTCTCCGCCCAATCCACACCGGGCAAGCGCAGGGCGGCAAGGTCGCCGTCCAGATAGCCGCGCTGGCTGGGGCGCAGGGTCTTGCCGTGGCGGCGGCCATAGAAGTTGCGGGGCGGGCGGGTCGGCATGTCACTCATGCCGCCGCCATGCCGCGCGCGGCGCCGCAGGTCAAGAGAGGCAGCGGCGGATGAGGGCGACTTATCCACGCCCGGAGACCCCCAGGAGTCGGAGGGGGTGGGTAAGTCGGGGCGCCGCCGTTGCGCGCGATGCGGCGTGGCCAAGCGGGCGTTCCCCCGGCCCACCGGCCCTTCGGGCCGCCCTGCGGGTAGCCAGTGGGCCGGGACCGGACCGAAACCCCCGAAACCCCGCAAGCGGGGACCCCTCGGGGGGCCCTCGGTCCTACGCCTTCGGGCGTGGGTGCAGGAGGCCGGTTCTTTTGCCGGGGATGAAGAAAAAGGATTGACGGATCGTCGCGACGCGCAAGCGGGGCTGTGCAAGGCAAGTTCTTCGGCAGGGGATGACGCGAAGCAAGGCTATGGCCAGAGGAAGCCGGCCTGCTGATAGCAGATGCCGCCCAGCCGGATGTCGGGTGCCTCGACCTCGATGCCGCCACGCGCGCGATAGAAGGCACGGTTGGGGTTGAGGGAAAGGGTCGTGAGATAGAGGCCGGAGGACCGCGCTTCGGCCCTCGCCGCCTCGAAAAGGCGGCTGCCGATACCCCGGCGCTCGAAGCCCGGTTCAAGATACAGCGCATGGACCTCACCGCGCGGCGCATGCCGGGGGTCACGGCACGGGCCGGTGGACGCGAAGCCGATCACGCGCTCATCCTCGACGGCAACGCGATAATGCACGCCCGCGCGGGCGAAGATGCGTTCGTGGCGCTGTTGCTGCGCCGCGGGCGTCAGCGAGGACAGGAAGGCATCGGGCAGCAGGCCGGCGAAGGTGTGGCGCCAGGATCGGGCCGTGATGCCGCCGATGACCGACAGATCGCCAGCAGAAGCCGGCCGCAGGGTGATCGTATTTCCGGGCATGCCGTATTCAACCGCAAATGCCCGCACGGGACAAGCCTCCTCGCTTGCTCGGGCAGGGGTTCGTCCGTTTGAGCGCGATGCTTCGCGCCGTATCCCTGGCGTGCAGCGGCATGCAGGGGGCGGGGTTTCCGGTAATCCACCGGCCTTTCCAGTCCTGCGGTCGGCGCTCCGCTCTCGCAGCCCATCGGCAACCGGATTTCGGGAACGCTTCCGTCCTGACGGTCGATCGCGCAATGTCGCGTCCCGAACCCAAGCCCGCGCAGGACAAGCCCCCCACGGCAGGCGATGCGGGGGCGGCAAGCCCCCGGCGCCCGGCCCGCCCTCGACGGGCGGGGCGGGCGCAACCTTATTACTCGGCAGCCAGGCGCGAGATCACCACCGTGACCTCGGGCTTCTTGCCGATTTCCTCCATCGTCACCTGCCGGGTGATGCGGCGCACCGCCTCGTCCAGCTTTTCGTCATTGCCCGCCGTGCGCGGATCGACGCGGTCGAGGAAGTCCGCCAGTTCCTTCTCGATCTGCTCGGCCAGGGGCGCGCGGGCGCGGCCCTTCTCCGGCAGACCCATCAGTTCCACCCAGGCGTCGGGCAAGGGCTGGTCGTCCTCGTCGATAATGATCGACACCATCGCATGCCCGTTCAGCGCCATGCGGATGCGGTCGCGCACCACCCCGTCCATCGCCCCGATCAGCACGGTGCCGTCCAGATAGACCCGCCCGGTATCGACATGCTCGACCACCTTCGGCGCCTTGCCGGTCAGGTCCACCATCATGCCGTTGGTCACGATGGCCGAAGCGATCCCCTTCGCCGCACCCAGCCGGGCATGCGCGCGCAGGTGCATGTGCTCGCCATGCATCGGCACCAGCATCTGCGGCTTCAGCAGGTCGTGCACCGCCTCCAGGTCCGGGCGGTTGGCGTGGCCGGAGACATGATAGAAACCGTCATCGGCGTCGAACACCTCGACGCCCTTCTCCGACAGCATGTTGCGGATGCGGATGATCGGACGCTCGTTGCCCGGAATGGTGCGGGAGGAGAACAGGAAGCTGTCGCCCTCCTTCAGCTCCAGCCCCAGATAGCGGCCGCGGGCAAGCTGCGCGGTGGCGGCCCGGCGCTCGCCCTGGCTGCCGGTGACGATCAGCAGCACCTCGCCGCGCGGCAGGGACGCGGCTTCCTCCGGCCCGATCGTGTCGGGGAAATCGCCCAGCACGCCGGTTTCGCGCGCGGCCTGGGTCATCTTGCGCATGGCGCGGCCCAGCAGGCAGACCTTGCGGCCGGCGGCCACGCCGGCATCGGCCAGCGTCTTCAGCCGCGCCACGTTGGAGGCGAAGGTGGTCGCCACCACCATCCGGTCCTGCGCCGCCACGAATTCGCGCAAAGGCTCGGCCAGCATGGCCTCGGACCGGCCGGGATGCAGCGAGAACACGTTCGTCGAATCGCACATCAGCGCCCGCACGGGGGTCTCGCTGGCGATCTCGTGCCACAGGGCCGCATCGAAGGCCTCGCCCACGACCGGGGTGCCATCCAGCTTGAAATCGCCCGAATGCACCACCCGGCCCGCCGGCGTGTCGATCACCAGAGCGGCGCTTTCCGGGATCGAGTGGCTGACCGGCACGAACTGCACCGAGAACGGCCCGGCCTCGACCCGATCCGGTCGCGCCGAGACGATGCGCAGCGCATCGACCGGCTGCCCGGTCTCTTCCAGCTTCATCTTCGCCAGCGCGCCGGTAAAGCGGCGGCAATAGACCGGCGCCTTCAGCCGGCCCCACAAAAGCCCCAGCGCCCCCACATGGTCCTCGTGGCCGTGGGTGATGAAGATCGCCTCCAGCCGGTCGCGGTTCGCCTCCAGCCAGGCGACATCCGCCATGATCAGGTCGATGCCGGGCGAGCCGTCCATGTCGCCGAAAGTCACGCCCAGATCGACCAGAATCAACCTTTCGCGGCCCGCAGGCCCGTAACCATAGACATAGGCGTTCATCCCGATCTCACCCGCGCCGCCCAGCGGCATGTAGATGAGGCGGTTCTCAGACATTCCCGATCTCCTTGTTGTAATCGTGGATCAGCCGCAGCCCGTGGATGGTCAGATCGCTCTCGATCGCATCGAACAGGTCGAAGCCCTGATGGAAAAGAGGGGCCAGCCCCCCGGTCGCGACGACTTTCATCGGGCGGTCGCGTTCGGCCCTTATGCGTTTGATGATGCCCTCGATCAGGCCGATATAGCCCCAGAACACCCCGGATTGAATGCAGGCAACCGTATTCGTGCCGATGGCGCGCTCGGGCATGGTCACATCGACATGCGGCAGGGCGGCGGCGGCCATGTGCAGCGCCTCCAGCGACAGGTTGACGCCGGGCGAGATCACCCCGCCGACATAGGCGCCGTCATGGTCCACCACGTCGAAATTGGTGGCGGTGCCGAAATCCACCACCACCACGTCGCCGCCGTGGCGGTCGAACGCCCCCACCGCATTGGCCAGCCGGTCCGAGCCGACGCCGACGCCCGGATCGACGCGCGGGGCCACCGGCAGGGCGCAATCCGGCTTGCCCACCACCAGCGGGCGGGTGTCGAAATAGCGGTTGCACAGCACCCGCAGGTTGAACAGCACCCGCGGCGCCGTGGTCGAGATCACGCATTCGCGAATCCGCATCGGGATGCCCTTCAGCGTCATCAGCGAGGACAGCCAGACGAAATACTCGTCCGCCGTGCGGCGGTGGTCGGTCGAGATGCGCCACTCGGCCAGCCAGCCGCTGCCGTCCCACAGCGAAAAGACCGAATTGGTGTTGCCGGTGTCGATGCAGAGCAGCATGGGCTGGCCCTCAGAAATGGATGTCGGCGGCGGGGATGGCCTTGCGCCCCGCCTCGGTGGTCAGGATCAGCGCGCCCTCGGCGTCGATGCCGTCGAAGCGGCCTTCGATGGTCAGGCGCGGGGTGCGCGCGGTGATGATCTGCCCCAGCCGCGCCGCGCGGGCCAGCCAGGCCGCGCGCACCGGCGCGAAGCCTTCGGCCGCCAGCCGCGCCTGCCAATGCGCGAAGGCCGGCGCTAGGCGGTCGAGGAAGGCTTCCGCCGCGGGCGCCTCGCCCAGCACGTCGCGCAGGGCGACGGGGCGGACGGCGCCCGGCTCGACCGCCTCGGGAGGGGGCGCGGCGGCGAGGTTCACGCCCATGCCCACCGCCAGCGCCGAAATCCGCCCGCCGCCGGAATGGCTTTCCAGCAGGATGCCGCTGATCTTGCCGCCGTTCAGCAGCACGTCGTTGGGCCATTTGATCGCCACCTGCGCCAGCGGCCCGACCAGCCCGGCCAGCACGTCATGCAGCGCCAGCGCGGCCACGAAGCCCAGCTTCGCCGCATCGGCGGGCGCGCCGCCATCCGGCAGCGCGAGGCTGGCATAGAAGTTGCCCAGGGGGCTTTCCCAGCCGCGCCCGCGCCGGCCCCGGCCCGCCTCCTGCCGGCGCGCGAGAATCCAGACCGGCCCGGCAAGGCCCGGCGCGCGGCGCAGGGCCTCGGCATTGGTGCTGTCGATGCTGTCGAGGATGACCCGGCCGACGCCCTCGGGCCAGCCGGGTGCGGTTGGCAAGTCAGTCAAGCGAGGCCGTCGCAGTCACGCCCGGCACATGCGCCCAGAGCGATTCCGCGGCCCTGCCCGCCGCGTCGTCCATGCCCAGCACCGACACCGCGCCGGCGGTCAGCAGCACCGCCGTGCCGAACAGCATCACCGCCGCCGTGGGCGACAGGCGCACCTGCGCGGCTTCGGTCTCGGCCCCGAAATACATGTAATAGACGATGCGCAGATAATAGAAGCAGCCGATCACGAAGGAGATCATGCCCAGCACCGCCAGCCAGACCATCCCCGCCTCCAGCACCGCCATCAGCACCGCCAGCTTGGCGAAGAAGCCCAGGAAGGGCGGCACGCCCGCCAGGCTGAACAGCAGCACCATCAGCGCCAGCGCCTTCAGCGGCTCGGCCCGCGCGAACTGGTTCAGGCTGGCCATGTCGGTGATCGGCTGGCCGTCGCGCTCCATCGCCATGACGAAGGCGAAGACGCCCACGTTCATCAGCGCATAGATGGTCATGTAGAACAGCATCGACTGGACGCCGGCCACGGTGCCCGCCGCCATGCCCAGCAGCGCAAAGCCCATGTGGGCGATGGCGGAATAGGCCATCAGCCGCTTGAAGTCGCGCTGCCCGATGCCGCCGATGGCACCGAGGAACATCGAGATGATCGCCAGCGCCGCGAGAATCTGGCCCCAGTCGCCGGGCACGGTGCCGAAGGCGCCGACCAGCAGCCGCGCCAGCAGCGCCATCGCCGCGACCTTGGGCGCGGTGGCGAAGAAGGCCGTCACCGGGGTGGGGGCGCCCTCGTAGACATCCGGGGTCCACATGTGGAAGGGCGCCGCGCTGACCTTGAACGCCAGCCCCACCATCAGGAACACCATGCCGAACAGCAGCCCGACCGAGACCGAGCCTTCCGAGACCGTCGTGATGATGCCGGCGAAGGTCATCGTCCCGGCAAAGCCGTAGACCAGCGCCGCGCCGTAAAGCAGCAGGCCCGAGCTGAGCGCGCCGAGGACGAAATATTTCAGCCCGGCCTCCGCGCTGCGGCGGCTGTCGCGGCGCATCGAGGCCATGACGTAGAGCGACAGCGAATGCAGCTCCAGCCCCATATACAGCATGATGAGGTCGCCGGCCGAGACCATCAGCATCATGCCGATGGTGGTCAGCACCACCAGCACCGGATATTCGAAGGCCAGGAAGCCGCGCCGCTGCATGTAGTCGGCGCTGGTCGCCAGCACGGCGGCCGAGGTCAGCAGCACCACCACCTTGACGAAGCGCGCATAGAAGTCATCGACGAAGCTGCCGCCCAGCACCTGCGCCGGCGCCACGTCGCGCAGCCCCACATAGGCCGCCGTCGCCACCAGCGCCGCCACGCAGACCCACAGCAGCGGGCGTGCGGCGTCGTCCTTGCCGAAGAAGGC
Organism: uncultured Paracoccus sp.; assembly: GCA_934533075.1. Taxonomy (GTDB): domain Bacteria; phylum Pseudomonadota; class Alphaproteobacteria; order Rhodobacterales; family Rhodobacteraceae; genus Paracoccus. The sequence continues at coordinate 28,855 of CAKTBJ010000007.1, forward strand.
GCCCCCCAGCAGGGCCAGCAGCGCGAACGCCGCAAGGCCGAACTCGGGCAGGATGGTGGTAAAGTCCAGCAAAGTCATGCCGCGCCCCTCTCAATGCTGCCCATCGACCGCCACGAAGGCGGAGGTGGAGGCCGGCGCGGTCTGGCCGGCGGTAACGTGTTCGCTCAGATCCCGCATGGCGGGGCCGGTGATGTCGGTGACAAGCCGCGGATACACACCCAGCAGCAGCGTCATCACCACCAGCGGCACGAACAGCAGCCGCTCGCGCCCGGTCATGTCGGTGATGGTCTTCAGCGCCTCGCGCAGCAGCGCCCCCACCACGACCTGCCGATACAGCCACAGCGCATAGCAGGCCGACAGGATCACCCCGGAGGTCGCCACCAGCGCCACCCAGGTGTTCACCCGGAACGCCGCCAGCAGGGTCAGGAACTCGCCCACGAAGCCGGAGGTGCCGGGCAGGCCGACATTGGCCATCGTGAAGAACAGGAACACCAGCGCATAGGCCGGCATCCGGTTGACCAGCCCGCCATAGGCCGCGATCTCGCGCGTGTGGATGCGGTCGTAGATCACGCCGACCAGCAGGAACAGCGCGGCCGAGATGAAGCCGTGGCTGATCATCTGGAACATGGCGCCGTCCAGCCCGGTCTGGCTGAACGAGAACGTGCCCAGCGTGACGTAACCCATATGCGCGACCGAGGAATAGGCGATCAGCTTCTTCATGTCGGTCTGCACCAGCGCCACCAGCGAGGTGTAGACGATGGCGATGGCCGCCAGCCAGAACAGCACCGGCTGCATCAGCTCGGAGGCAAACGGGAACATCGGCAGGCTGAAGCGCAGCAGGCCATAGCCGCCCATCTTCAGCAGGATCGCCGCCAGCACGACCGAGCCGGCCGTCGGCGCCTCGACATGCGCATCCGGCAGCCAGGTATGCACCGGCCACATCGGCAGCTTGACCGCAAAGCTGGCCAGGAAGGCCAGGAACAGCAGCGTCTGCACCCCGCCCGGAATGGTCAGGCCCGCCACGCGGATCGGCTCATGCGGGAAGGCATGGGTCATCAGCGTCGGAATGTCGGTGGTGCCGGCCATGCGATACATCGCCACCATCGCCACCAGCAGCAGAACCGAGCCGAGGAAGGTATAGAGGAAGAACTTGAAGGTCGCATAGATGCGGTTCGGCCCGCCCCAGATGCCGATGATCAGGAACATCGGGATCAGCCCGGCCTCGAAGAACAGGTAGAACAGCACCAGGTCCAGCGCGGTGAACACGCCGATCATCAGCCCTTCCAGCACCAGGAAGGCGATCATGTATTCCTTGACGCGGTTCTCGACGCCCCAGGCGGCCAGGATCGTCACCGGCATCAGGAAGGTGGTCAGCATGACCAGCAGGACCGAAATCCCGTCCACGCCCATCTTGTAGCGCAGGCCCAGCAGCCACTCGTAATCCTCGACGAACTGGAAGCCGCCCATCTGCGGATCGAAGCCGATCAGGACCGGCAGCGAGGCCGCGAAGGTCGCCAGCGACGCCACCAGCGCCAGCCAGCGGGCATTGCGTTTGGCAGCCTCATCATCGCCGCGCAGCATGACCGCCAGGATCACCGCCGCGACGATGGGCAGGAAGGTGATGATCGAAAGCAGATTCGTCATCTCAGTTGACCCCCCGCAGCGTAACCCAGGTCAGCAGCACGACGATGCCCAGAACCATCGCCAGCGCATAGTGAATGACATAGCCCGATTGCAGGCGCTGCGCCCGCCGGGTCAGGCGCGGGATCACCCCCAGCGCCAGCCCGTTGATGCTGCCGTCGATGACGCCGCCATCGCCGCCCTTCCACAGCACCCGGCCCAGCCAGCGCGCGCCGGCCACGAAGGTGGCGTTATACAGCTCGTCGAAATACCACTTGTTCAGCAGGAAGCGGTAAAGCGGGCGCTGCTGCGCCGCCAGCGCGGCGGGTGCGCGCGGGAAGGCCTTGATATACATGATCCAGGCCAGCGCCAGCCCCGCCAGCATGGCGATGAAGGGCGAGGCCTTGACCCATTTCGGGGCATGATGCGCGTCGTGCAGCACATGGTTGTCGGGATGCATGTAGATCGCCCCGCCAACCGGCGCCGGCACGTCGAGATTCAGCCCGGCATGATCCTCGGCGGCCTCGGCATGGTCATCGGCTTCGGCGGCACCGTGTTCGGTGGCGGAAACCTCTGCCTGCGGCGCGTGGAAGAAACTGTTCACGCGGTCGCCGAAGAAGTCCTGATACCAGATCATCCCGGCCAGCACCGCGCCCACCGACAGCGTGACCAGCGGAATCGTCATCACCCGCCCGCTTTCATGGGCATGGTCATGGGCGTGATGGTCGCCGCGCGGCTTGCCCCAGAAGGTCAGGAACATCAGCCGCCACGAATAGAAGCTGGTCATGAAGGCCGCGATCACCAGCAGCCAGAAGGCATAGGCATTGCCCGAGGCGAAGGCGCTTTCGATGATGGCGTCCTTGGACAGGAAGCCGGCGAAGCCGATGGTGGTCAGCGGGATGCCGACGCCGGTGATGGCCAGCGTGCCGATCAGCATGGTCCAGAAGGTGATCGGCAGCTTTTGCCGCAACCCGCCGTAATTGCGCATGTCCTGCTCGTGATGCATCGCCGTGATGACGGAACCCGCGCCAAGGAACAGCAGCGCCTTGAAGAAGGCATGCGTGAACAGGTGGAACATGGCCGCCGAATAGACGCCCGCCCCTGCCGCCACGAACATGTAGCCCAGTTGCGAACAGGTCGAATAGGCGATCACCCGCTTGATGTCGTTCTGCACCAGGCCCACGGTCGCCGCGAAGAAGGCCGTCGAGGCACCGACCACCATCACGAACAGCCGCGCATCCGGCGCGAACTCGTAAAGCGGCGACATGCGGCAGACCAGGAACACCCCCGCCGTCACCATCGTCGCGGCGTGGATCAGCGCGGACACGGGCGTCGGACCCTCCATCGCGTCGGGCAGCCAGGTATGCAGGCCAAGCTGGGCGGATTTGCCCATCGCGCCGCCGAACAGCAGGATGGCGATCAGGTCGGCGGCCGCGAAATCGGTCCAGAGGAAATGCACCCGCGTCGCCGCGATCTGCGGCACCTGCTGGAAGATGCCGTCGAAGCTGACGGTGCCGGTCAGCCAGTAAAGCCCGAAGATCCCCAGCAGGAAGCAGAAATCGCCCACCCGGTTCACGACGAAGGCCTTCATCGCCGCCGCATTGGCCGAGGGCTTGCGGTAGTAGAAGCCGATCAGCAGGTAGGAGGCCAGGCCCACGCCCTCCCAGCCGAAGAACAGTTGCAGCAGGTCGTCGGCCGTCACCAGCATCAGCATGGCGAAGGTGAACAGCGACAGATAGGCGAAGAAACGCGCCTTATAGCGGCCGTCCGGCAGGAAATTCTCGTCATGGGCCATGTAGCCCAGCGAATAGAGGTGAACCAGCGCCGAGACCGAGTTCACCACCACCAGCATGATCGCCGTCAGCCGGTCCAGCCGGATGCCCCAGGCCGCGCCGAAATCGCCCGAGACGATCCAGTCCAGCAGGTGGATATGGCGCGGCTCGCCGTCGAAGGACAGGAACACGATCCACGACAGCAGGGCGGCCAGGAACAGCAGGCCGGTGGTCAGGTATTGCGCGGCCTGCTCGCCGATGATGCGCCAGCCGAAGCCGGCGATGACGGCCCCCACCAGCGGGGCGAAGAGGATGATCGTTTCCATGCCGCGCCCCTCAGCCCTTCATCATGTTGACATCATCCACGGCGATGGAGCCGCGGTTGCGGAAGAACACCACCAGGATCGCCAGGCCGATGGCGGCCTCGGCGGCGGCGACGGTCAGGACGAAGACCGTGAACACCTGCCCGGTCAGGTCGCCCAGATGCGTGGCGAAGGCGACGAAGGTCACGTTCACCGCCAGCAGCATCAGTTCGATCGACATCAGGATGATGATGACATTCTTGCGGTTGACGAAGATGCCGAAGATGCCGGTGACGAACAGGATCGCCCCCACCATCAGGAAATGCCAGTGTCCGATCATCTGCTTCGTCCCTCCGGGTCTCGGCCCGCATTCGTCCTTGTTTCGCTGGACGGTCCCGGCGGGACCGCCCCGGCTCTCGTTCAGAGGCCCTGACCCGGCTTCGGGTCGGTCAGGCGCATCGCTTCCTTGGGGTCGCGATACATCTGCTTCAGCACGTCCTGCCGCTTGACATCGGTGCGGTGGCGCATGGTCAGCACGATAGCCCCGATCATCGCCACCAGCAGCACCAGCCCCGCCGCCTGGAAGGCCAGCAGATACTGGTCATAGATCACCGCGCCCAGCGCGTGGGTGTTGGTCACGTCCGCCGGCACCGGCGCGGCGCGCAGGCCCTCGGCCTGGTCGGCCACCGTCCAGCCGCCGAACACGATCGCCAGTTCCGCCAGCAGCAGCAGGGTGATGACCAGCGCGAAGGGCAGGTATTTCGCCACCTCGGCCCGCAGCGCGGCAAAGTCGATGTCCAGCATCATCACCACGAACAGGAACAGCACCGCCACGGCGCCGACATAGACGATGATCAGCAGCATCGCCAGGAACTCGGCCCCTTGCAGGACGAACAGCCCCGAGGTGGCGACGAAGGCCATGATCAGCCACAGCACCGAATGCACCGGATTGCGGCCCAGCACGACCATGAAGCCCGACACGCAGGCCACGGTGGCGAACAGGTAGAATGCGAAGGCGAACATCAGGCCCCCTCCCCTTCCTCGTCGTCGAACACGGATTGCGCCAGGCTCAGCGCCTTCTGCATGGCCGGCATCCCGGCGATCATGCCCATCTGATAGATCACCTCGGCCACCTCGCGCCGGGTCGCGCCGGATTCGCGGGCGTGGCGGATGGTCAGGCGGATCTGCGGCTCGGCCACGGCGCCCTGCGCCACCATCCCGGCCAGCGTGACCAGCAGCCGGGTCTTGGCGTCCAGCCCCTCGCGGTTGAAGGTCTTGCCGAACCACATCTCCAGCATGTCGGCGGGCATGGTCGGGATCAGCTTTTCCAGCGCCTGCGGGTCGAAACTCTCCAGCGCCGGGTTCAGCGCCCGCGCCAGTTCCTGCCCCGAGGCAATCATCTGCTGGAACATGCGCGTATAGGCGTCACTCATGCGCCCCTCCTGCCGCTGCCGGCCGATATGCGGGTTGACGGATCATCTATAGGGCGCATCAAGCTGGATGTTGCGGGCGATCTCGACTTCCCACATCTCGCCGTTTTCCAGCAGCTTGGCCTTGTCGAAGAACAGCTCCTCGCGCGATTCGGTGGCGAATTCGAAATTCGGACCCTGCACGATGGCATCGACCGGGCAAGCCTCCTGGCAGAAGCCGCAATAGATGCATTTCGTCATGTCGATGTCGTAGCGCGTGGTGCGGCGCGAGCCGTCCTCGCGCGGCTCGGCGTCGATGGTGATCGCCTGCGCGGGGCAGATCGCCTCGCACAGCTTGCAGGCGATGCAGCGTTCCTCGCCGTTCGGATAGCGGCGCAGCGCGTGTTCCCCCCGGAAGCGCGGCGAGAGCGGCCCCTTCTCGTGCGGATAGTTCAGCGTCGCCTTGGGCGCGAAGAAGTATTTCAGCCCGACCCGAAAGCCCTGGATCATGTCCCAGAGCAGGAAATACTTGGTCGCGCGTGCGAAATTGTTGGCCATGACCCTACACCCCCGCCCAGCGTGCCCACGCGCCGCCAAGCACCTGATAACGCGACAGGATCGCCACGATCACCACCCAGCCCAGCGACAGCGGCAGGAACACCTTCCAGCCGATGCGCATCAACTGGTCATAGCGGTAGCGCGGCACGATCGCCTTCACCATCGCGAACATCCAGAACCAGAACACCATCTTCAGGAACATCCACAGCGCACCGTCCGGCAGGCCGGGAATCGGCGACAGCCAGCCGCCCATGAACAGGATCGAGATCAGCGCGCAGAGCAGCCAGATCGCGATATACTCGCCCGCCATGAACAAAAGGTAAGGCGTCGAGGAATATTCCACCATGAAGCCCGCGACCAGTTCCGATTCCGCCTCGGGCAGATCGAAGGGCGGGCGGTTGGTCTCGGCCAGGGCGCTGATGAAGAACAGCACCAGCATCGGCAGATGCGGCAGCCAATACCAGTTCAGCAGGCCCAGATCGCCGCGCTGCGCGTTGACGATGGCCGTCAGGTTCATCGAGCCGGTCGAGATGATGATGCCGATGATGATCAGGCCCAGCGACACCTCGTAGGAGATCATCTGCGCCGCCGAGCGCAGCGCGCCGAGGAACGGATATTTCGAGTTCGAGGCCCAGCCGCCCATGATGACGCCGTAGACCTCCAGCGAGGACACCGCGAAGATGAACAGGATGCCCACGTTGATGTCCGCCATCACCCACCCGTCCGAGAACGGGATGGCGACCCAGGCCAGCAGCGCCAGCATCATCGACAGGAACGGCGCCAGGAAGAACACGAACTTGTCCGAGCCGGCCGGGACGACGATCTCCTTGACCACGTATTTCAGCGCGTCGGCCACCGATTGCAGGATGCCGAAGGGACCGACCACGTTCGGGCCGCGCCGCATCTGCACCGCCGCCCAGATCTTGCGGTCGCCCCAGACCAGAAACAGCAGGCCCAGCATCACGAAGGCGATGATGGCCAGCCCCTGAAGCAGGGTGATCAGCAGGATGCCGATGGGTGATGCAAGAAACTCTGCCATCTTTTCCTGTCCTTCGCCTTTCGTTCCTTGTCTTTCGCTCCGCCCCGCCTAGGCCCGCGGAATCCCGAGGCGCGCGCAGGCGCGAAGCGTGTCGTCCGGTTCCATAACCCGCAGGCCCATCGGCCGCGGCCCCTTGGACAGGGTAAAGACCGACTCGATCCCCGCCTTGCCGCCGCGCCGCACGGGCAGGCTGCGGACATGGCGGGCATAGCCGGCATCGTTCGTCCCGGCCCAGTCGGCCAATGCGCAGGTGGCATAGGCGAAGGCCGTCTCGGCGTCCAGACCCGGCGCGAGGTTGGCGCGCACCGAAACCAGCCGGGTTCCGTCCTCGGCCTGCCCCAGCTCGCGCACCTCGGCGCCGGCGAATTTCTCCGGCGCCAGACCGGCCGGGGCCACCGGCCGCAAGGGCTGGCTGCGCGCGGCGAAAGCCTCCAGCGCGCGCTGCTGGGCGGTCATGCGGGGCTGGGATGCCGGCACCGCCATCGCGGCGGGCAGGTCCGAGAAGTCCAGCGACAGGTTGACGCCCAGCGCGGCCAGATCGGCATCCGTCACCGCGAAGGCATCGCGGGCGCCGTTGCTGTCCACCGCCATCTGGGTGATCGTGCCGTCCGGCTCCAGAATCAGCAATTCGCCCGATTTGGTCGAGACGCGGGCGCGCGTCACCTGCCCCTGGCTGTCGATGGCATGCACGCCCAGCGTGGCGGGCTTGGTCGCGGGCCGCCCGGTCCCGCCCGTGCCGCAGGCGGCCAGCAGCAGGCCGGCCCCCAGCGCGGTCACGAGGGAAAGGGGCGCCCGCACGGGGCTTACTCCGCCGCCGCGCGGCGAAGCGCGCTCTGCCCGGTGGCGATGTCCCACAACTCGGCCATCAGGGGCGAGGCGCGCAGGATCGGGTTCGACTGGTAGAAGACCAGCGGCGAGACCGGCAGGTCCCCCGAGGCTAGCGCCGGCAGGCTTTCCGGCGCCGCCGGCGCGGGATTGGCGGCGACCTCGCCCAGTTCGGCCAGATGCGGCACGGCCGCGACCAGCGCATGGCGCAGGGCGGTCAGGCTGTCCCAGGGCTGCGTGGCGCCCAGTTCCGCCGAGAGCGCCCGCAGGATCGCCCAGTTCTCCTTGGCCTGTCCGGGCGGGAAGCCGGCGCGGAAGGCCAGTTGCGGGCGGCCCTCGGTGTTGACGAACAGCCCGTCCTCCTCGGTATAGCAGGCGGCGGGCAGGATCACGTCGGCCCGGTGCGCGCCGCGGTCGCCGTGGCTGCCCTGATAGATGACAAAACTGCCGGCGGGCATGTCGATCTCGTCGGCGCCGAGGTTGTAGATCACCTCGGCCCCGTCCAGCGCGGCGCTCAGGCCGCCTTCGGTGACGGCGCCCACATCCATCGCGCCGACGCGGCTGGCGGCGGTGTGCAGGACCAGCAGCTTGCAGTTGCCCAGCTCGCAGATGCGCAGGGCATGGGCCAGGACGGCTTCGCCATCCTCGCCGGTCAGCGCGCCGGCGCCCAGAATCACGATGCCGGGCAGTTCGGTGCCCTCGGCCAGGGCCGGGTCGGCGACCAGCGCCGCCAGCGCCGCGCTTTCGGTGCCGAAATGGTAATAGTCGTAGGTCAGATCCGCCGCCGGCCCGATCAGCGCCACATCGGCGCCGTGCAGCCACGCCTTGCGGATGCGGGCATTCAGCACAGGTGCTTCGTTGCGGGGATTGGTGCCGATCAGCAGGATTCGGCGGGCGGCGTCGATGTCCTCGATCCGCGCGGTGCCGGCATAGAGCGCACGCTCGCCCGCCGGCAGCTTCGCCCCGTCCAGACGGGATTCGACGCGGCCGCCCAGCCCCTCGACAAGCTGCTTCAGCGCGAAGGCGGCCTCGACCGGGGCCAGATCGCCAACGAGGCCAGTCACGCGGCGGCCCTTCATCGCATTGGCGGCGGCGGCCAGCGCCTCCGGCCAGGTGGCGGGGCGCAGGCGGCCGTTCTCGCGCAGATAGGGCTTGTCCAGGCGCTGCCGGCGCAGCCCGTCCACGGCATGGCGGCTGGCATCGGACAGCCATTCCTCGTTCACGCCGTCATGGTTGCGCGGCAGGATGCGCATGACCTCGCGGCCCTTGGCATCGACGCGGATATTGCTGCCGATTCCGTCCATCACGTCGATCGATTCGGTCTTGGTCAGTTCCCACGGGCGGGCGGTGAAGGCGTAAGGCTTGTTGGTCAGCGCACCGACCGGGCACAGGTCCACGATATTGCCCTGCATGTTCGACGCCATCGAGGCGCGCAGCGCCGCCCCCACCGCGTCCTGCGGATCGGCGCCGTCGATGGCCAGCATCTCGTTGCCGTAGGTGGTGACGCGGGTATCCTCGCCCCGGCCCAGCGTGCCCATTTCGGTCAGGCCGGCCACCTCGGTGGTGAAGCGCACGCAGCGCGTGCAATAGATGCAGCGCGTCATCGTGGTCTCGATCAGCGGACCGATGTCGAGGTCGGGCAGCGCCCGCTTCGGCTCGCGATAGCGGCTGAAATCGACGCCATAGGCCATCGCCTGATCCTGAAGGTCGCATTCCCCGCCCTGGTCGCAGATCGGGCAATCCAGGGGGTGGTTGATCAGCAGGAACTCCATCACCCCCTCGCGGGCCTTGCGGACCATCGGGCTGTTGGTGCGGATTTCCGTGGGCGCGCCGTCCGGGCCGGGGCGCAGGTCGCGGATCTGCATGGCGCAGGAGGCGGTGGGCTTGGGCGGGCCGCCGACCACCTCGACCAGGCACATGCGGCAATTGCCGGCAATGGACAGGCGTTCGTGATAGCAGAAGCGCGGAATCTCGATCCCGGCCAGTTCGCAGGCCTGAATGATGGTCAGGTTCGGATCGACCTCCACCAGCCTGTCGTCGATCTTGACGGTCCGCTTGTCAGCCATCACGTCACCTTCCTTCTCGTCGCCCGGACGCAAGGCCCGGTCCTGTCCCGCATAGCGTGCCCGGCGGCGCGCAGCCTGTCACCACGCCCTGTCACGAAGCCGCGACCGTTTGCGCTGACGTAAATCGAGTTTCCGCGCATGTAAATGCCGCCGCCGGCCCCGGCCGTGGCAATCCGGCCGCAGGCGTGGCGCCGGCGCATCGGGCAGCGGGAGGACAGGCAACCCGGCGCGGGTGCCGGAGGCGCCTCGCGGCTGGTTGCGATCGCTGGCTGCATGGCTGGCGTCCCTCGTTGCGTTTCCTTGCCCTTATACCCCAGTTTGCGCCCGGCGCGAGTCCCCGCGCGCAAGCCGGCCGAGGTTCAGCGCAGGGACACGAAGGACCGCATCACCGCCTCCTCGCGGCCGTCCATGTTCATCAGCGTCGTGCCGTGCGGGGCGCCGGGGCGGATCAGCACCATGCCTTCGGCCTTCATGGTGGTGCGGCGCAGGATGTGATGGCCGGTCGCCCGCCAGCGGCTGCCGTCGGGCAGGGTGCAGGTAATCTCCGCCTTGCGCAGTTCGCCGCCATAGACCGACACGACGGGATTGCCGGCGATGCCGCGCGACAGCCTGACCGCACCGCCGGGCGGCGGGCTGGCGGCGCAGTCGATGCCGCCGGGGCTGAAGATGTCGAACATCATGCGGTAACTGCCCGCCATTGCCGGGCCGGCGGCCAGCAAGGCCGCCGCCGCCGCGATCAGGAATGTCCGTCCCATAACCGGCCCCTTTCTCACTTTCGCCGGATCAGGCTGCCCGCCACGCTGCGGGCGTCGATCTCGGCCTGACCCAAGGCACAATAGCTTTGCACATCGCCGGGCCGGACGCCACGGGCAGCCATATAGGCCTCGGCCTCGGCATAGATGCGCTGGCGCTCGGCGCGGTCCTTCAGGAAGGCGTCGATCTCGGCCTCGGAATAGCCCTTGCGCTGCGCATAGGCCTTCAGCGACTGCGCCGCGGCAAAAGCGCGCACCATGTTGGCGTTGATCGACGGGCATTCGCGCCGGATGCGGTCAGCCACGCGGGCGGCGACCAGTTGCTGGTGGACATGCGCCTCGGCCGAAAGCGGCTCGCGCGCATGGGCGGGCGCGGCCATGAAGGCGGCAAGGGTGATCGCGACAAGCGACGGGCGCAGGGACATGCTCGGGCCTCTGTGTTGTTTTTCCGGCAGGCTAGCATGGGCGGGACGGAAAGGCCCCACACCTTCGCGAGAGCCGGCACGAAGCCGCTAACCCCGCCGGCAGAGGCCGAAAAAGCCGGTCGGCTGGCTGGGGCTGTCGAAGATCAGCGGCGCCAGCGGCGCCTGCTCGCCCCGTGCGGCGCAGTAAAGCCGGAAGGCGGCATCGGCGCGCGGGCGGTCCGCCTCGGTCACCACGGCGCCATCGGCGCGCCGGATCAGCATCCCGCGCGAGACTGCCGTGGGGCCGAGAACGACGCTGCCCTCCGGCTCGAAGGCGGGCGGCGGGGTGACGCCGGAGGTATCCACGACCGTCCGGTCGCGCGTGACCTCCATGCGCACGCCGTCGACGACATACATCGCGCCGTCGCGCACGGGGCTGCAACTGGCCAGCACCAGCGCAGCCACCAGAGCCAGCCCGTTCCCAGGCAGACGCGGACTCATGTATCACCTTGTCCGGGCAGATCAGCGCCCTCGGCTTTCCGGGTGCTGCGAAACAGGCGGACCCTCTCCTTCACGAACTGGCGAAAAGCCGGGGTGTAGGTTTCCCACCAGCCTTCGCGCTCGTGATAGGTCCCACCGATGAACTCAAGATGAGGAGCCAGGCTCAGACGCACTGTCGCGATCCACTCCGGTTTGTCCCGCCCGTAAAGATACAGGTATTCCAGATGGGCGATGATCGCAGAGCAGAACCACAGGTATTTCCGCGCCGCCCTGGCACGTTCGGGATCAGGGGAATCCAGCCATCCGAGATCATGGAAACCCTCGGCAAGGTCCGGTTCAGCCAGAGCCAGCCGATAAATCTCGTTCGCCTTCTCATTGGCGATGGTATCCTGATGCAGAAACGAATCCTGAAGATATTGCCGGACCGCGAGAATACCCAGCAACACGGCGGCCACGGTCCCCATGACTGTCGCGGCATTTGCCGCGTCCGCCCAGTCGTGGATTCCCATGAATCCCATGCCGAAACCCTATTCAGCCGCCATCGCCCCCATGCGGCCGGTGCGGGCGGCCTTGATGCGGTCCTCGATCTCCTCGCGGAAATTGCGGATCAGGCCCTGAACCGGCCAGGCGGCGGCATCGCCGAGGGCGCAGATCGTATGCCCCTCGACCTTCTTGGACACGTCATAAAGCAGGTCGATCTCCTCCAGATCGGCCTCGCCCTTCACCAGCCGTTCCATGATGCGCATCATCCAGCCGGTGCCCTCGCGGCAGGGCGTGCACTGGCCGCAGGATTCGTGCTTGAAGAACTTGGACAGCCGCCAGATCGCCTTGATGACATCGGTGGACTGGTCCATCACGATCATGCAGGCGGTGCCGAAGCTGGACTGCAATTCCCGCATGCCGTCATAGTCCATGATGGCGTTTTCGCACTGTTCCGCCGTCAGCACCGGGCAGGAGGCGCCGCCGGGAATCACCGCCTTGAGGTTCTTCCAGCCGCCGCGCACGCCGCCGCCATGCTTCTCGATCAGCTCGCGCATGGGGATGGACATGGCTTCCTCGACCACGCAGGGGGCGTTGATATGGCCGGTCAGGCCGAACAGCTTGACGCCGGCATTGTTCGGGCGGCCGAAGCCCGCGAACCATTCCGGACCGCGCCGCAGGATGGTGGGCGTCACTGCGATGGATTCGACGTTGTTGACGGTGGTCGGGCAGCCGTAAAGCCCCGCGCCGGCCGGGAAGGGCGGCTTCATGCGCGGCATGCCCTTCTTGCCCTCCAGCGATTCCAGCAACGCAGTTTCCTCGCCGCAGATATAGGCGCCGGCGCCGTGGGCGACGAAGAAGTCGAAATCCCAGCCCGAGCCGGCGGCGTTGCGGCCCAGAAGGCCGGCGTCATAGCACTCGTCCACGGCGGCTTGCAGGGCCTCGCGCTCGCGGATGAACTCGCCCCGCAGATAGACGTAAGCCGTATGCGCGCCCATCGCGAAGCTGGCGATCAGCGCGCCCTCGATCAGCGTATGCGGATCGTGGCGCATGATCTCGCGGTCCTTGCAGGTCGCGGGTTCGGATTCGTCGCCGTTGATGACCAGATAGGCGGGGCGGCCGTCCGTTTCCCTGGGCATGAAGGACCATTTCAGGCCGGTGGGAAAGCCCGCACCGCCCCGTCCGCGCAGACCGGAGGCCTTCACCTGCTCGATGATCTTGTCGCGGCCGCGCGCGATGATCTCGGCGGTGCCGTCCCAGCAGCCGCGCGCGCGGGCGCCTTTCAGCCCTGGCTCGCCCATGCCGTAGAGGTTCGTAAAGATCCGGTCAGAATCGTTCAGCATCTCGCCGTCATCCTTGTTGCGCGCGACCTGCGCCGCGCGATCTCATCCGTTCCCCCCGGAGCGGCCGCGCCACAGCGCCACCGCCAGCACCAGCGCCCAGATGAACGCCGCCATTGCCGCAAGGTCTATCAGAAAGGCATATTCCCCCGCCAGCCCCAGCCGCGGCCCCAGCCATTGGAAACCCACCCAGATCCCGGCCGCCACCGCGATCACCAGCGCGATGCGGCGCATCTGGGCGGTCTCGGCGGCAGAGCGGTCGGTCATGCCTCAGCCCTCGACGGACGGGGATGCGTCGGCAGAGCGGGCCAGCAGGGCCTGCGCCTGCCCCACCCAGTCGTCGCTGCGGATCCGCCCGCCCATGCGGCCCAGCCGCGCGGCCATGTCGTCGATCTGCGCCTGATCCCAGGCGGCGATCTGGCTGACGCGGACCACCCCGGCCTCGTGCAGGGTCTTTTCCAGCGCCGGGCCGATGCCCCTGATCCGCTTGAGGTCGTCGGGCGCGGAGGCGGCATCCGCCAGCGCCGCCACGCCATCGGCGCCGGGTTCGGGCAGCGGCGCGGGACCGGCGGCGGCGACCGGCACGGCGGGCACTTCGGCCGCCAGCGCATCCGCCATCGCCTCGGCGGCCGGCGGCAGGTCGGGGGCGGCTTCGGCGTCAGGCTGCGGCTGCGGCGCGGTCTCCGCCGCCGGCTCGGGCGCTGCCTGCCCCTCCGCCTCCGGCGCGACCTCGGGCGCGGCCTGCGCTGCGGCCGGGGCCTCGTCCTCCTCCTCCTCCTCGGGCAGCATGGCGAAGCGGTGGTCGCCGACATCCTCGGCATCCTCTCCGCTGCGCGCCCAGATGACCAGGCCGGTCAGCCCGATCATCGCCAGCAATGCAAAGACGAAACCGGCCGAGCCTGACATGTCCCCTACCCCCGAAAGCCCGATCCACACCAACAGCGCCAGCACCGCGACCAGCAGCAGCCAGCCGGGCACCCCCTCGCTTTCGTTCACGGGCGGCTGTTCCCGGTCGCCGGTATCGCCCTTGCAGACGGCCCAGACCAGAATGCCCGTCAGCATCCAATAGACCAGCACGGCCAGGAAGAACCCCGCCGGCGCCGACAGCGACCCTATGCCCGACAGCGCCACCCAGACAGACAATCCCGCCACCAGTCCGGTGGCCCGCAGCTTGTTTCTGGTCTGGTCGTCTGTCGCCATGTCGCCTTGCGGGCGCGCCCGGCGCGCCCCTCCCTTCGCTTGACCCTCGTCATGCACCGGAGGCGGCCATCGGCGCCCCGGCGATCTCGCCTCGTGGTTTCCGCCCCCGGATACGGGCCGGGCGCGCGCGGCCGTCAGGCCTCCTCGCGCCGCCAGGGGGTCAGAATCGGAACCTCGGTCCCGTCGATCCGCTTGAGTGTATCACCAAGCGCCACGGCGCGCGACACGCTGCCGTTATGCCCGGCGACCTTGGCCCCCATCAAGGCCGTGCGCCCGCCCAGCGGCTCGGCCGAAAAGCGGCCGTTCTGCGGACCCGGCACCGGCACCTCGCCCGCCGCCATCGCGTCGATCAGCGCCGACAGGCTTTCGGGGGTCAGGTCCTCGTAAAAATCCTTGCCGATCTGGGCCATCGGCGCATTGGTGCAGGCGCCCAGGCATTCGACCTCCTCCCACGAGAAATTGCCGTCGGCCGAGACCATATGCGGCTGCGGCGCGATCTTCTCGCGGCAGACGCGGATCAGGTCCTCGGCGCCGCAGATCATGCAGGTCGTGGTGCCGCAGACCTGGACATGGGCGATCCTGCCCACCGGCTGCAACTGGAACATGAAGTAGAAGCTGGCCACTTCCAGCGCCCGGATATGGGGCATGCCCAGCAGATCGGCGCAATATTCGATGGCGGGCCGGGTCAGCCAGCCCTCCTGCTCCTGCGCGCGCCACAGGATCGGGATGATGGCGCTGGCCTGCCGGCCCTCGGGATATTTGGTCATCTGCGCCTTCGCCCAGTCCAGGTTGGCGGGCGTGAAAGCGAAGCTTTCGGGCTGGTCGGGGGACAGGCGGCGGAGCATGGCGTCCTCAGCTTTGCGCGAAATAGGCCAGCAGGGCGCCGGCACTGGCCAGCCCTGCGACGATCAGGTGAAGCCGGAAGGCATAGACCTCGCGGCGATAGACGAAGGCGTCGCCATAGGCGATGACCGCGCAGACGATCATCACGGCCAGCAGGAAGCCCGGCAGGTTCAGCCAGACCCCGATCAGCGCCATCAGCGCCATGCCGCCATAGCGCACCAGCATGGCCTGCGGCAGCATCTCGGTGCTGTGCCCGATCAGCCGCAGCCCGGACTGCCGGTTCGTGGCCAGCAGCACCGTGACCACCGCCAGCGCCAGCGCGGCGATCCCGACGCAGATGCGGGCCAGCAGCAGCATCAGCGGTCCCCCTCACCGAGGGCGATGCCCGTGGTGCCGACAGGCGCCGCGGCATCGGCCGGCACGCGGCCCCCGGCGATCCGGCCGGGACCGGCGGGCGCAGGGACCGGGCCATCGGGCCGGTTGAGGAACGGGCGGCGCGGCATCAGAGGCAGGCCTCCGTCCTGAGGACCAGCACGTCGCCGTCAAGCTCGGCCAGACCCTCGCCCATCAGGGCCTGGAAGATCGGCCGCGTCTCCTCCATGACGAAGCCCAGCGGCGGCAGCACCTCGTCGGCCAGGGCCTCGGTCAGCCGGCAACCATGATCCTCGATGGTGGCGATCAGCAGCGCGCGCTTGCCGGCATCATCGGCGGCCTCGGCCAGCGCCGGAACGGCCGGCAGCGTGGCGGCGAAAGCGGCGAAAAGGGCGGCCCGGCTCATCTGTCCACCTCGCCGAACACGATGTCCATCGAACCCAGCAGCGCCGAGACATCGGCCAGCAGATGGCCCTTGGCCGCCCAGTCGATGCTTTGCAGATGCAAGAAGCCCGGCGCGCGCAGCTTGGCGCGGTAAGGCTTGTTCGTCCCGTCCGACACCAGATAGACGCCGAATTCGCCCTTGGGCGCCTCGACGGCGGCATAGACCTCGCCCGCCGGCACCTTGAAGCCCTCGGTATACAGCTTGAAATGGTGGATCAGGCTTTCCATGTCGCGCTTCATCTCGGCGCGCCTGGGCGGGGCCAGCTTGCCGCGGGCCAGCACGTCGCCCGCCGGCTCGGCCTTCAGCTTGGCGATGGCCTGCCGCATGATGCGGGTGGATTGCAGCATCTCCTCCATGCGGCAGAGATAGCGGTCGTAGCAGTCGCCGTTCACCCCCACCGGCACGTCGAACTCGAACTCGTCATAGCATTCGTAGGGCTGGCTGCGCCGCAGGTCCCAGGCCATGCCCGAGCCGCGCACCATCACCCCGGAATAGCCCCAGTCCAGCGCGTCCTGCTCGGTCACGATGGCGATGTCGACGTTGCGCTGCTTGAAGATGCGGTTTTCCGTCAGCAGCGTGTGCAGGTCGTCCACCACGCGCGGAAACTGCACGCACCAGTCGTCCATGTCGTCCAGCAGCGCCGGCGGCAGGTCCTGATGCACCCCGCCGGGGCGGAAGTAATTGGCGTGCAGGCGCGCCCCGCAGGCGCGCTCGTAGAACACCATCAGCTTCTCGCGCTCCTCGAAACCCCAGAGCGGCGGCGTCAGCGCCCCCACATCCATCGCCTGCGTGGTCACGTTCAGCAGGTGGTTCAGGATGCGGCCGATTTCCGAGAACAGCACCCGGATCAACTGCGCCCGGCGCGGCACGACCGTGCCGGTCAGCTTTTCGATCGCGAGGCACCAGGCATGTTCCTGATTCATCGGCGCGACGTAATCCAGCCGGTCCAGATAGGGCAGGTTTTGCAGATAGGTGCGGCTCTCCATCAGCTTTTCGGTGCCGCGATGCAGCAGGCCGATATGCGGGTCGGCACGCTCGACCACCTCGCCGTCCAGTTCCAGCACCAGACGCAGCACGCCGTGGGCCGCCGGGTGCTGGGGACCGAAGTTGATGTTGAAGTTGCGGATGCGCTGCTCGCCGGCCAGCAGGTCGTGGCTGCCGTCGTCATAGCTGTTGACGCGAATGTCGCCGTCCATCCGTCAGCCCTCCTGCTGCGCGTATTGCGCCATGAACTCGGCCTCGGTCATGGTCGTGGTCGGGCCGGCCAGCGCATAGCTGGCGGGCTTGCAGTCGATGAACAGCTCATGGCGCACCGGGAAGCGGGCCGGGTCCTCGAACGCCTGCACCGAGACGAAGGCCATCGCCCCGTCGCGCGACAGCCAGGCCAGCGACGCGCCGCAGCGGGTGCAGAAGGCGCGCTCGCCCCATTCGCTGGACTGGAAGCGGGTCACCGGCGCGCCCTCGGCGAACTCAAGGCCGCCCGAGCAATCCACCACGATGAACATGCCGCCCGAGAACCGGCGGCACATCCCGCAATGGCAGACGCCCGCCTCGTCCGAGACCGGACGCGCGGTGAAGGTGCTGGCACCGCAGAGGCAGCGGCCGGAGAGAGCCTCGCCCATCACTTCGCCCCCTTCTCGTCGCCGGGCAGGATGTATTTCGCGCCCTCCCACGGCGACAGGAAATCGAACTGGCGATATTCCTGGGTCAGGTTCACCGGCTCGTAGACGACGCGGCGGGCCTCCTCGTCGTAGCGGACCTCGACATAGCCGGTCGTGGGGAAGTCCTTGCGCAGCGGATGGCCGCGGAAACCGTAATCGGTCAGGATGCGGCGCAGGTCCGGGTGGCCCGAGAACATGATCCCGAACATGTCGAAGACCTCGCGCTCGAACCAGTTGGCCGAGGGGTGGATCTTGATGATCGAGGGCACCAGATCGTCCTCGCGCACGGCGGCGCGCAGGCGGATGCGCTGGTTGCGATACATGGAGAGGAACTGCCACACCACATCGAACCGGGCCGGACGCTCCGGGTAGTCGACAGCGGTGATGTCCACCAGCGTCGAGAACCGGCAATTCGGGTCGCTGCGCAGGAACTCGACCAGCTCGACGATATGGGCGGCGGTGACGGTCAGGTTCAGCTCGCCATAGGCCATCTCGGTCGCGATGACGGCATCGGGCATGCGCGCCGCCACCAGCTCGCCGATGTCGCGCAGGGCGTCGAGGTCGGGATAGGCGGCCATCGTTACCTCACCAGCGTGCCGGTGCGCCGGATGCGGCGCTGAAGTTGCAGGATGCCGTAAAGCAGCGCCTCGGCGGTGGGCGGGCAGCCGGGCACGTAGATGTCCACCGGCACGATGCGGTCGCAGCCGCGCACCACGGAATAACTGTAATGATAATAGCCGCCGCCATTGGCGCAGCTGCCCATGCTGATGACGTAACGCGGCTCGGGCATCTGGTCATAGACCTTGCGCAGCGCGGGGGCCATCTTGTTGGTCAGCGTGCCGGCGACGATCATCAGGTCCGACTGGCGCGGGCTGGCGCGCGGCGCGGTGCCGAAGCGTTCGAGGTCATAGCGCGGCATCGAGGTCTGCATCATCTCGACCGCGCAGCAGGCCAGGCCGAAGGTCATCCAGTGCAGGCTGCCGTTGCGCGCCCAGTTGATGATGTCCTCGGTCGTGGTCAGCAGGAAGCCCTTGTCCTGCAACTCGCGATTCAGCGCGGCGGTGGCGACCTCTCGGTCGGCGCCGGCGGTGTGGTTGCCCGTCATCACGCCCATTCCAGTGCCCCCTTGCGCCATTCATAGGCGAAGCCCACCGTCAGCACGAACAGGAAGACCATCATCGACCAGAAGCCGACCTCGGTCAGCGCCGGGAAGTTCACCGCCCAGGGGAACAGGAAGGCCACCTCCAGGTCGAAGATGATGAACAGGATCGACACCAGGTAGAATCGCACGTCGAACTTCATCCGCGCATCGTCGAAGGCGTTGAAGCCGCATTCGTAGGCGCTGACCTTTTCGGGGTCGGGATTGCGCACGGCGATCACCGCCGCCGCCACGATCAGCAGCAGCGCCAGCGCCGAGGCCATGCCGAAGAAGATCAGCACCGGCAGGTATTCGCGCAACATGGTATCCAAGGAAGGTGGCTCCCTCTGCTCACGCGGGGGTCGCCCGCGAATGGGTCTGGCTCTGGCCGGTTTAGACCGGCGGGGTTGCGCGGTCAACCAAGCGCGGGGGCCGCGCTTGCGCGGAATCGTCGCGCGGGGGTGGCGAGGCCTGCGGCGGTGGCGCAGGCGGGCCTGCCGCCGGGCGGCAGCGCCGCGCCGCCAAGCCCCGCAGGGGTGCAGGCGGCGCGCCACCCATGCCGGAAACGCGGCCGGCCCTTGCGCGTCGCGGGCAGCCGCGCGGCTGGCGGGGAACGAGTTGCCCGGCACCTGCGGTTGTGTGACGAGCCAGATGCAAGCGTATCACCGCGAGTTCCTGAGACGGCCGGGCAAGGTAAGAATGGCCGGCCCTTGCGCGTCGCGGGAAACCTTGCCCGCGGGCAAGGTTTTCGGGCAGCCCACCCGCCAGCCCCTACGTGCAGCCGGAGAAAGCCCGGCGCCCCCTACCCTAAAGGGGATGGCCCGCACCGCGCCGCTACGCGGCCCGGCACAGGCCGCGCTGCCGCCCGGCCATTCGTGACGCCGCATCACCGCGAACCGCCGTTCTTGCAATCGGCTGGAAGGGTGGGAACAGCCCCCGGTCACGCCGTCCGGCCCGAGGCCCCGCGTCATGCGATGCCGCGACGCGGCGTCACAGCCCGGCCCTTCGCACGCTGTCCGAATGTGGAGAAAGTGGAGAAAACGGTCCTGCCGACCCCGGCCCTCACTCCCGCCGCTTGCGGCAGTAGAGTTCCAGCCGGTGATCCACCAGCTCATAGCCATGCGCGGCGGCGATCTGGCGTTGCAGGGCCTCGATCTCGGGCGAGAGGAACTCGATCACCCTTCCGCTGTCCATGTCGATGATATGGTCGTGATGGGGCCGCGTCCCGGCCTCGAACCGCGCCGCGCCGCTGCCGCCGAAGGCGTGGTTGCGCAGGATGCCCTTTTCCGCCAGCGCCGCCAGCGTGCGATAGGTCGTCGCCTGCGAAACCGAGGGATCGGCCAGCCGCGCCCGCGCCAGCACGGTCTCCGCATCCGGGTGGTCCTGCGCCGCCAGCAGCACCTGCATGATCGCCACGCGCTGGCGCGTCACGCGCAGCCCGGCTTCGCGCAGCATGGCCTCGGGGGTCTGGTCCGGCTTCGTCTCCATCACCGCCTGTCTCGCAAAAACCCGCCCCTCCTGCAAGTTGAGAGCGATTCGCATCTTGTAGTTGCGAACGTTTCTCAATACCAAGGCCCCACACACTGATTCGGAGGATACCATGCGCCCCACCCTTGCCGCCCTTCTGCTGACCTGCGCCAGCCTGCCCTTCGCCGGCGCGGCCGAGGCCCGCATCAAGGTCGCCACCACCTTCACCGTGATCGCCGACATGGCCAGCCATGTCGCGGGCGAGCATGCCGACGTGGTGTCGATCACCAAGCCGGGGGCGGAAATCCACGGCTACGAGCCGACGCCCCAGGACATCGTGGGCGCCCAGGGCGCCGACCTGATCCTGAACAACGGCCTGAACCTGGAGATCTGGTTCGAGCAGTTCCTCCAGCATCTGGGCGAGGTGCCCAGCGTCACGGTCTCGGACGGGATCGAACCGATCGCCATCGGCGAGGGCGATTATCAGGGCCGGCCCAACCCGCATGCCTGGATGGGGTTGGACAATGCGCTGATCTATGTCGACAACATCGCCGCAGCCCTGTCCGAAGCCGACCCGGACAACGCAAGCGCCTATGCCGCCAATGCCGAAGACTACAAGCAGGCGCTGCGCGATGCGGTCCAGCCGCTGCGCGACCGCATCGCCGCCATCCCCGAGGCCCAGCGCTGGCTGGTCAGCTGCGAGGGCGCCTTCAGCTATCTGGCGCAGGACCTCGGGCTGCGCGAGGCCTATCTGTGGCCGATCAACGCCGACCAGACCGGAACGCCCCGGCAGGTCAAGGCGGTGATCGACACCGTGCGCGCCCATGACGTGCCGGCGGTGTTCTGCGAAAGCACGGTCAGCGACCGCCCCGCCCGGCAGGTGGCGGCCGAGACCGGCGCCCGCTTCGGCGGCATCCTCTACGTGGACAGCCTGTCGGAGCCGGACGGGCCGGTGCCCAGCTATGTCGACCTGCTGCGCGTCACGGTCGAGACCATCGCCGACGGGCTGGAGGGCCGGCCTTGACGGCCGGGGGCGCCCCGTCCCACCCTGTGGCCATCGCCAGCCCCCGCGCGGGGGCTGGCGCCGCCTTCCGGCGCCATCCGCCCGGAAGGCCAGCATGAGCGCAGCCACGGACATCGCCACCCCAGCGGAAGCCCAGCCATGACCGAAACCACCGGCATCGTCGCGCAGCACGTCACCGTCACCTATCGCAACGGGCTGACGGCGCTGCGCGATGCCAGCTTCTCGGTGCCGCGCGGCTCGATCACCGCGCTGGTGGGGGTGAACGGCGCCGGGAAATCCACGCTGTTCAAGGCGGTGATGGGATTCGTCCCGGCGGCGCGGGGCCGGATCTCGGTGCTGGGCCTGTCGGTGCGCGACGCCCAGCGCAGGAACCTGATCGCCTATGTCCCGCAGGCCGAGGAAGTGGACTGGTCCTTCCCGGTGCTGGTCGAGGACGTGGTGATGATGGGCCGCTACGGCAAGATGGGCTTCCTGCGCCGGGCGCGGCCCGCCGACCATGCGGCGGTGACGGACGCGCTGGCCCGCGTCGGCATGGCGGACCTGCGCCACCGCCAGATCGGCGAGCTGTCGGGCGGCCAGCGCAAGCGGGTGTTCCTGGCCCGCGCGCTGGCGCAGGAGGCCCCGGTGATCCTGCTGGACGAGCCGTTCACCGGCGTCGATGTCCAGACCGAGGAACAGATCATCGCCCTTCTGCGCGAATTGCGCGCGGCGGGCGGGGTGATGCTGGTCTCGACGCACAATCTCGGTTCGGTGCCGGAATTCTGCGACCGGGTGGTGCTGGTCAAGGGCACGGTGCTGGCCGAGGGGCCGACCGAGACGGTCTTCACCCGCCCCAACCTGGAACGCGCCTTCGGCGGCGTGCTGCGCAAGTTCACGCTGAAGGGCGCCGACCTGCATGACGACGACGACCCGCGCAAGCTGACCATCCTGACCGACGATGAACGCCCCTTCGTGCAATACCACGCCCCGCGCGGGCCGGCCCGGACGGAGGACGCGCAATGACCCTTCCGGGACAGCCGGTTCCGGCGGGGCAGGGTTGCCCCTCGCCCTTCGCCCCCCTCATGTCGGGACGAAGAAATGGCCTCTCGACGCAGATGACCGCCGCAGGGCGGACCTCCACGCCGCCGCCCCCTGCCTCATACGGGGAAACGGCGCCGCAAGACACCGCGCCCGGCACGACCGCCGGCACCTGTCCAGGCCCGGAGAGGCAGGGGATTCGGTCTGGGCGGACAAGTCGGGCAACCCGCCCCACCTCCTCCCTGCACGAGGCGGCAAGCACCGTCACCCGCCCCGCAACGCGGATACCCGCCCCACCGCGCCCGGCCCCGCACGAGGCTGCGGCATCCGGAAACGCCGCCGGCACAGCAGGGCCACGACAGCCCGCCCCGACCACGCAGACTTGTCCACGCCCGGAGACCCCCAGGAGTCGGAGGGGGTGGACAAGTCGGGCAACGCGCCCCGCATCCTCCCTGCACGAGGGGACATCTTCCGCATCCCGGCGCCGCACATATGGCGGCATCCGGCCTTGCCCTTTCCGGCCGCTGGCCACGATGATGCGACCGGTCCGGGGAAACGCCGCCCGCCCGGCCGGGCACGCCTCCCCCGCATGGCCGGGCGAGGCTCGGGCCATGAACCATCGGCGACGCGGCACGAAACCTGCGGGCGCCCTGTCCCAAGGCCCGGCGGCACCCCCCTTCCAGGCGGCCCTCCCATATCGCGAGGGAATGCCGGGCGCGCCATGCGGCCGGCCCAGCCTGCCAATTCCCCGACCTGCACGCCGCTCCCGCCGCACCGTGCCGGGAAGGGCGCGGCGCGGCCTCGTCGGGCGCCCGGAGGGAGTATCCCGCCTCCCGCGCAAGAACGGCACAGGCGCGGCGGAACGGCGTTCGGTCCCGCGAGGCTCCGCATCGGCGCGCGCGGCCACCGCACGCTCCGGCGGGGGCGGCCCGGCCCTTCGCGCCATGTCGGAATGGCCTCGCGGGGCGAAGGATGATCCCGTCGCCGGCAGGGCACAGGCGCCCCGCCCCCCGCACGGACGCGCCTGCCCCATGCAACGGCCTTCCCGATCCCTGCGGGCGCCGCAGCGGCATGCGCAGGGCGACACCCCCATCCCCGCCACCCGGAGGGCGGCATGATCCTGCTGGAACCCTTCGCCTACGCCTACATGACCAATGCGATGCTGATCTCCGCCCTGGTCGGGGCGGTCTGCGCCTTCCTGTCCTGCTACCTGATGCTGAAGGGCTGGTCGCTGATCGGCGATGCGCTGTCGCATTCGGTGGTGCCCGGCGTGGCGCTGGCCTATCTGGCCGGGCTGCCCTTCGCGCTGGGCGCCTTCGCCGCCGGGGGCATGGCCGCCGGTGCCATGCTGTTCCTGTCCGAGCGCAGCGGGCTGAAATCCGATGTCGTCATCGGGCTGATCTTCACCAGCTTTTTCGGGCTGGGGCTGTTCCTGGCCTCGAAGAACCCGATCTCGGTCAACATCCAGTCGATCACGATGGGCAACATCCTCGGCATCGACCGGGGCGACACGGTGCAGCTGGTCATCATCGGCGTGGTCTGCCTGGTGGTGCTGCTGGCGCTGTGGCGCGACCTGCTGGCGGTGTTCTTCGACGAGACCCATGCCCGCAGCGTCGGCCTGCGCCCCGGCCTGCTGCGCGTGGTGTTCTTCACGCTGCTGTCGGCCGCCGTGGTGGCGGCGATGAAGACCGTGGGGGCGTTTCTGGTCATCTCGATGGTGGTGACGCCGGGGGCCACGGCCTATCTGCTGACCGACCGTTTCCCGCGCCTGCTGGCGCTGGCGGTGGCCATCGGCACGGCCAGCGGCGCGGTGGGCGCCTATCTCAGCTATTTCCTCGACGGCGCCACCGGCGGGGTGATCGTCTGCCTTCAGGTGGCGCTGTTCCTGCTGGCCTTCACCTTCGCGCCCCGCCACGGCGTTCTGGCCGCCCGCCGCCGCGCCCGCAAGGCCCTGCAAGACGGAGACCCGGCATGATCGACACCCTGCTGGCCCCCTTCGCCTATCCCTTCATGCAGAACGCCTTCCTTGCCGGGCTGCTGCTGGCGATCCCCGCCGGGCTGCTGTCGTGCTTTCTGGTGCTGAAGGGCTGGGCGCTGATGGGCGATGCGGTCAGCCATGCCATCCTGCCCGGCGTGGTGCTGGCGCATCTGGCGGGCCTGCCGCTGCTGGTCGGGGGCTTCGCCGCCGGCATGGGCTGCGCGGTCGCCGTGGGCTTTCTGTCCGAGAACAGCCGCGTCAAGCGCGACACCGTCATGGGCGTGGTGTTTTCCGGCATGTTCGCGCTGGGGCTGGTGATCCATGTCGCCACCGATACCGGGCTGCACCTGGACCACATCCTGTTCGGCAACATGCTGGGCATCGGCGGCGCCGACCTTGTGCGGCTGGCGCTGATCGCGCTGCCGGTGGCGGCGGTGCTGGGGCTGAAATGGCGCGACTTCCTGCTGTTTTCCTTCGACCCGGTGCAGGCGCAGGCCTCGGGGTTGCGCACCGGCTGGCTCTATTACGGGCTGCTGGCGCTGCTGTCGCTGACCATCGTGGCCACGCTCTCGTCGGTCGGGCTGGTGCTGGCGGTGGGGCTGATGATCGCGCCCGGCGCCATCGCCTTCCTGCTGACCCGGCGCTTCGGGGCGATGATGCTGGTCTCGACCGGCGTGGCGCTGGCGGGCATGGTCGGGGGCGCCTATCTATCCTTCTTCCTCGATGCCTCGCCGGCGGCCACGGTCATCCTGCTGATGGCGGCCGGCTTCATGGCCGCGCTGGCATGGCGCCGGCGCCGGATCAGCCGCGCGGTGGCGCGCGCGGCCTGAGCACCGCCCCGCCCCGCACCCGCGGGTCCGAGATCAGCCGCGTCACATCCGCCACCACCGCGACCGGGTTGCTCAGCCGCGGCAGCACCAGATAGCGCGGCTGCCATTCGGGGGCGAATTTCTCCTTGAACCGCCGCCGCCCCTGAAAGCCGTAGAAGCGCCCGCCGTGGCGATAGACCAGCCGCCCCACCCGGCCGGCGAGGCTGCGCGCATCCTCCAGCCCGGCCAGGGGCGCCACGCCGAGGCTGAGGCTGGCCACCCCCTGCCTGGCCAGCGCCAGCATGGCCTCGGTGAACAGGAACTCCATGACGGGCAGGCCGACGGCGGGGTCGTGGCGCATCAGGTCGATGGCCGCCCCCTGCCCGCGCCCGTCCAGCAGCACCAGCGCAAATCCGGCCAGCCGCCCGTCATGGCGCACCACGGCCAGCGGAAAGCGCCGCAGCCAGTCGGGATCGAATCGCCCGACCGAGAAGGTCTTCTCGCGCCCCGGCCGCGCCGCCAGCCAGCGATCCGAGATCGCGCGCAACTCCTCCAGCAGCCCGTCCGAGGCCCCGGCGGGCAGCAGCGCGAAATCCAGCCCGTCGCGCCGGGCGCGGGCGCGGGTGGTGCGCAGGCGCTTGCGCGCCGGGCCGTCCAGCGAAAAGCCGGTCAGGTCCACCACCGCCTCCTCGCCCAGCTTGAACAGGATCATGCCGGTCTCGATCCATTGCGGGAACCAGCGCGTCCCGGCCTCGTAGAAGACCGGCGTCACCCGCGCCCGGCGCGCCGCGTCGCGGAATCGCCAGATCAGGCCGGGGACCTGCGCCGGATCGCCGATCGGATCGCCCAGCGCCACCCAGGCGCGGCCCTGCACCGCATAGGCGATCACCGCGTCGCCGCCCTCCGACAGCAGGAAGCACTTGTCGCCGCTCAGCGCCAGCGCGTCGCCGGCCCGGCCCCAGCGGGCCACCACGCCCTCGACCTGCCCGCGCGTCAGCGCATCGGCGCCCTCGCGGAAGGGGGCGCGGCGCAGCGCCTGCCACACGGTCAGCAGCGCCAGCACGAAGCAGCCGGTCAGCGCCACCCGCAGGGCGCGCGGGGCGCGGGTGTCGTCGGCAAAGACCCAGGGCGTTTCATGGGCATAAGGCGCGGCATGGGTGGAGAGCAGCGCCACCGCCACCACCGAGCACAGCATCGCCCCCACCAGCAGGAACCAGCCCGGCGACAGCGCCCCCCGCGTCAGCCGGGTCGAGCGGTAGAAGGCCCCCCGGCAGGGCAGCAGCAACAGCGCCGCCAGCGCCAGGAACAGCGCCCGGTCGATGTCCCAGCCGTCCAGCAGCGCCGCGCCGATGCCGGCGCCCAGCGCCGCCATCGTCAGCCACCACGCCCCCGCCAGCCGCCGCAGCAGCCCCTGCGCGATCAGCACCAGCATCGCGCCCAGCACGGTCGAGAGCAGCGCACCGACCTCGACGAAGGCCAGGGGCAGCGCGACCTCGGCCTCGCGAGCCAGTTGCGAGGCGGCGGGCACCATCGGCGCCAGCATCATCACCGCGCCCGAGACCATCACCATCGCCCCCATGCCCAGCGGCACCAGCGCCCCGGTCAGGGCGCGGGCCAGCGCGGTGATGCGGCCGGTGGCAAGCTGGCGGCCCTCGGTCGCGGCCAGCAGCGCCAGCGCCACCATGAAGGGCAGGATGAAATAGACCAGCCGATAGACCAGCAGCGCCGCCGCCGCGTCGGTGGTGGAGACGCTGACCGGCAGGGCGGCGATGATCACGGTCTCGAACACGCCCACCCCGCCGGGGACATGGCTGAGGATGCCGGCCATCGTCGCCGCCAGATAGACGGCGAGGAAGGGCACGAAGGCGATGTCGGCCCCCAGGAACAGGTAAAGCACCAGCGCGCCCGTCACCATCTCGACCAGGGTGACGGCCAGTTGCACCGCCAGCAGACCCGGCGCCGGCGCCTCGATCCGCCAGCGGCCCAGCCGCAGCGCGGTGCGGGTCAGACTGGACCCCCAGATCAGCAGGTTGCCCAGCACGAAGCCGGCCAGCGCCAGCAGCCGCACCGGCCCCGGCGGCAGCGGCAGCACCGCGCCCAGCGCATCGGGATAGGCGATCAGCGCTCCCAGCCCCACCATCGTCGCCCCGGTCCCGTAGGCCAGCGCCACGAAGGTCGAGATGCGGGCGATGTCGGCCAGTCCCAGCCCCAGCGCCGAATAGACGCGGTAACGCACGGCGCCGCCGGACAGCGCGCTGATGCCCACGGTGTTGCCGATGGAATAGGCCAGGAACCCGCCCAGCGCGACCGCCCGCGCCGGCAGGTCGCGCCCGACATAGCGCAGTGCCGTCCAGTCATAGCAGACCAGCGCCGCATAGCCCGCCACCGTCGCCGCCAGCGCCAGCGCGAGGTCGTGGGCGGGCACCTGCCGGGCCTGCTGGCGGACCTCCTCCAGCGGCACGTCGCGCAACAGGTGATAAAGCGCCGCCACCCCCAGCACGAACAGCGCCAGCGTCGCCAGATAGGGCAACACCGGCAGCAGCCGCGCCCAGCGGGACGGTGCCGGAGGCTCGCCGGCCTCGCTCATCGCGCGCGCCCCTGCGGCCGGCGCCGGCCAGCGCGCGCCGGGTCAGAGCGCGCGGGGATGGCGGGGGTCATGCTCGGCCTCGGGGCCACGAATCGGGTCGGTCGCAATCGGGGCCATCTTCTCAAGCCGGGAGGTGGGACTGCTGGATAGCGCAGTCGCGGGGGAAACCAAAGCCATGCCGGCACGGTTCCCGCCCCTCGCCGGCCTTCGCCCGCCGCAGGCCCGCGCGGCGGGCGAAGGCGGGGAACGGGCGGCCCTGCCTCGGGCCGGTTCCCGGCTCATGCCAGAGACGCCTCGGCATCCATCGCCAGCGCCCCGTCATGGCGGCGCACCCACAGGCGCAGGCGGCCGGGCGCGGCCGTGGCGCCGTGGATGCTGAACCGCGCAGTGTCGAAAACGGGCGCCAGCGCGCGGAACGAGAAACCCGTCAGCCGCGCCTCGGGCCGGTGGCGGCGGGCGAGGTCGGCCAGCAGCGTCGCCAGCAGCGGCCCGTGGACGACGAGGCCGGGATAGCCCTCGCCGTGGCAGAAGGGCAGGTCGTAATGGATGCGGTGGCCGTTGAAGGTCAGCGCCGAATAGCGCATCAGCAGCACCGGATCGGGCTGGACCACCGCCGCGAAATCGCCGGATTCGGGTGCAGGAACGGGCGCGGGCGGGCCGGCATCGGCGCGCGGGGCCTCGCGATACACGATGTCGTGCTGCTCGCGCAGGCAGAGGGTCGCGCCATCCTCGATCCGGTGCTCGACGGTGACGAAGGCCAGCGCGCCCGAGCGCCCCTCCTTCCGCGTCACCTCCAGCACGGTGGAGACGCGGCGCAGCGCGGCCCCGATGCGCAGCGGCGCCAGAAAGTCCAGCCGCCCGCCGGCCCACATCCGCCGCGGCAGCGGCACCGGGGGCAGGAAGTCGCCAAGCCGGGCATGCCCGTCGTAATTGGTGTGGTCCAGCCGGTGCAGCGGCAGGAAATGCAGCCAATGATACAGCGGCGGCAGCGCATCGCCCTCGGCCAGCGCGGGATCGCGGTTCAGCGTCGCCTCCAGCGCATTGGCGGGAAAGGCGGCGATCCGTTCGGTCCGCGCCTCGGTCCGGCCGATCCAGCGCCGCAAATCGGGATTGTCGTCCTGCATCCGGTCCTGCCTGCCCCGCCGGACCTCATGCTGGCAGGTTGACGGCATGCAGGCAATGGGGGTGGCACCGGCACGCTGCTTGCCCCGCGCGGGAAAGCCGCAGCGTGGGAAACGCTCACGAGGCCCGCGACATCGGCGGCTCCCTCCGTCGGCACCCGCGGAGGATTTCGACCGCATCGCCGATCTGGTCGACGCCCATCCCGAGGTCGCACATAACCATACCCGCGACCATGCGCAGAACATATGGTTCGTGCTGGCCCCGCCTGCGCCCCAGGGCATCGGGGAAACCTGCGCGCGGATCGAGGCCGAGACCGGCCTGACCGTGCTGCAATTCCCGAAACTGGAAGAATTTTTCATCGGCTTCAGGGCGGCGGCATGATGCTGGACGAAACCGACCGCCGCCTGATCACCGCCACGCAGGCCGGGCTGCCCCCGGTGGACCAGCCCTATGCCCGGATCGCCTCCCGCGCGCAGGAAAGCCGCAGCTCGGTGCCGTCGATGACAACGTGGCTATTGTCGGGGATCGCCTCCCGCGCGCAGGAAAGCCGCGGCACCCCGGCGGTGGCACCGGACAGCGCGCCCGAGGCGGCTTCCTGCCCCCGCGCGGGCAACCCGCAGCGCAATCGGCAGGTTTGCGCAAGGGGCGGGCGGATGGGGCTTTGCGAACCGCCAGCGCAGGGATAGCGTGGCGGCAACAGCCCTTTCGACAGGCAGGCTTTCCATGAGAATTCTCCGCGCCCTCCTCCGCCCGCTGGTCCTGCTGCTGGCCCTCGGGCCGCTGGTGCTGGCCGGTTGCGCCGTGGCGCCCGGCCCCGCGGCCACCACCGAGGTCGCCGCCGCCGCTCCGATGCGCGACACCCGGCTGGGCACGCAATGGGGCGAGGGGGTGGCGTCGCGCGTCTCCACCCTCAGCCTGAAACGGCAAGGCGAGCGCCCGCTGGCGGTGCAGGAACTGCCCTATTCCGCGGCGCCCTTCGCCGGCGAGCCGCTGCGCGAACTGGTCCTGGCCGACGGGCGCGTCACCATGCGGGTCCTGCGCGCCGGCGGCGGCGCCTGGCCGATCCATGCCCTTGCCGGCCAGCCGCATCTGCAAGGCCGCAAGGGCGAGCGTTACATCCTCGAATACCGCAGCCGCTCGGCCCGGAGCCTGGAGATCGTGGCGACCGTCGACGGGCTGGACGTGCTGTCCGGCCAGCCGGGCAGCACCCGCCAGCGCGGCTATGTGCTGCGCCCCGGCGAGACCCTGCGCATCGAGGGCTTCCGCAAGAGCAGCGCCGAGGTCGCCGCCTTCCGTTTCTCGGCGGTGCCGGATGCCTATGCGGCGAATACGCCGGCCGGATCGGTGGCCAATGTCGGCGTGATCGGCACGGCGGTCTTCACGCTGATCGACCCCGCGGCGCCCTGCGGCAGCGGTCCCTGCGCGTTCCCCGGCGATCCGCCGGGCCGCTATGCGCCGCCGCCGGCCGGGAGGAATTGAACACCGGACCGGAATAGGGGGCAGGGGGCACCATCATTGCCCCCTGCCGCCGGCTTTCGATCCGGTCGCGCGGATGCCGGGACGGGGCGCGCCCTCAGTTCAGCGGGCGTGCCTTGCAAAGACCCAAGGCCCTGGGCGGCGGCTGGAAGCCCGCACAGCGTTGCCGCTTGCTGCCGCTGAATACCCACGGGCACCCTCACGAGCATGACCAGCACCGTCCGCAGGTTTCCACGGCTCTGATTTCCTTGCCTCCGTCACGATCCCGCCCCTTCCTCGATTGGCCAGAACCACCAGTGCGAGCGGGGGATTTCCGGCACGCGGCCTTGATCGTCGAACACCCCCATCCCCTCCATCGCGGTCTTCTTGTTCTCGAAGGCATGGAGCCTCTTGAATTCGTTGTTGAACGCCTCGGGATTCGCACGCCAGAAGGCGTCCACCTGATCCAGCTCGGCCCGCTGCGCATCGGTCAGTTGCTCGCGGACAAACTCGAATTTGGATCGTTCGTGCAAGGTGAAATCCAGATCATGGCTCATATCCGGTTCGCCAATCATGTCATAGCAACCCAATGACCCCACCAGCAGCGTGGCCCTGTCCTTCGGGGGCGCCACACCCTCCGCCAGCCTGTAAGCCCTTTCATCACCCCTCTGCCCGGCCACCAGACCACCGGAACCTTGTCCCTGCCGCTTTGACCCTTCGGCCCGGCCGGCGTCAGAAATCCACCGCCACGCCGGGCAGGTTCAACGCCGCGATCAGGTCGCGCAACTCCTGCCGCGCGGCGATGTTGGACATGGATAGCTGCGCCGTGCCGATGTCGCGCAGGTCCAGCAGCGTCAGCCCGCGCGGGAACAACTCGCGGAAGATCACCCGCTCGGCAAAGCCGGGCGCGACGCGAAAGCCGATGCGTTTCGACAGCTTGGCCAGCGCGCTGCCGACCTTGCGCTTGTTGTGCATCTCCTGCGTGCCCAGCCGGTTGCGCAGCACCAGCCAGTCGATCGGCGGCGCGCCGGCGCGCGCGCGCAACTGCCGGGCATTCCACACCATTTCCGCATAGACCGAGGGGCCGAGGATCTTCCCCTCCGGCGAGATCCGCGCCAGCAGGTCGAAGTCGATGAAGCTGTCGTTCATCGGCGTGACCAGCGTATCGGCCAGCATATGCGCCATCTGGCTCAGCCGCGTATGGCTGCCGGGGCAGTCCAGCAGGATGAAGTCGCATTGCGGCTCCAGCTCCGCCACCGCATGCGACAGGGGATCGGTGTCGTCGGTCGAGGCGGAGGCCAGCGTGCCGAGGATCGGCGTGGGCAGCTGGACCCCCTCGCGCACCATCCAGGCCATGCGGTTCTCCAGATAGCGGCCGAAGCTGCGCTGGCGGATGTCGAGGTCCAGCGCGCCCACCCGATGCCCCATCCGCGCCAGCGCGGTGGCGATATGCATCGAGGTCGTGGACTTGCCCGAGCCGCCCTTCTCGTTGCCGATGACGATGATATGCGTCACGCCCTGTCCCTTGCCCATGTTCGCGGCGCGCAGATTAGGCCCTGGGCGCGGCGCGGGAAAGGCCGGCGCGGGGGTTTTGCGCGGGCAGCGTTGCGCAAAAGCCTGCGCGCCGGAAAACCGCTTGACGCCCGCATGCGGCACCGGTAATCAGCCCCTCGTTCCCGGCCTGCGGCCGGGGCTAGGGCGACGTGCTGCAAGGTGCGGCAGCGGACTGTAACTCCGCCGGGGAGACCCATGCCTGGTTCGATTCCAGGGTCGCCCACCATTTTTCTCTATCGTCAAGGCGTTGGTTTTTTGGTGCGGGCTGTTCGACCTGTCCAAAAGCACAGCTAACCCCCTGGCCGGACCTGAAATAGTATCGGCGGGTGCCATGAGAGGTCGCCGCCATGCTCCGCCTGTCCCTTTGCGCCCTGATCCTGCTGGCCGCCTGCGCGCCGGCGCCCGATCCCCATATCGGCATGATGACCCTCGCCGAATGGCGGCCCGCTGCCTGCTTCAACAATTGCATCAGCGCGGTGGTGGAGTGGGAGCCGGGATACCGCCCCGCACCGTGACCCCTCGCCTCGCGGCTTGCGCGCGGGGGGCGAAGCGGCTCTAACGGGGCCGCAATCGTGAAGGGGGTCGATATGGCGCGGGCGCGGGATTTCGGGCTGATGGCGGGCGGCATGGCGCCGGGGGCGCGGAATGCGATCACCGATGTGCCGGGGGTGCGGGTGGGCCACGTCACCCGGCAGGGCGAGGGGCTGAATACCGGCGTCACGGCGATCATCCCGGCGCCGGGCAACCTGTTCGCGCAGAAGCTGACCGCCGCCGTCGAGGTCGTCAACGGCTTCGGCAAGAGCGCCGGCCTGATGCAGGTCGCGGAACTGGGCACGCTGGAGACGCCGATCCTGCTGACCAACACCTTCGGCGTGGGCACCTGCGTCAACGCCCTGATCCGCGCGGCGATCGCCGAAAATCCGCAGATCGGGCGCCAGACCTCGACCGTCAACGCCGTGGTGGGCGAATGCAATGACGGCGGGCTGTCCGACATCCAGGCGCTGGCCGTGACCGAGGGGGATGCCCTTGCCGCACTGGCGGCGGCGGGCGAGACGGTGGCCGAAGGCTCGGTCGGGGCGGGCACGGGGATGAGCTGCTTCGGCTTCAAGGGCGGCATCGGCACGGCCTCGCGGCAGGTGGCGGTGGCGGGCGAGTCGCGGCATCTGGGCGTGCTGGTGCTGGCGAATTTCGGCGCGGCGGGCGATCTGGTGCTGCCGGACGGGCGGCGGCCCGATCCGCGCCGGCCCCCGGCCCCGGAAAAGGGTTCGATCATCGTGGTTCTGGCGACGGATGTGGCGGTGGACCAGCGGCAACTGGCCCGCATCTGCCGCCGCGCCGGGGCCGGGATCGCGCGGCTGGGGGCGTTCTGGGGACATGGCAGCGGCGACGTGGTGATCGGCTTCACCACCGCCAACCGGGTGGCGCATGCGCCGGATGCGGACCTTGCGCCGATGCTGCGCCTGTCGGATGGCCGCATCGACGACCTGTTCCGCGCGGCGGCGGAAGCCACGCAGGAGGCGATCCTGAATGCGCTTTGCGCGGCGACGGCGGTGACCGGCCCGGACGGCGCCACGCGGCCGCTGCTGTCGGACTGGCTGGCGGCGAATCCGCGCTGAACCGGCAGGCGGTCCAGCAGCTTGCGGCTGGCCGGTCATCCGCGCTTGCGGGGCCTGGCCCATGCCACCCGCGTCGCCATTGCCCTGCCGATGAGGGGTGGCGCCGGTCCGAGGCCGGTTGCTCACGGCGCCCCCCGGTCCCCCCGCAGGCCATTGCCCACACCTGTATCCGCGACCCTCGCGGGCTGCCGTGCCATCACCGGCAACGAGGCGCGGCCCCGGCCGTCAGGGGTCGCCGCCACCCGCGACGAGACCCCGAAAGCTGGCAGCTTTCCCGGCACCTTCAACCGGAGCCATCAGCGGCTCGCTATGGCATTCCGGCAATCCGCCACGTCACCGCAATATATTAGCCCATTGTTTTTACACCATTCCAGGCACGAAACCGCTATCCGCTTCCACTGAAAATGCTTCAGACCGACCCGCCGCCAGCCAGGGGTCAGGCGTCGCCCGGCAGCTTGCGCACCAGCAGCTTGTCGATGCGGCGGCCATCCATGTCCACCACCTCAAGCCGCCAGCCCTGCATGTCGACATGGGTGCCGATGGCGGGCAGCATCCCCACCTAGTCGATCACCATCCCCGCCACCGAGGCGAAATCGCGATCCGGCTTCAGCGTGATCCCGGTCAGGTCCGCGAATTCGTCGGCGGGCATCCAGCCCGACACCAGCAGGCTGCCATCCTCGCGCTCGACCAGCTTCGGCTCGTCCTCCTCATCCGGGAATTCGCCGGTGATCGCCTCCAGCACGTCCATCGGCGTGACGATCCCCTCGAAATGGCCGTATTCGTCATAGACCAGCAGCATATGCGCCGGGGCGTTGCGCAGATACTCGATCACGTCCAGCGCAGGCAGGCCGTCGCGCACCACCGGCGCTTCGATGATCTGGTCGCGGATGCCGCGTTCGGCCCCGTCATCCACATCCTGAAGGAAGTCGCGCCAGATCAGCACGCCGATGATCTCGTCGTCGCCGCCGTCGCGCACCGGCAGCCGCGCCCGCCCCGTCTCGCGAAAGCGGCGCACGACATCGGCATGGCTGTCGCCGACATCGACCACCTCGACCTCGCGGCGCGGCGTCATCAGCCCGCGCGCGGTGCGGTCGGCGATGCGCATGACGCCGGCGATCATCTGGGTCTCGGCCTGCTCCATCACGCCGGCGCTGCGCGCCTCGGCGATGACCATGCGGATCTCCTCGTCCGAGATGCCGCGGTCGTCCTTGCTGGACTGACCCAGCAGCGACAGCACCAGCCGCCCGGAGCGGTCCAGCAGCCAGACCACCGGCGCCGCGATCTTCGCGATGCCCGCGATCAGCGGCGCCACCCGCACCGCCACCGGCTCGGGCGAGCGCAGGGCGATCTGCTTGGGCACCAACTCGCCCAGGATCAGCGACAGATAGGTGATGGCGACGACCACGCCGCCCACCGACAGGGTTTGCGCCAGCGCCGGCGACAGGCCCGCCCCGATCAGCGCGCCGGCCAGCCGCACGCCCAGCGTCGCGCCCGAGAACGCGCCCGAGAGGATGCCGACAAGGGTGATGCCGATCTGCACGCTGGACAGGAAGCGGCCCGGATCGGCCGCCAGCCGCAGCGCGGTGCCGGCGCCCCGGCTGCCCTGCTCGGCCATGACCTTCAGCCGCGCCGGGCGCGCCGAGACGATGGCCAGTTCCGACATCGCCAGCAGCCCGTTGAACAGGGTCAGCACGATGACGATCGCAATTTCCAGAAACATGGGATTGTTTGCCCGCGAGTTCGAAACATTCGGGCGAGAATCCCCGCATGGTCCGGGCTGCGCAAGAGGAAAAGCGGCGGCGATGCCGACCGGCGCCGATCCGCCGCCGCTTGGGGTGCGAAAGGCGCAAGGCCCGCGGCGGGACGGGCCTTGACGGTCCGAAACGGCATGGGGCCTCGATCGGCCCGGCGATGCCCCGGCGGGAGGCGGTCGGGGCGATGCGCAGCCCCGGCCATCACTCCGTCCCGGCGCTGCCCGCCCCTGCGGGGTCGGGCTTGCGTATCCCTACGCCCCCCAGGTCGCTTCCAGCACCCGCAGCCAGTTGCCATGCGTGATCCGCGCCAGGTCGTCGCCGCGATAGCCGCCGGCCTCCAGCGCCGCGACCAGCGCCGGCAGCCCCGCCGCATCGCCGATGGCCGCCGGGATGGTGGTGCCGTCGAAATCCGAACCCAGCGCCACATGCTCGATGCCGATGCGGTTCACGATGTAATCGACATGGCGCACCATCTGCTCCAGCGGCAGGGCCGTGTCGCGCTCGCCCTTCTCGTGCAGGAAGCCGACGCCGAAATTGATGCCGACCAGCCCGCCGGTGTCGCGGATGGCGTCGAGCTGGCGGTCGGTGGCGTTGCGGCTGTGCTGGCAGAGCGCATGCGCGTTGGAATGGCTGGCCACCAGCGGCGCATCCGAGATCGCCGCCACGTCCCAGAACCCGGCATCGTTCATATGCGACAGGTCCACCATCACCTTCAGCGCGTTGCAGGCCCGCACCAGGTCCTTGCCGGCCTTGGACAACCCCGGTCCTATGTCGGGCGAGGACGGGAAGCGGAACGGCACCCCGAAGGCGAAGATGTTGGGCCGCGACCAGACCGGGCCGAGGCTGCGCAAACCGGCCGCATGCAGCACATGCAGCAGGTCCAGATCGGCGGCGAAGGCCTCGACCCCCTCGATATGCATGACGGCGGCAAAGCTGCCCCGCGCCATCGCGGCGCGAATCTCGGCGGCGCTGCGGCACATCGTCACCGCGCCGTCGCCCTCGCGTTCCAGCCGCATCAGCAACCCGGCCATTTGCAGGGTGATGTCGGCGGCCTCGGCGCGGGGCGGGGTCGGCCAGTTGCCTTCGGCATCCTCCACCCGCTCGGAGGGGACATAGATCGCGCACAGCCCGCCGCCCAGGGCACCCTTGCGGGCGCGGGGAATGTCGATATGCCCGCCCTGCTCGCCGGTCAGGAAGCGCGAGGCGGCATCGCCGCCGGCCTTCCAGATGCGCAGAAGCACATCGTTATGGCCGTCGAAAACCAGATTCGCGGGCAAGCTGTCGGTTGCGGTCGTCATGGGGGCCTCCTGTCCTGTCGCGCCCCTGTTTCGACCCTTGGCGCCGCCAGTGCAACCGCACCCGGCCCTTTTTCACGCGCCGGCGCGGCGGTGGGGCTGCCGGAGCGGCGGCTGACCGATCCCGGCCATCTTCCCGGCGCCGGCGCGGCAGCCACCGCGCATCGGCCGGCGCCCCCCTATCCCCGAGCAGGGGCGCGTTGTCGCCGGCGGCAAGCTGACCGCCTGTGTTTCCTGCGCCTCGGCGCAGCGGCTGGGCGAAGGCGCGTGCAAGCGCCCTGCCCTTTTCCGGCAGCCCGGCCCGGCTCAGGCTGGGGCGTCGTCCAAGACCCTGTTTCCGCGCGCGGGGCGGCATCTCATGCGGATTGCCCGCGCCACCGTGCGCCATACCTGCTTCCACGCGCGGGGCGGCATGTCGGCCGTGACAGGGCTGGCGATGGTGCCCACGCCTGTTTCCGCGTGTGGGACGGCATCGAGGAGGTGACGGATGCAGCATGCCGCGACAAACCTGTTTCCACGCGCGGCACGGCATCCGGCAGAAGCCGACGACGCCTCCTGCGAAGGGGCCGCCCCGGCGCCGCAGCCTTGCAGCCGCCGCCCATCTGTGCGAGCCGCTGGGACAAAGGCTGGAGGACGGGCGATGGACTGGAAGGCGGCAGGTGCGGCGGTCGAGGCCGCGGCGGATTGGGCAGGCGACGGGCCGGGCGGCGCGGTGCTGGCCTTCGACCGCACCGGGCTGCGGGCAACGGCCTCGGCGGGGGTGGAGAGCCTGGCCACGGGCCGGCCCTTCGGCATCGACAGCGTGGCCCGCTGCGCCTCGGTGACCAAGCATGTCTTCGCCGCCTTCGTGCTGGCGCACCCGGAGGCGGTCGGCCTCGACGACCCGCTGGGCAAGCACCTGCCGCAACTGGCGCCGGAGACGGGCGCGGTGACGGTGGGCCGGGCGCTGGACATGTCCGGCGGCATCCCGGACACCCGCGAAAGCCTGATCCTGACCGGCCATTCCATCTTTGCCCAGTCCCACGCCGCGCCCCTGCTGGCCTTCCACGCCGCCCTGCCCCGG
This sequence comes from uncultured Paracoccus sp., assembly GCA_934533075.1. GTDB lineage: Bacteria > Pseudomonadota > Alphaproteobacteria > Rhodobacterales > Rhodobacteraceae > Paracoccus. The sequence continues at coordinate 66,323 of CAKTBJ010000007.1, forward strand.
CTGAACTATGCGCCGGGGACCGAGGTGCATTACTCGAACGGCGGTTATCGGCTGGTCGAGGAAGCCATGCGCGCCCGCGGGCTGCTGTTCGACGATTTCCTGCGCGACGAGATGCGCCGGCCCACCGGCCTGCCCATGCGCGCGGCCGAGATGTGGACCGACCCGGTGCCGGGTCTGGTGCCCGGCTACTGGCATGACGGCGCCGGCTGGCGCGAGGGGGTTCAGGGCATGCACCTGTCGGCGGCGGGCAGCCTGACCGCCAGCGGCCGGGCGCTGGCCGAATGGGGCCGGCGGCTGCTGACCGGCGAGGCGGGCTTTGCCGGCCAGCTGGCGGCGCTGAGCGCGCCGCGGCCGCTGCTGGACGGGCGGCCGACCGGCTATGGCCTGGGGATGCGCCGGCAATGGGTCGGCGGGCGCGAGCTGGTCGGGCATGGCGGCTCGCAGCCCGGCTATAAAAGCTATCTGCTGCTGGACCCCGAAACCGGGGCCGGCGTGGCGCTGGTCTGCAACCGCGACGACGTGAACACCGCCAACCTCGCGGCGCAGGTCATGGCGGCGCTGCTGGGCGAGACCCTGCCGGCGGCGGGCAGCGACCTGGTGCCGGGCCTCTATGTCGCGCCCGAGGGCGCCGACTGGATCGAGGTCGGCGCGGCCTCGGTCTCGCGCCTCGACGACGAGGTGGCGGTCTATCCGGCGGAGGGCGGCGGCGTGGACAGCCATTCGCCGACCTCCTCGCTGCGGCTGCGGATGGAGGGCGAGGCGGTCGTGGGCAGTGCCGGCTTCGCGCCCGTGCGCTATCTTCCGGTGCGCGAGGCGGCGGTTGCGCCCGGCCTCGGGGGCCGCTGGCGCCACGAGTCGGGCGCGATGCTGGCGATCGAGGGCGATGCCGTGGTGATGGGCGCCGGGCCGGCGCGGCGGGTGATGCCCTTGCAGGCGCTGGGCGGCGGGCGCTATCTGTTCCGGCTGGTGGACGGGCCGTGGAACCGGCGCATCTGCCTGCACCAGACGGCGCCGGACCGGATCCGGCTTGCGCTGTCGCGGGCGCGGATGATCGACTATCGCGCGGATTGACGGCTCGGGCCGGGGCCGGCCTGCGCCCGCACCCGGCCCAGGGCCAGCGGCACCAGCACCACCAGCGCCAGGATGCGCGCGAAATGGTGCAGCGCGATGAAGGCCGGATCATGGCCCAGCGCCAGGCCGATGGCGGCCATGACCTCGACCCCGCCGGGGGCGAAGGCCACCCAGAGCTGCACCAGAGGCAGCCCGGTCAGCGCCGCCGTCAGCGCCGCGAAGGCGATGGACACCGACAGCGTGACCCCCAGCATCACCGCCCCGGCCAGCGCCATCCGCCGCAGCGAGGCGCCGCCCATGCCGCGCACCCGCGTGCCCAGCGCGCCGCCGGCGATGGCGAGGCCGCAAAACATCGCCCAGTCCGGCACGGCGCCCTCGACCCGGCCGGTGGCATGGGCGCCGGCGCTGACCAGCAGCCCGAACAGGAAGCACGAGGCCGGGATGCGCAGCCGCTGGCCGGCCATGCCCAGCCCGAAGCCGGCGGCCAGCAGCACCGCCAGCGGCACAAGCCGCATCGGCGGATGCGGCGCGGCGGCCGGGATGGCGCCGGCATCCAGCAGCGCCGACAGCGGCGGCACCATCAGCACCAGAAACAGCACCCGCACCACCTGAAGGCCCATGATCACGCCGACCTCGCCGCGCCCCTCGACGGCCAGCGCGATCACGTTGGACATGGTGCCGGGCGCGGTGGCCAGCACGGCGGTCTCGCGGTCGAGGCCGGCCAGCCGCTGCAAGGCGACGGTGCCCAGCCACAGGGTCGCCACCAGCGACAGCATCAGCAGAAGCAGGCTGGGCAGCCAGCCGGGCAGGCGCGCGGCCAGGTCGGGGTCGATGCCGCCGCCCAGCGCCACGCCGATGGCGGTGAAACCGGCATCGCGCAGCCGCAGCGGCACCGCGCCCCGGCCGGTCACGGCCGACAGCAGCGCCACGGTCAGGCTGGACCCCAGCAGCGCCCCGGCCGGCACGCCCAGCGCCACCGCCGCCAGCCCGCCGGCAAAGGCCGCGCCCAGCGTTCCCGCCACGATGGCCTTGTCCTGCAACAGCTTGCCCCCTCGCTCAGCCCCGGCTTGCATCGACCCGCCAGCCGGTGCAAGCCGGAGCGATACCGATCGAGAGGTGGCAAGGATGGCCGCGAAACGCAAGCCCGACACCGAGGCGGACAAGGTGGGCACCGGGGCGGCCAGGGGCAAGGCCAGCGCGGACGGGGATGGCGGAACGGTGCCGGCGACCCGACCCGAGGCACCGGATATCGCCAGCCCGAAACCCGCCCCCGCGCCCCGCGCCGTCAAGACCGTCCCGAAACACCGGACGGCACCGCGTTCCGGCACCCGCGCAACGGCCGCCCCGCCCTTCAACCTGCTGGTGCTGGGCCAGCGGGGCCGCATCGGCTTCGAGGCGCTGGCGCTGGCCGCCAGCCTGCGCCGCGCCTGCCCGGATTTCCCCGGCCGCCTGATCGTGGCCGAACCGCAGCCCGAGGCCGCATGGGAAGGCGTGGACACCCTGCTGCCCGCAGAACTGCGCGCCGCGCTGGAAGCCTGCGGGGCGCAGGTCGTGCCCTTCACCGCCACCCGCTTCGGCCATGCCTATCCCTATGGCAACAAGATCGAGGCGCTTTCCGTCCTGCCCGAGGGCCAGCCCTTCCTGTTCCTCGACAGCGACACGCTGGTCACCGGCGATCTGGCGCGGATGCCCTTCGACTTCGCCCGCCCCTCGGCCTCGATGCGGCGCAGCGGCACATGGCCCGAACCGCCGCTTTACGGGCCGGGCTATACCGCGATCTGGCGCAGCCTTTACGACCGCTTCGGGCTGGATTTCGAGGCCAGCCTCGATCCCGCCCAGCCCGACGAGCATTGGGAACGTTACCTCTATTTCAACGCCGGTTGGTTCTTCGGCGCCGATCCGGCGGAATTCGGGCGCCGCTTCGCCGACTGGGCGCAAGCGGTGCTGGACGAGCCGGGCGACGCGCTGGCCTGCCAGAGGCTGGACGTGCATCTGGACCAGATCGTGCTGCCGCTGGTGATCCACAGCCTCGGCGGCGGCCGGCCGGGCGCGGAACTGGCCGGGATGGATGGCGCCGTGACCTGCCATTACCGTTACCTGTCGCTGCTCTACGCGCGGGAATCCGATGCGGCCGTGGCGGCGCTGGAGGCGCTGGCCGACGAAAAGCCCGTCCGGCGCGTGCTGCGGGACTGGGGGGCGTTTCACCGGCTGGTACTGCGCAAGGCGGGCGCAAGGCGCATCCGGCCGATGTTCGACCGCGAGGCCCCGCCGCCCGAGCCGGCGATCCGCAGGGCGTTGAAACAGGCCGGCTACTGGTCGCGGGACTAGGCCGCCGGGCGGCCACAGGGGCGCGGTCGCCGGCAGCGGCCGGCGGGACCCGAAGGGGTCTCGACGACCCCTTTCGGGTCCCCTTTGGCAGGGGGTGCGGCGGTGCGGATGGCACGACCCGCCGGACGATCCGGAAGGCCGGGGCGTCCCGCCTGCGCCCCTGCGGGGCTTGACGGGCCGGCGCTGCCGCCCGGCCTTGCGCGGGACGCGCCGCGTGGGCTGCCCGACTTGCCCACCCCCTCCGACTCCCGAGGGTCTCCGGGCGTGGACAAGTCTGCGTGGTCGCGGAGCGACGGGGGCGGTGCGTGCAGCACGCACCCTGCATCCCGCGCGTCCGGGTGCGGGCCGTCCATCCCGGTCCCCGCACCGATCGCCGCCGCCCGTCCCGCCGGCGGCAGGTGGCGAAAGCGGCCCGCCTATGCCCCGGCGGCTGTCAGAACCGCGTCGCAGCGGGCGCAGGTGCCGGGATGGGCATGGCTGCCCACATCCGGCAGGATGCGCCAGCAGCGCCCGCATTTCCCGCCTTCCGCCATCTCGAAGACCACGCCGACGCCCGGCACCTCGGCCAGCCGGAACGCCTCGGCCGGGGCCGGGTCTGCGGTCAGCGAGAGGCCCGAGGTGATCGAGACCTCGGCCATGTCCACGCCGCGTAGCGCCGCCAGCAGGTCGGCATCCTCGACATGCACCACCGGCGCGGCCTCCAGGCTGGCGCCGATGGTCTTGTCGGCGCGCTTGACCTCCAAGGCCGCCGTGATCACGCGGCGGGTGCGGCGGATGGCGTCCCAACGCGCGGCCAGCCCGTCATCCAGCCATGCGGCCGGCGTGTCCGGGAAGTCGTGCAGATGCACGGAATCATCCTCGGACGGGAAGCGCGACAGCCACACGTCTTCGGCGGTGAAGGGCAGGATCGGCGCCAGCCACAGCGTCAGCCGCGAAAACAGCAGGTCCAGCACGGTGCGCGCGGCCCGGCGGCGGATGCTGTCGGGGGCATCGCAATAGAGCGCGTCCTTGCGGATGTCGAAATAGAAGGCCGACAGGTCCGAGGTCGCAAAGCTGAACAGCGCCTGGAACACGCCCTGGAAGTCGTAGGCGTCATAGCCCTGCCGCACCTGCGCATCCAGGCTCGCCAGCCGGTGCAGCACCCAGCGTTCCAGCTCGGGCATCTCGGCCTCGGGCAGGCGCTCGGCCTCATCCCAGCCATGCAATGCGCCGAGGATGAAGCGCAGGGTGTTCCTGAGCCGGCGATAGCTGTCGGCGGTGCCCTTGAGGATCTCCGGCCCGATGCGCTGGTCGGCGGTGTAATCGGCCTGCGCCACCCACAGCCGCAGGATGTCGGCGCCGTATTGCCTGATGACCTCGGCGGGCACGATGGTGTTGCCCAGCGACTTGGACATCTTCATGCCCTTCTCGTCGAGGGTGAAGCCATGCGTCAGCACGCCGCGATAGGGCGCGCGCCCCTTGGTGGCGCAGGATTGCAGCAGCGAGGACTGGAACCAGCCGCGATGCTGGTCGGTGCCTTCGAGGTAAAGATCGGCAATCCCGTCCGGGCTACCATCGGCGCGGTCGCGCAGCACGAAGGCATGGGTCGAGCCGGAGTCGAACCACACGTCCAGCACGTCCATGACCTGATCCCAGTCCTCGGGATCGTGCAGGCCGGCCAGAACCTTTTCCTTGAAGCCCGGCTCGAACCAGGCATCGGCGCCGGTCTCCTCGAAGGCGGCGATGATGCGGGCATTGACCTGCGGGTCGCGCAGCAGGAAATCCGCATCGGTCGGCTTCGCCCCCCGGCGGACGAAACAGGTCAGCGGCACACCCCAGGCGCGTTGCCGCGACAGCACCCAGTCGGGGCGGCTTTCCACCATCGCATGGATGCGGTTGCGCCCGGTCTGCGGGGTCCATGTCACCAGCCGGTCGATGCTGGCCAGCGCGCGCTGGCGGATGGTGTCGCCATATTCGCCCATGCCGTCGGCCAGCGGCTTGTCGATGGCGGCGAACCATTGCGGGGTGTTGCGATAGATCACCGGCGCCTTGGAGCGCCAGCTATGCGGGTAGGAATGCTTGATCTTGCCGCGCGCCAGCAGCCCGCCGACCTCGGCCAGCTTGTCGATCACCGCCTTGTTGGCGTTGCCCTCCTTGCCGTTGGGCGCAAGGATCATCTTGCCGCCGAAGAAGGGCAGGTCGGGGCGGAAGCTGCCATCGTCCAGCACGTTATAGGTGATGACCCGATCCAGCATGCGCAGGTCGCGGTAAAGCTCGTATTCCTCCATCCCGTGCGAGGGCGCGCAATGCACGAAGCCGGTGCCCTCGGTATCGGTGACGAAGCCGGCGGCGCGGAAATCGCGCAGATCGTCCCATTCGCCTTCGCCGCCCTCGGCCCCTTGCAGGGGATGGGCCAGCGCCAGCCCTTCCAGCGCCGAGACCGGCACATCCGCCACCCGGCGCACCATCGCCGGCGTCAGCCGCGCCCGCGCCATGACGTCCGCCGCCAGATTGTCGGCAAGGATGAAGCGGTCGCCGACATTGGCCCAGCACTCGCCGGGGACCTCGACCACCTCGTAAAGGCCATAGGCGATGTCCTCGCCATAGACGACCGCCTTGTTCGACGGCATCGTCCAGGGGGTCGTGGTCCAGATCACCACATAGCTGCCCAGCAGGGGCGAATCGGCCGGCGCGGCCACGCGGAACTTCACCCAGATGGTGAAGCTTTCCTTGTCGTGATATTCGACCTCCGCCTCAGCCAAAGCGGTCTTTTCCACCGGCGACCACATCACCGGCTTCGACCCCTGATAGAGGCTTCCATTCATCAGCAGCTTCAGGAACTCGTCCGCGATGACCGCCTCGGCGTGGTCGGTCATGGTCAGATAGGGGTCGTCCCACTTGCCGGTGACGCCCAGCCGCTTGAACTCCTCGCGCTGGATGTCCACCCAGCGGGCGGCAAAGGCGCGGCATTCCTGCCGGAACTCGACCGGCGCCACCGCGTCCTTGTCGAGGCCCTTCTTGCGGTATTCTTCTTCGATCTTCCACTCGATCGGCAGGCCGTGGCAATCCCAGCCCGGCACATAGCGCGCGTCGCGGCCCATCATCTGCTGGCTGCGGGTGATGAAGTCCTTCAGCACCTTGTTCAGCGCGTGGCCGATATGCAGGTGGCCGTTGGCATAGGGCGGGCCGTCATGCAGGATGAAGGGCTTGCGGCCCGCCGCACCCGCGCGCAGGCGGTCATAGATGCCCAGCCGCTCCCAGCGGGCCAGCCAGTCGGGTTCGCGCGCGGGCAGGCCGGCGCGCATGGGGAAGTCGGTCTCGGGAAGGAAAACGGTCTCGCGGTAGTCGGGGACGGCGGGCGTATCGGCGCACATGGTCGGCGGTCCTGTCATCGGGGCAAGGGTCGGATAGCGGATGGCGGCAGCCCGGCGGTGGGAAGGCCTCACACCGCCGGGCTGATAATTCGAATGATGCGACCCCGGAAATCCATGCCCCGCTGTATAAAGTCCGGGCGGGGTTGCGCAAGGGCCGGCGCAGGCCCAGATTGGCGCCATGTCCACGCCCCTGCCCCTTTTCGACGCCACGCCCGCCCAGATCGACCGGGTGGTGGCGGTGTTCTATGCACAGGTCCGGCGCGATGCGGTGCTGGGTCCGGTCTTTGCGGCGCATGTGCGCGACTGGCCCGAGCACGAGGCGAAGATCGCCCGCTTCTGGCGCAACGCGATCCTGCGCGAGGGCGGCTATGACGGCAATCCGATGCGCGTCCACCGCGAGGCCGGCGACGTGATGGCCGCGCATTTCCCGCGCTGGCTGGCGCTGTTCGACGAGGTGCTGGCCCGCCATGCTCCGCCGGACATCGCGCCCCGCTGGTCGGCGCTGGCGCATCGCATCGGCCGCGCGCTGGCGATGGGGCTGCGGGAGGCGGCGCCGGGCGGGGTGCCGAATTTGCGATAGGCGGCCTTTCCTCTACCGGCGGCACCTGCCGCTCCGGTCGCGCCACGCCAGAGCCACGCCACGCGGCCCGCCCGGATGACGTTCCACGCCAGGCAGCCCAGGCATGCCTCCGCCCATGACGATCAGGGCACGCCCCGCCGCCGGCCAATCCGACAAGATGCCCGCACCGTTTGCGGGCGAGGCCGGCGGGGCCAAAGGCATGAACGGGCGGACCAGCCCGACAAGACGGCGCAACAGCGCCGTCGCAGAGCGACTGTTCATCGCCGGTCCCCTTCATCTCCAACCCCCTCGCGATATGGCGGCGCAGGGGGCGGGCGCCGACGGCGCGAGGCGGTCATCCACACAGGCAGCGCGCCCCTGACCGGATGGCGGCACCGCGCCCGCTTGCGCGCGCGCCCGCCCCACGCTATGCGGTTGGCCATGCGGGTGTAGCTCAATGGTAGAGCCGCAGCCTTCCAAGCTGAAGACGTGGGTTCGATTCCCATCACCCGCTCCATCCCTTCCCTGCCCCCCCGGACGAACGCGGCGCCTGCCCCCGGACGCGGCGGGGCGCCATGCCGAAGGGCCGGGCGGCAGCGCCGGCCCGCCAAGCCCTGAAAGGGCGCCGGCGGGCCGTCCCCGGAAGGCGGTGTATCGGGCGGCGGAACATCCCCCTTGCCACCTCGATCCGCCCCGAGCCGGTGGCATGCCGGGGAATTCCCGCGACTGGGGGATGGCGGACCGCCGTTGCCGGGCAAAGCGTCCGGGCGGCGGCAGGTCGCCCCCTGCCGACACCGCCCGCCTTGCGCGGATGGCCCACCAGGGAATCGCTGCGGCTCCGGGACGGCATGTCGGTCCCATGCCGCCGCCCGGCCGGGCAGGCACCGCGCAAGACCGCGCCCGGACGGGTCCCCCCTTGCCGTCGCCGCTTGCGGCCCCATCCCCGCCGCGCTAGCAAAAGCCCAGGCGCGCGGTTGTCTGCGCGTCGGGCGTGCCTATATCCGCCACAGGTTCGCATCGCAGGGAAAGGGAACGGGATGAGCGACAAGAGCGTCTCGCGGCTGGGGTTCTGGCTGCTGTTCCTGGTCACGCTCTACACCGCCTTCGGCTGGGCGGTCTGAGGGACCGATGCTGTGGAGCCTTTTCTCCAGCCGGACGTTCTGGCTGGTGGCGCTGGCGATCTATGTGGCGTGGCTGACCGCCCGCCCGCGGTCTGAAAGGAGGGCCAGCATGGCCAAACGATACGGTGGCCGCTATTCCCCCGATTCCGCCGGACGCGCGGCGGAGGCCCGGCCCCTGCGCCCGCCGCGCCCCTCCGACGCGCCGCGCGTGCCGCGCACCGGCCGCACCATCGCCATCACGCTGGCGGCCTCGCCGCTGCTGCTGGGCGCGTTCATGGGCGACGCGCTGCATATGGGCCGCAACTTCGCCGGCTTCGCCATCATCGCCTTCGCCATGTTCCTGACCCGCGAGGGGCTGGCGGCCGAGGCCGCCTACGACGCCCGCCGCGTCAGCCGCCGCCCGGCCATCCCGCGCAAGCTGTTCGGCATGGTGCTGACCGGGCTGGGCCTCGCCGTCTCGGCCTACGAGCCGGGGGCGGGCTTGGCCGCGCCGCTGGTCCTGGGCGTCATCGGGGCGGTGCTGCACCGGATGGGCTTCGGCGGCGACCCGATGCGCGACAAGGGCATGGAGGGGTTTGACGGCATCCAGCAGGACCGGGTGATCCGCATCACCGAGGAGGGCGAGGCCCATCTGAAGGCGATGACCGACGCCGCGCTGCGCCTGCGCGACCGCCAGCTTGAAACCCGCATCGCCAGCTTCGCCGCCACCGCGCGCGAGCTGTTCCGCAACGTGCAGGACAATCCGGCATCGCTGGCCCCGGCGCGACGCTATCTGGGCGTCTATCTGCTGGGCGCCCGCGATGCGACGGTGAAATTCGCCGACCAATATGCCAGCCAGCCCGACCCGGCGGCGCGCGCGGCGATGCGCAAGGATTACGAGGCGCTGCTGGCCGACCTGGAGGCGAACTTCACCGCCCGCTCGAAGGCCGTCCTGGAGGGCGGTCGCGAGGATCTGGACATCGAGGTTCAGGTGCTGCGCGACCGGCTGGCCCGCGAAGGCGTGCGGGTGCCGGCCAACGGGGAAACACCCCGGAACGAATAGGGGCGCCGCCTGCCGGCCTCGCACCATCATGTCGCAGGGCGGCACCGGCCCGGCCCGGTGCCGGCCGGTCTTTCCCCGACACGTTCGCCGGCACCCCGAGGACAGGGAACGGTTTTTCCCTGCATCCCGCCTTGCCGACGACAGCATCCGCAGAACGGAACCTTGCGACCCGCCGGACTCACCCCGGCCTGCGAGACGCCGACGGACATGAGATCGCGGCAGGCACCGGCAAGGCTGGTGAGACCGAACGGGCCTGACGGCCGCTTCCAGTCTTTCTTCTTCGCGGCGCGGCGTGGGCTGCCCGACTTACCCACCCCCTCCGACTCCTTTGGGGGTCTCCGGGCGTGGATAAGTCTGCGTGGGCTGGCTGAACTTACCCATTGCACAGATGGCAAAAGGGGGAAGGTTTGCCCCAAGGGGCAAACCTGCGCTGCCGCCCGGCCCGTGCTGGGGGCACCACCTCGCTCTTGGCTGAGAACCTGCAATTGTCCCGGCTGCCCCTGCATGGTCTGCATGGGCACCGCTGTCGCTTGGCCCTGCAACGCATTGCGAAGCTGCCATCTTGCCATGCGACACCACGGCCTTGCCTTGCGAGGCAACCCCGGCTCTGCGCCGCATCCCCTTTTCTTCTTCCTGCTAGAAACCTGGAGAGCAGTGCCTGGGGTGCGGGGGCGGCGAGCGCCCCGCCGTGCGGACCCAACAGGGGCCGCACAACGAAGAAAACAAGGCGCGCACCTGCGCGCTCTGCTTGGCCGCCAACAGGCGGCCTTCTTCCGCAAGATCGCCCTGCGGCCCTTCATCCTGCACCTGCCCAGCCTCGATTACCGGGGCGACCCCACCCCACGGGCTGGCGCCGGCACAGGCCGGCGGGGGCTGAAGGGGCCTCGATGGCCCCATCAGCCCCTTTCCCCCGGTGATGAGTTTGCTCCCTCCCCTTGCGCCGCCACCGCCTTGCGCCCTATCGGGTGGCATTCACACCAAGACGACAGGCCCATGCCCCGCTTTGCCCTGCTCATCGAATATGACGGCACGCCGTTCTCCGGCTGGCAGGCGCAGGCCGACCGGCCTTCGGTGCAGGGCGCCGTCGAGGCGGCCCTGGCCCGGCTCGATCCCGGCTTCTCGGCGGGGGCGCGGATCGCGGCGGCGGGGCGGACCGATGCCGGGGTGCATGCCACCGCGCAGACCGCCCATGCCGACCTGCTGCGCGACTGGGACCCCTTCCGGCTGGCCGAGGCGCTGAACGCGCATCTGCGCCCGCATCCCGTCGCCATCCGCGCCTGCGCCCGCGTGAGCGAGGATTTCCACGCCCGCTTCTCGGCCACCGAGCGGCGCTATGTCTTCCGCATTCTCAACCGCCGCGCGCCGCCGGCGCTGGAGGCGGGGCGCGTCTGGCATATCCGCCACCCGCTGGACGTGGACCTGATGCGGCAGGGCGCGGCGCATCTGGTCGGGCGACACGATTTCACCACCTTCCGCTCGGTGCTGTGCCAGTCGAACAGCCCGGTCAAGACGCTGGACGAGATCCGCATCGAGACCATCCCCCTGCCCGACGGGCAGGAGATCCGCCTGCATCTGCGGGCGCGGTCCTTCCTGCACAATCAGGTGCGCTCGATCACCGGCACGCTGGAGCGGGTGGGGGCCGGCGCGTGGAAGCCGGCGCGCGTGGCCGAGGCGCTGGCGGCACGCGACCGCGCGGCCTGCGGGCCGGTCTGCCCGCCGCAGGGGCTATACCTGTCGGGCGTGACCTACGACCGCGACCCTTTCGCCGCCCGGCCTGACACCCGGCCCGAGGGCCTGCGCAGCCGATAGCTGCGCCGGAAGGGCCGGTCGGGATGCAGCACCACCGTGCGCAGCGTGCTGACGATGATCCACAGGTCCAGCCACAGCGTCCGGTATTCCTGATAGATCAGGTCGATGCGCGCCTTGGTCGGCAGGCAGCAGCGCAGATAGGTGGCGCGGGTCTCCTGCGCGGTCTTGCAGCGGCGCAGGATGCGGTATTCGTGCCGGTGATAGATCAGCGTCGCCAGCCCGGTCACGCCCGGCCGGCTGCGCAGCACCTGCGCGAAGATCTCCGGCTCGGCCTGGACCAGTTCGGGCATGGGCGGGCGGGGACCGACGAAGCTCATGTGCCCGCGCAGGATGTTGAACAGCTGCGGCAATTCGTCCAGCCGGCTGCGGCGCAGGAAATGCCCCAGCGGGGTGATTCGCCAATGCTGGTCGGCGCCGGTGACGCCGAACTCGGTATCGGCCGCGACCATCGTGCGGAACTTGATCAGCGGAAAGGCGCGCCGGGGCGAGCACATCCGCCACTGCACGAACAGGATCGGCCGACCCTGCGCGATCAGCAGCACCAGCGCCACGAGGGCCATCGCGAACCCCAGGGGAATCAGCAGGATAACCGAGAGAACGATGTCGAAGACGCGCTTGCCCAGCGGCATCCCGAAGCGGTCGGAGAGGGGCTTGCGCGCCGATTCCGGCAGCAGCAGAGGCCGTGCGAAGGGATGCGGCACATGCGCCGCCCGGATGCGGCTCCAGTCCTGTTCGATCGACACCAGTTGCTTGCCTTCTGCAATCGCCGGGCCGTTTCTCGACCCGGTTCCCCTGCCCTTCGGGCAAGGTCGGGGAAACAATGCCCGTTTGCAAGCATGGTTGCACCGCCCACGGTTGAATAATGCCAAGGGTTGTCTGATCGGCAACGATACGCCAATCTGACCGGACCCCGAGGCGACCGATAGGCGGAAAATGACCAAGTTCCTCGTCCTGCTGGAGGACAGCCAGGAAAGCGTGGTGGCGATACGCTTCGCCGCCCAGCGCGCGGCAAAGGCAGGCGCCACCGTGACGGTGCTGGCGGTGATCAGCGCCACCGACATCGCCCACGGTCTGGGCGTGGCCGACCTGATGCGCGCCGAGGCCCGCGAGCAGATCGAGGTCCATTACGACGTTTATGCCAAATGGATGCGCGACCGGCTGCAACTCGCCTCGGAACTGGTGATCCGCGAGGGCGATCCGGCCGCCGAACTGATGGGCTTCGTGGCCGACGACCCCGAGGTGGCCATCGTCATCGTCGGCATCGGCAACGAGGCCAGCCCCGTGGTCAAGCGGCTGATGCGCGATGCCAGCGCCCTGCCCTGCGCGCTGACGCTGGTGCCCTCGGCCCTGTCGACCGAGCGGGTGGACGCGATCAGCTAGGACGCGCCGCGGCAGGCCGGACTTGACCGCAGGCGGGCGCGGGACCATATCCATGCCAGCATCCCGGAGGCGCGCCATGTTCATCCAGACCGAAACCACCCCGAACCCCGCCACGCTGAAATTCCTGCCCGGCCAGCAGGTGATGGCCTCCGGCACCGCCGATTACGCCACGGCCGAGGACGGGATCGGCTCGCCGCTGGCGCGGCGGGTCTTTGCCGTGCCGGGCGTGACGGCCGTGTTCCTCGGCCATGACTTCGTGACCGTGACCAAGGATGCCGGCGCCGACTGGGACCGCATCAAGCCCGCGATCCTCGGCGCCATCATGGAGCATTTCCAGTCCGGCGAGCCGGTGCTGACCGGCGCCGCCGACAACGGCCATACCGCGCATGAAGATGGCGAGGATTCCGAAATCATCGACCAGATCAAGGAGTTGCTGGACACCCGCGTTCGCCCGGCGGTGGCGCAGGATGGCGGCGACATCACCTTCCACGGCTTCGACCGCGGCGTGGTCTACCTGCACATGAAGGGCGCCTGCTCGGGCTGCCCGTCCTCGACCCTGACGCTGAAGATGGGGATCGAGAACCTGCTGCGCCACTATATCCCCGAGGTCAGCGAGGTCCGCCCGGTTGCCTGACACGGCGCCGGACGCGGCGCCCGAGGGGGCGCCGGTCGTCCTCGGCTTCGACTGCTCCGGCCCGTGGTGCGCGGTCGCGGTGATCCGGGGCGGCGCCGTGCTGGCCTGCGTGCAGGAGGACATGGCGCGCGGCCAGGCCGAGCGGCTGATGCCGCTGGCCGAATCGGTTCTGGCGCAGGCGGGGGTGGCGTGGCGCGACCTGTCCGCCATCGGCGTCGGCACGGGACCGGGCAATTTCACCGGCATCCGCATCGCCGTGGCCGCCGCGCGCGGGCTGGCGCTGTCGCTGGACGTTCCCGCCATCGGCGTCGGCGCCTGCGAGGCCGCCGCCTTCGCCCTGCCCCGCCCCTGCCGCGTGATCCTGCCCGCCCGCGCGGGGGATGTGTTCTGGCAGGACTTCGCCACCGACGACCTGCCCGCCGCCCCCGGCCTGCCCGCGCAGGGCCGGCCCGAGGCCATCCCCGCCGGCCCGCCCCTGCGCAGCCCCGCGGTGCCGCTGGCCGAGGCCGTGGCCCGCATCGCCTTGCGGCGTCTGCCCTTGGCGCCGCTGCCGCGCCCGGCGCCGATCTATCTGCGCCCGGCCGATGCCGCGCCGCCCGCCGACCCGCCGCCGCGGATTCTGGCGGAATGAGCGATCCCGAGGCGCTGGCCGCCCTGCATGCCGCCTGCTTCGCCACCCATCCCGCCCCCTGGCCGGCCAGCGGCTTTCGCGACCTGCTGGCGGACCCGAAGACCTTCGTGATCGAGGCGCCGGGCGCCTTTCTCGCCGGGCGCGTGGTGGCGGGCGAGGCGGAGCTGCTGACCCTCGCCACCGCGCCCCATGCCCGCCGGCAGGGGCTGGCGCGGCGGCTGCTGGCGCGGTTCGACGCCGAATCCGCGGCCCGCAACGCCGCCGCCGCCTTTCTGGAGGTGGCCGAGGACAACGCCCCCGCCCGCGCGCTTTACGCCGGTGCCGGCTGGCGCGCGGTGGGCCGGCGGCCGCGCTATTACGGCCCGGTGGCGGCGCTGATCCTGCGCAAGGACCTTGCCGCCGCCTGACCCTTGCGTCACGCGGCCACGCAACCCCTTGACCCTCCGCCGGTGCTTTGCGCTAATCGCCGTATCAACGGGGGGCGGCCACCCCGCCCCTGAAAAACAACGGGGAGTCGTTCCATGAGTTTCGCGCGTTTCCTGACCTCGGGGGCGATGGCGCTGGCGCTGTCGGGCACCGCCGCGCTGGCCGAGCCGGCGCTGATCTTCGACCTTGGCGGCAAGTTCGACAAGTCCTTCAACGAGGCCGCCTATACCGGCGCCCAGCGCTGGGTCGAGGAAACCGGCGGCACCTACAAGGAGCTGGAGATGCAATCCGAGGCCCAGCGCGAGCAGGCGCTGCGCCGGCTGGCGCAATCGGGCGCCAATCCCATCGTGATGACCGGCTTTGCCTTCGGCGACGTGCTGACCAAGATCGCGCCCTCCTTCCCCGACACCCGCTTCGTCATCATCGACGCGGTGGTGGACGCGCCGAACGTGCAATCGGTGATCTTCGCCGAGGATCAGGGCAGCTATCTGGCCGGGATCGCGGCGGCGATGGCCTCGCAGACCGGCACCGTCGGCTTCATCGGCGGCATGGACATCCCGCTGATCCGCAAGTTCGGCTGCGGCTATGCGCAGGGCGTCAAGGCCACCAACCCGGAGGCGGTGGTGGTCCAGAACATGACCGGCACCACGCCGGCGGCATGGAACGACCCGGTGCGCGGCGGCGAGCTGGCCAAGGTCCAGCAATCGCAGAAGGCCGACGTGATCTATGCCGCTGCCGGCGGCACCGGCATCGGCGTGTTGCAGGCCGCCGCCGACATGGGCATCCTGTCCATCGGCGTGGACAGCAACCAGAACCACCTGCATCCGGGGCAGGTGCTGACCTCGATGATCAAGCGCGTGGACGTGTCCGTCTATGACGCCTTCATCGCCGGCGAGGCGGTCGAGCCGGGCGTGAAGATCATGGACCTTGCCGCCAGCGGCGTCGGGCTGGCCATCGACGACAACAACAAGGACCTGATGACGCCCGAGATCCTGGCCGCCATCGAGGCCGCCAGCGCCGGCATCGCCGACGGCTCGATCCAGGTGCATGACTATACCGTGGACAATAGTTGCCCGGTCGAGTGATGGCGCCCGCCGCCGCGACACGGGCCGGGGCGGCCTCCGCCCCGCCGCCCGCATCCGGGGCGGCGCCCCCGGCCATCGAACTGCGCGGCATATCCAAGGCGTTCGGGCCGGTGCAGGCCAATCGCGGCATCGACCTGACGGTGCCGCGCGGCACCATCCACGGCATCGTGGGCGAGAACGGCGCCGGCAAATCCACGCTGATGTCGATCCTCTACGGCTTCTACCGCCCCGATTCGGGCGAAATCCGCGTCAATGGCCACAGCGCCGAGATCACCGACAGCCAGGCCGCCATCCGCGCCGGCATCGGCATGGTCTTCCAGCATTTCAAGCTGGTGCAGAACTTCACCGTGCTGGAAAACGTCATCCTCGGGGCCGAGGACGGGCGGCTGCTGCGCCCCTCGCTGGCGCGGGCGCGGCGCGAGCTGGCGCATCTGTCGCAGGAATACGGCCTCGCGGTCGATCCCGATGCGCTGGTCGAGGACCTTTCCGTGGGCCACCAGCAGCGGGTGGAGATCCTCAAGGCGCTGTATCGCCGCGCCGACATCCTGATCCTGGACGAGCCGACCGGCGTGCTGACCCCGGCCGAGGCCGATCACCTGTTCCGCATCCTCGAAGGGCTGCGGGCCGAGGGCAAGACGATCATCCTCATCACCCACAAGCTGCGCGAGATCATGGCGATCACCGACAGCGTGTCGGTGATGCGGCGCGGCCGGATGGTGGCGCATTTCCGCACGGCGGACACCACGCGCGAGGACCTGGCCGAGGCGATGGTCGGCCGCAAGGTGCTGCTGCGGGTCGAGAAGGCCCCCGCCCGCCCCGGCCCGGTGGTTCTGGCCACGCATGATCTGTCGCTGACCGACGCGACGGGGGTGGCGCGGCTGTCGGGCGTCTCGCTGGACTTGCGGGCGGGCGAGATCCACGGCCTCGCCGGGGTCAGCGGCAACGGCCAGACGGAATTGTTGCAGATCCTCGGCGGCTACCCGCCCGAGGATGCGCGCCTCAGCGGCCGCCTGACGCTGAACGGCGCCGACCTGCCGCTGGCCGGGCGCGGCGGCGACGGGGCGGCGCGCCGGCGGGCCGGCATCGCCCATATCCCCGAGGACCGCCAGACCGAGGGCCTGATCATGGACTTCGCGGCCTGGGAGAACACGGTCTTCGGCTATCAGGACGCGCCGGAATACGGCAACGGCCCGCTGATGGACCGCGCCGCCATCCGTGCCGACGCGCAGGCCAAGGCCGAGGGCTATGACCTGCGCCCGGCGAATATCGAGCTGCCGGCGCGCAGCTTTTCCGGCGGCAACCAGCAGAAGATCGTCGTCGCGCGCGAGATCGAGCGCAACCCCCTGGTCCTGCTGGTCGGCCAGCCGACGCGGGGCGTGGACATCGGCGCCATCGAGTTCATCCACCGCCGGCTGATCGCCCTGCGCGACGCGGGTTGCGCGATCCTGCTGGTCTCGGTCGAGCTGGACGAGATCATGGCGCTGTCGGACCGCATCACCGTGATCTGCGGCGGCGCGCTGATGGGCAGCCGCCGCCCCGACGAGACCGATATGCGAGAGCTGGGCATGATGATGGCGGGGGCGGCGGACTGATGCAGACCATGCCGAAATGGGTGGATGTGGTGCTGATCCCGCTGTTGCTGGTGGGGCTGGCCTTCGGCATCTCGGCGCTGGTGATCCTTGCCATCGGCGGCAACCCGGTCGAGGCGCTGACGGTCATGGTCTCGGGCGCGCTGGGGACCAGCTATGGCTGGGACTATACGCTGTTCTTCACCACGAACTTCATCTTCACCGGGCTGTGCGTGTCCGTCGCCTATCATGCCGGGCTGTTCAACATCGGCGGCGAGGGGCAGGCAACGCTGGGCGGCCTCGGCGTGGCACTGGTGCTGCTGCACCTGCCGCTGGGGCACTGGCTGCCGGCGATGCTGGCGGCCATCGCCGGGGCGGCGGCCTTCGGCGCGGCCTGGGCGCTGATCCCGGCCTGGCTTCAGGCGCGGCGGGGCAGCCATATCGTCATCACCACCATCATGTTCAACCTGATCGCCGCCGCGCTGCTGATCTGGGCGGTGGACAAGCTGCGGCCCACGGGCACGATGGACCCGGCTTCGGCGAATTTCGCGCCGGAAACGCGGCTGCCGCAGCTCGGCCCCATGCTGCGCGGCCTCGGCATCGACTGGGCGCGGGACACGCCCGCCAACATCATGCTGTTCGTGGCGCTGGCGGCGGCTTTCGGGGTCTGGGCGCTGCTGTGGCGCTCGCGCCTCGGCTTCAAGATGCGCGCCTTCGGCAAGTCCGAGCCGGCGATCCGCTATGCCGGCATCAGCCCGACCCGGATCATCGTCGTCACCATGCTGATCTCGGGCGCGCTGGCGGGGATGATGGCGGTCAACAACACGATGGGCGGGCATGGACGGCTGATCCTGAACGCGCCCGACCAGGCCGGCTTCATCGGCATCGCCGTGGCGCTGATGGGGCGCAACCATCCGGTGGGCGTGGTGCTGGCGGCGCTGCTGTTCGGTTTCCTCTATCAGGGCGGGCTGGAGCTGGCGCTGTGGACCAACATCCCGCGCGAGCTGATCACCGTCATCCAGGCGCTGGTGGTGCTGTTCACCGGGGCGCTGGACAACATGCTGCGGGTGCCGCTAGCGCGCTGGTTCGACCGCCGCGCCCGCACCCGCGCAAGGCAGGGGACCGGGGCGTGATGGCGGACTGGCTGACCCCCTGGCTGCCGGCATTCGCGGCGGCCTATTCCATCCAGATCGTCGGTGTGATGTCGCCCGGCCCGGCGGTAGCGCTGCTGCTGGGCATCGGCGCCGGGCAGGGCAGAGCCGCCGCACTGATCACCGCCCTGGGCATCGCCACGGGCGCGGGCATCCTGGCGCTGGGCACGGCGCTGGGCCTCGGGCTGCTGATGCAGGAAATCGCCTGGGCCGGCACCGCCCTGCGCTGGCTAGGCGCGGGCTATCTGGCCTGGCTGGCTTGGAAATCCCTTCGCAAGGCGCTGGTCCCGCCGCGCATCGGCATGGCCGAGGTCACGCGCCGGCCGCTGCCCCACCTGTTCCTGACCGGGCTGGGGTTGCAGATGATCAACATCAAGGCGCTGGTGTTCTGGATGGCCGCAGTCAGCGCCGGCCCGGCGCAAGGCGCGCCGCCGCCAGTGCTGCTGGCCTTTGCGCTGGGCGGCGCGGCGATCTCGCTGGTCGGGCACGGGCTTTATGCGATCCTCCTGTCCAGCCGCCCGGTCCGCCGCGCCTATGACCGCGCCCGGCGCGGGATCGAGGCCGGCCTGGGCGCCTTCCTCGGCCTCATGGCCTTCCGCATGGCGATGGAGCGGCGCTGATGGATTTCGTGACCATCCAGCAAATCCTCGACAGTTCGATGCGGCTGATGGTGCCGCTGCTGCTGGCCTGTCTGGCGGGCCTCTATTCCGAACGCTCGGG
>CAKTBJ010000008.1 GCA_934533075.1 uncultured Paracoccus sp.
CGCACGCGCGGGGGCGCAGACGACGCTCATAAGCCGGGATGAGCGTCTCACGGGCCTGCGACCTCGCGCACGCGCGGGGGCGCAGACCACCGCTCGCTGACGGCCAGCCGCAGGTTGGCAACTGCGACCTCGCGCACGCGCGGGGGCGCAGACGGCCTGAGGGCCATACTTGCCGAAAGGCATGACCTCCTGCGACCTCGCGCACGCGCGGGGGCGCAGACGGCTGGCCGAGGCGCTGAACGCGCATCTGCGCCCGCACTGCTACCTTGCGAATGCGCGGGGGCGCAGACGATCTCCATGTCGGCGTGACATTTCGGGTTCGATCCGCGACCTCGCGCGGGGGCGGGGGCGCCGCAGCCATCGCGATCCTCGCCGTCTCCGCCCCCGCGACCTCGCGCAGACGCGGGGGCGCGGGCGGGCAGAAACAGGCGGCATCGGTGACGGCGCAGCGCGCCACCCTGCGCAGACGCACAGGCGCAGGCCCTCCATGCTTCTTCGTTGCATGAATATCCGGTCCCTGCCGCGCAGGGGGTAACGGCCTCGCTCATGCCGCCGCCTTGCCGCCGCGGGCGATGGCGGGGTCGAAATTGGCGATGACGAAGGCGCGATAGGCGGCGACCTCGGCCGCGATGCGATCCTCGTCCCAGCCGAGGATGTCGGCCACCGCGCGGGCCACGGCCTCGGCATGAGGCAGGCCCATATCCACCTGCCAGCCCATGTTCACGCGGCGGAACATCAGGTCCGGCAGGCAAAGCACATGCTCGCGCCGCGCCGCCGCGCGCAGGCTGGCAACGGGCACGCCGCCGATCGCCGGGCCGTCATCCACCGGCAGCAGCCGCGCGCCGGGGTCCAGCCGCCCCGGCTGGCCGGTCGGGGCGAGGCGCTCCGCCACCCAGGCCGCGACGGAACGCCCGGCATGGCGATGCACCATGATCGGCACGCCGGTCACGGCGATGGCGTTGTCCAGCCCCTCGCGGGCCAGATCGTGGATGGTGAACACCCGCAGCAGGCCCGCCGAGGCGTTCGAGGTGCGCGGCCTGACCCCCGCCCAGGAATAGACCACATCGTCGCGGGTCAGGCGGAAATCGGGAAAGACCCGGTTGGCCTCGGCCAGCACATGGTCGATCTCCTCGGGCAGGACGCGGACATCCTCGGGCGGGCCATCGAAGACCGAATGCGTGGGGCCGAAGAAGTGATACTCACCCCAGGGCATCAGATAGAACGGCTCGCCGGTCGAGCTGATCGTCTCCATCCCCTGCCCCCGGCAGGCATCGGGCAGCCTGACCACCAGGTTGATGCCCTTTTCGCCGATGACATGGCGGGGATGGCTGCCGGGGCCTTGCTTCAGCAGCCGGTCCACCCAGGCGCCGGCGGTGTTGACCAGAAAGCGGGCGCGGATTTCGGCGCGGCGGTTGGCAGGCGCGGCCGGCCGGCCGGGCAGCGGGCCGTTTTCCAGCGTCAGGCACCAGTCCTGCCCCTCGCGGCGAAAGCCGGCGACGCGGGTATAGTTGGCGACCGTCGCCCCCAGCCTTTCGGCATCCATCACCGCATCCATGCAGATGCGTTCCGGCCAGTCGTATTGATATTCCCGGAACCGGGCGACGCCGACCAGCTCCGCCGGGTCCATGAACGAGACCAGCCCTTCCCGCGCCGCACCCGGCATCGGGTCGTGGCGATAGGCCAGCGGCACCTTGGCCGATCCGAACAGGCTCAGCGCGCGATAGCCCAGCGCCACCTTCCAGCGCGGGTAGTCGCTGCGCTTCTTGACCGGGAACACGAAATCATAGGGCTTCACGCGCTCGGGCGCGGTGCTGGCCAGTTCGGTGCGGCAGCGCATCGCCTGCCGCACCGTCTTCACCCGGCGCATCATGTCGCGCGGGTTCAGGATCGCCTTCCACAGCGGATAGTCGGGCGAGAAATACGAAAGCCCGCAGTAAAGCAGCCGGCTGGACCGGCTGGAGGTGCCGGAGGCGAAATCGCCCTGCTCGACCAGCAGGGTGCGGAAACCCTTGGCCGCGAGGTTCTGCGTGGCCGCGGCGCCCGCCGCGCCGCCGCCGACCACCACCAGGTCGAAATCGCGCCCGTCGAGGGCAGCCAGTCGGTCGGTCATGTTGCCGGTCATGTCCGGGGTCTCTCCTGCTGGGTCAGTGCGGAAATCAGGGCGTTGCGCTGGCTCGCGGCCTCTTCCAGCCAGCCGGTGCGCAGTTGCGGCACCGAGGCGACCAGAAGCCGGGTATAGGGATGATCGGGGGCGCCGAGGATGGCGGCGGTGGCGCCGGTCTCGATCTGGCGCCCCTCGCGCAGCACCGCCACGCGGTCGGCCAGGCCGGACACGGTGGCGAGGTCGTGGCTGATGAACAGCACCGACAGGCCCAGCCGCCCCCGCAGGTCGCGGATCAGGTCGATGATGCCCTCGGCGACGATGGTATCCAGCGCCGAAGTGATCTCGTCGCAGATCAGCAGCGTCGGTTCCGCCGCCAGCGCGCGGGCCAGGTTCAGGCGCTGCTTCTCGCCCCCCGAAAGCTGCATCGGCGTGCGGTCCAGATAGGCCGGTGGCAGATGCACCAGCCGCAGCAGGTCGACCATGCGCGCCTCGGCCTCGCGGCCCTTCAGCCCGACATAAAAGCGCAGCGTGCGGCCGAGGATGCGGCGCGCCGTCATGCGCGGGTTCAGCGCCGTGTCGGCGGATTGATAGACCAGCTGGATGCGGCGGCGCTGTTCGGCGCTGCGGGCGGCGATGGCGGCGGGCAGGGGCTGGCCGGCGAAATGCAACATGCCGGAGGCCGCCGGCAGCAGCCCCGCCACCACCCGCGCGAAGGTCGACTTGCCCGAGCCGGATTCGCCGATCAGCGCCACGATCTCGCCGGGGTCGATGGACAGCGAAATATCGTGCAGCGTGGTCAGGCGCGGGCGCCCCGCCACCACCGGCCCATAGCCGGCCACGATTCCGCTGGCCGACAGCGCCGGGGGCGTGGCCGCCGGGGCCTCGGCGGCAGGCGGCGCGGCCCCCGCCAGCCCCTTGCAGGCATCCAGCAATTCGCGCGTATAGGCCTCGCGCGGGGCGTTCAGGATCTGCTCGGTCGTGCCGCATTCCACCAGCCGGCCGTCGCGCATGACCGCGATGCGGGTGGCAAGCTGCGCCACCACCGCGAGGTCGTGGCTGATGAACAGCGCCGCCGTATCCTTCGCGGCAATGGCGCGTTTCAGTTGCGCGATCACCTCAAGCTGCGTGGTCACGTCCAGCGCGCTGGTCGGCTCGTCGCAGATCAGCAGCAGCGGCTCCTCCTGCATGGCCATCGCGATCATGAAACGCTGCAACTGCCCGCCCGAGACCTGATGCGGATAGCGCCGGGCCAGCCCCTTGTCGGCCGGCAGGTTCAGCAGCGCGAAGGTGTCGCGGGCGCGCCGGCGCGCGGCCTCGCGCGTCTGGCTGCCATGCAGCAGGGCGGATTCGATCACCTGCCGCTCCAGCCGGTGGCGGGGGTTGAACGAGGCCGCAGCACTTTGCGCGACATAGGCCACGCGGCTGCCACGCAGGGCGTTCAACTGCGCGGCCGGGGCGGTCAGCATGTCGATGCCCTCCAGTTCCACCGTGCCGCCGGCGGGCACCAGCCCCGGCCGCAGCCGGCCCAGCGCCGACAACGCCAGCGTGGTCTTGCCCGAGCCTGAGGCGCCGATCACCGCCACCACCTCGCCGCGCGACACGTCGAGGCTGACATCGGACACGACGGGGCGGCCGTCCTCGGTGGCGATGGACAGGTTGCGGATGCGCAGGATCGGGGTGTCGGGCGCGCTTACCATGTCGCGCCCTTCTCCATCGCGTCAACCAGCAGGTTCAGGCTGACCGCGACCAGCGCGATGGCCAGCGCCGGGGCGATGGCGGCCAGCGGGTTGGTGGAAAGCCCTTCGATATTCTCATGCGCCATGCCGCCCCAGTCGGCCATCGGCGGCTGCACGCCAAGACCGACAAAGCTGAGACTGGCCATGAACAGGATGGCGAAGCTGGTGCGGATGGCGAAATCGGCGGCCAGCGGGCGCAGCACATGCGGCAGCATCTCGCCGAAGATGATCCAGCGGGTGGGTTCCCCGCGCGAGCGCGCGATCTCGACGAAATCCAGCCGCGTCACGTCATTGCCCAGCGCGCGGGCGATGCGAAAGACCGCCGCCGCATAGACCACGGCGGCCATGCCGACGATGACGGGAATGGATGGCCCCAGCGCGGCCAGCACCACCAGCCCGACGATGATCTTGGGCAGCGACAGCACCAGATCGACCAGCCGCGACAGCGCCATGTCCAGCCAGCCGCCCCGCGCCGCCGCCAGCAGGCCCAGGCTGCCGCCCAGCAGATGCGACAGCAGCGTGGCGGTGAAGGCCATGCCCAGCGTGATCCGCGCCCCGTCGATCAGCCGCGACAGCACGTCCCGGCCCAGATAGTCCGACCCCAGCCACATGCCCGCCGCCGGGGGCGCGAAGGCCTCGTCGGTGACGAAATCGGTGGGGTCGTGGGGCGTCCAGACCAGCGACAGCAGGGCCGTCAGCACCATCAGCGACAGGCAGATGGCGGCGAAGGCGGCGCCCGCACTCACGCGGCGCGGCCCTGGTTTCATCGTCTCGGAGGCGGTCATGGGCATGCTTTCGGATCAGTGCCGGGCGCTGCCGGCGCGCGGGTCGGCGATATGGGCGATCACGTCGGCCAGCAGGATCAGCAGCACATAGCTGGCGCAGAAGATCAGCGCACAGGCCTGGATCACCGGGAAATCCCGCGACTGCACGGCGTCGATCATCAGCCGGGCGATGCCGGGATAGCTGAACACGGTCTCGACCACGACGATGCCCGAGACCAGATAGGCCACGTTCAGCGCGACGATGTTGACGATGGGACCGATGGCGTTGGGCACCGCATGCAGCACCACCACCCGCCGGACCGGCACGCCCTTCAGCAGCGCCATCTCGATGAAGGGATAGGACAGGATATTGACCAGCGTGGCCCGCGTCATCCGCGCGATCTGCGCCGTCACCACCAGCACCAGCACGCCCACCGGCATCACCAGCGCCTTGATATTGGCCGCGAGGCTGGCGCCGGGACTGAGATAGGAGACCGAGGGCAGCAACTCCCAATGCAGCGACAGCAGCAGCACCGCCAGCGCGCCCACAAGGAATTCCGGCGTGGCGCTGAGGGTCAGCACCGCGACCGACAGCACCCGGTCCAGCCGGCGGCCGTGAAAGATCGCCATGACGATGCCCAGCGTCATCGCCAGCGGGATGGCGATGACCGTGGTGGCGCCGGCAAGGATGGCGGTGTTGCGCGCCCGCTCGGCCAGCATGGCGGTCACCGGCTGGCGGCTGGTGATCGAGATGCCCCAGTCGCCCGCCAGCACCACCCCGCGCAGCCAGTCCAGATAGCGCAGCAGCGCCGGCTGGTCGAGGCCAAGCTCGCGCCGCAGGGCGGCCACGTTCTCGGGCGAGGCGAAGGGACCCAGCGCCACCTGCGCCACGTCGCCCGGCAGCAGCTCGGTGCCGATGAAGACCAGCGCCGACACCACCAGCAGCAGCACCAGCAGGGCAAGCATCCGTCGCAGGATGAAGGTGGTGAGCGTCATCGGCTGACTTCCTGTTTCGCGTTGGACCGCCCCGGACGCGCCTGGGCGGCCCGCAGGCTCATGCGTCGATCCAGATCTTGTCCGCGAAGTTGAACCCGCCGAGATTGCCGATATAGAGCGGCTCTATCCCCCGGACCTTGCTGGATACCCCGTCCACATAGCTGAGGAAGCAGGGGATGACGACGGCGCCGGAATTGTGGATGATCCCCTGAATTTCGGCGAATTGCTGCTTGCGCAGGTCCATGTCCAGCGTGGCGCGCGATTCGTCCAGAAGCTGCTCCAGCCGGTCGTTCTCGTAATGCGAGAAGTTCCAGACCGCGCCCTTGCGGAACGCGAGGTCCAGCAGCATGTTCAGCGTCGGGCGCGGGTGGAAATTCGCCATCGCATAGGGTTTCTGCCCGGTCACGGCGGTCCAGTAGCTTTCCGCCGGCTCGCGCCGCAGCGACAGGTTCATGCCGATGCGCTGCGCCTCGCGTTGCAGCATCTGGCCCAGTTCCACCGAATAGAGGGCGGCATCGCTGATCGACAGCTCGAACGCGGCATTGCCGATGCCGGATTTCTCGAGGTGGAATTTCGCCTTGTCGGGGTCGAAGGCGCGCTGCGGCAGGTCGGCATCGAACAGCGGGCTGTCGGGACCGACGACATGATCGTTCGCCACCCTTCCATAGCCGCGGATCACCGTGTTCAGGAACCGCTCGCGGTCGATCAGATGCGCCATCGCCATCGTCAGGTCGACGTTCTGCGAGGGCTGGCGGTCCATCATCGCCTGAATGCAGGTGTAGCGGGTCGAGGGGGTGACGAAGACATCCGCCGCCGCCGAGGACTCGACCTCCTGAATGGCGTTGCCGCGCAGCTCCAGGCACAGGTCGATCTCGCCGGTCATCAGCGCATTGGCGCGGGCGGCGTGGTCGGGGATGGGGAACATCTCCAGCCGGTCGATATAGGGCTGGCCTTCCTTCCAGTAATTCGGGTTGCGGTCCAGGATGGTGCGCAGGCCCGGCTGGAATTCCGTCACCGTGAAGGCGCCGGTGCCGACGGGGTTGGTGAAGTCGGTGGTGCCGTCCTTGATCAGCGCGAACTGGAACAGGCCGACCAGCACCGGCAGGTCGGCATCGGGGGCGACCAGTTCGATGGTGAAGCCGTCATCGCCGTCAGGCGTCACGGATTTTATGTTGCCGGCCAGTTGCTTGGCGGTCGAGGACACCGCGTCGTCCTTGTGGCGCATGATCGAAAAGGCGATGTCCTGCGCGGTCAGCGGGCTGCCATCGGTGAAGGTGATGCCCTGCCGGAACTTGAAATGCCACAGCGTGCCGCTGTCGTCGGGCGTCCATTCGGTCGCGACCTCGGGCCGGGCCGTGCCCGACTGGTCCAGCGTGGTCAGATAGCTGTAGACCGCCGTGCCGCGGATATAGTCGTTGCCCTTGTCGTAACGGGCGGAATCGAAGCTTTCGCTGGTCGTCTGCTGGACAAGCGCCAGCCGCACATGCCCGCCGCGTTTCGGCTCCGCGTCCTGGGCGAAGGCGCGGTCCATCGGCAGCAGCATGGCCGCGCCGACGCCCAGCAACCCGGCATTGAAGCCGCGCCGCGAGATCGGCCTTGCGGCGACGGCTCCGATCAATCCTTTGTCCCTGCTATTGAAATTCATGGCTGGATCCCTGTTGTCATGGTGGCCGGCAGCCTCGGGCAAACCGCAAGGCGGGCGGCTGCCGGACCATCGGCATCGGAGGCTGGTGGTGTTCGTCCTGCAAGTCTCCGGCCAAAAAACTGCTGGCGAAAGGTCCATATTGGACGAACAGCATGCCCGTTCTGGACATCAGGGCCATGTCCGAAACGGGAAGCCGCAATGTCCAGAATGAGGCTATCGGATCGGCGGGCACGGGCGGAACATTCGACCACGACCCCCTCCCCCCAGCCAAGCCACGAGGCCCGCCGATGTCCGCCCCCCGCCCCGCGCCGACCACCAGCCAGCCGAGGGACCCGCTTCTTCAACCGCTTAAGGTCCGGCACCTGACCCTGAAGAACCGCATCTTCAGCACCAGCCACGCCATCCGCTTCGGCGTCGACGGGCTGCCGCGCGAGCGTTACCAGCTTTACCACGAGGAAAAGGCCAGGGGCGGCATCGCGCTGACGATGTTCGGCGGCTCGTCGAACGTCTCGCCCGATTCGGGGGCGGTGTTCGGGGCGCTGAACCTGTATCACGACGACGCGATTCCGGTGCTGCGCCAGTTCGCCGACCGCATCCACCGCCACGATACCGCGCTGATGGTGCAGCTGACCCATCTGGGCGGGCGCAGCCACTGGCGCACCGATGGCTGGCTGCCCAGCGTCGCCCCCTCGCGCTACCGCGAGCCGGCGCATCGCGGCTTCGCCAAGGAGATCGAGCGCCACGACATCGACCGCATCGTGAAGGAATTCGGCGATACCGCCTGGCGCTGCCGCGAGGCCGGGCTGGACGGGGTGGAACTGCATGTCCACCACCACCTTGTCGGGCAATTCTGGTCGCCGCTGATGAACCACCGCACCGACGAATACGGCGGCCCGGTCGAGAATCGCGCCCGCTTCGGCCTGCGCGTGCTGGAGGAGATGCGCCGCCGGGTGGGCGACGATTTCCTGATCAGCATCCGCATGGCGGTGGGCGAAGGCGAGGATGCCGGCATGTCCGACGAGGACTATCTGGAAATGGGCCGCATCCACGAACGCACCGGGCTGCTGGATTTCTTCAACCTGACTTATGGGCGGATCGACACCTCGCTGGGGCTGGCGCGCTACATGCCGGGGATGGCGCTGGGGCTGGCGCCGCAATTGCAGTTCGTCGCCGCCTTCCGCCATCATGTCGGCCTGCCGGTGTTCCATGCCGCGCGCATCAACGATCTGGCCACGGCCCGGCACGCGATTTCCGAGGGGCTGCTGGATATGGTCGGCATGACCCGCGCCCATATCGCCGACCCGCATATCGTGAAGAAGCTGGCCGAGGGGCGCGAGGACCATATCCGGCCCTGTGTCGGCGCCACCTATTGCTCGTGGTTCGGAAGCTGCATCCACAACCCGTCCATCGGGCGCGAAAAGACCCTGCCGCATGACATCGAAAAGGCGCCGCGCGCGCGCCGGGTCACCGTGGTCGGCGCCGGCCCCGGCGGGCTGGAGGCCGCCCGCACCTGCGCCGAGCGCGGCCATGAGGTGACGGTGCTGGAAGCCGCCCCCCGCGCCGGCGGCCAGATCCTGCTGGCCGCGCAACTGCACAAGCGCCGCGATCTGATCGGCATCGTCGACTGGCGGCTGGCCGAATTGGAGCGGCTGGGCGTGGCAATCACCTATAACCACGTCGCCGACGAGGCCAGCATCCTGGCCACCGAGCCGGAGGTGGTCATCATCGCCACCGGCGGCGTTCCCGACCGGATGGAATCGGAACTGCCCGGCGCCGATCTGGCAGAAACGCTGTGGGACGCCATAGCCACGCCCGGCGAGTTGCATGGCGAGGTGCTGCTGTTCGACGTGACCGGCAATGCGACCGGCGTGAACGGCGCCACCACTTTGGCCCAGCGCGGCGCGCGGCTCACCAGCGTCACCCCCGATTCGATGCCGGGCATGGAGACCTCCGGCACCGAGCGCCCGCTGATGATGCGCGCCTTCTACAAGGCCGGGGTGGCGCATGTGCCCGATTCGCGGCTGGTCGGCATCGCACGGCGCGACAACCGGCTGGTGGCCACGCTGGAAAACGTCTTTTCCAACGCCCGGACCGAACACGAGGCCGACCGCATCGTGATCGAGAACGGCACCATCCCGGCGGACGAGGTCTATCGCGGCCTGACCGAAGGCTCCGACAACAAGGGGGCGTTCGATCTGGAGGCGATGGCCGCCAACCGCCCGGCCGTGGCGCCGGAAAGCCGCAGCTACCAGCTGTTCCGCATCGGCGACGCGGTGTCGTCGCGCGACATCCACGCCGCCATTCTGGAGGCCGCCCGCATCGGCCGCGCCATCTGAAAGGAAGCACCATGAAGATCGTCAAGGCCCGCATCTACCTGATCGACAGCGGCGGCATCCGCCCCGTGCTGCTGGAGCTGGAGGCCGAGGACGGCACCCTGGGCCTGGGCGAGGCCGCCATCGCCTACGGCACCGGCTCGACCGCGGCGGCGGGGATGGTGAAGGACATCGTGGACCGCTACCTGACCGGCGGCACCAGCGCCTTCCGGGGCGAAGCCATCTGGCACGAATTCTACGATCACGGCTTCTGGGCCAAGGGCGGCGGGCCGGTGGTCATGGCCGGGATCAGCGCCGTCGAGCAGGCGATGCTGGACCTGCGCGCCCGTGCGCTGGGCGTGCCGGCCTATGAACTGCTGGGCGGCAGGGTCAATGACAGCCTGCGCGCCTATTGCAACGGCTGGTATTTCGGCTGCACCCATGACGCCCAGCTTCCCGCCGCCGCCGAGGCCGCCGCCCGCGACGGCTACAGGGCGCTGAAATTCTATCCCTTCGTCGAGATCCTGCCCGAGGGCCGGCTGCGCCACCCCTCGCGGCGCTCGACCTTCGATCAGGGCGTGGTGCGCCGCGCGGCGGACCGCATCGCGGACATCCGCCGCGCCGTCGGCCCGGAGGTCGAGATCATGCTGGACCTCTCCGCCGGGCTGACCCCGGACGACACCATCCGCTTCTGTCGCGAGGTCGAGGAACTGGGCATCAGCTTCATGGAGGAGCCGACCGTGCCCGGCGATACCGGCGCGCTGGCGATGGTGCGCGCCGCGATCCCGCAGCCGGTGGCGGTGGGCGAGCGCCTCTATTCCCGCTATGGCTTCCGCGACGTGCTGGAGGCGCGGGCCGCCGACATCGTGCAACCCGATATCGGCAATACCGGCGGGCTGATGGAGGCCCGCCGCATCGCCGCGATGGCCGAGGCCTACGGGCTGAAGGTGCAGCCGCATATCTGCGCCTCGGCCCTGTCGACGGCGGTGGGGATGCATTTCAGCGCCGCGATCCCCAATTTCTACTGGCAGGAGCATTTCCCTTATTGGGCGCGCATCCCCGGCCATGTCGAGGTGCTGGCCGATCCGGTCGAGGATACCGTGGCGGGCGGCGCGATCCCGGTGAACGACCGGCCGGGATTCGGGGTCTCGCTGCGTCACAACGTGGTGAAGGAATGGACATGGGCCGAGATGGCGCTGACATGAGGGCCGGCAGGTCCCATATCCCAACCCAGCCATCGGGCTGAGGATGCGCGCGCCATGCGAAAATTCGCCTTCCTGCTTTACCCGTCCTTCCAGATGCTGGGCCTCGTCTCGGCCATCGAGGCGCTGCGCGTGGCCAATTCGATCTGCGAGGCCCCGGAATACGACTGGAAATTCGTGCATGACGGCGAGCCGGGCGTGGCTTCCAGCTCGGGCATCGTGTTCCAGGCGCCGCAGAACATCGCCGATCTGGACGATTTCGACGTGCTGATCGTGACCGCCAGCTTTCGCCACGGCGACCATTCGGGCGCCCGCACCGATGCGATCCTGCGCCGCTTCGCCCGGCTGGGCAAGGTGCTGGGCTCGTTCGAGAGCGGCATCTATCACCTGGCCAAGTCCGGGGTGATGGACGGGCACCGGGCGGCGGCGCATTTCCACAACCTGCCGCTGTTCCAGCAGCTTTTCCCGCGCGTCGAATTCTCGCGCCATGCCTATATCTGCGAGCCGGGCCGGATGAGCGCGGCCGGCGGCACCGCCTGCCTCGACCTGATGCTGCGGGTGATCGAGAACGACCTCGGCCCGGTGATGGCGGCGCGGGTCGCCGCCCTGATCTCGCACCCGATCCGCCGCCG
The DNA here is from genome assembly GCA_934533075.1 of uncultured Paracoccus sp. Lineage (GTDB taxonomy): Bacteria > Pseudomonadota > Alphaproteobacteria > Rhodobacterales > Rhodobacteraceae > Paracoccus. The sequence goes on from CAKTBJ010000008.1 coordinate 11,392, forward strand.
GGACGAGATGTTCCAGGACGGGCTGCTGACCGCGCAATCGCTGGGCCATCACCCGGTCGTGCGCGCCGCCTGCCGGGTAATGGAGGACGCCATCGGCGCCGAGACCTGCGATGGCGAGACCATCGCGGGGCGGGTCGGCGTCTCGCGCCGGCATCTGGACCGGATGTTCAAGGCGACCTTCGACTGCACGATGGCGAAATACTATCTGCAAATCCGGCTGGCACGGGCACGCAAGCTGGTGAAAAGCACCCGGATGGAGCTGGGCGAGATCAGCACGATCAGCGGCTTCGTCTCGTATTCGCATTTCCTCGGGCAGTATCGCCGGCAATACGGGGTGTCGCCGTCGCAGGACCGCAACCTGCCGAACCTGACCATCCAGCACACCACGCAGATCAGCCCGGCCAGCGACCTGCACCCCTATCAGGTCGGGCTGGACCGCAAGCGGATGGTGTGACGCCGCGCCGCAAGACCCCCGCCCGCACCGGCGATCGCCGGAAGCCGCATCCTGACGGCATGGCGCGGGGCGCGGGGAGATGCCCCTGTCCGCGCATCGGCCCGCGTGCAGGCCTGCGGCAAGTCGCGCCGCCGGTCAGCCTTCCAGCGGATAGTGGCAGGCCACGCGGCTGGCGCCCAGGTCGCGCAGGCCGGGATTCTCGGCATGGCAACGGGCCTGCGCCCGCGGGCAGCGGGTGGCGAAGGCGCAGCCCGGCGGCAGGTTCATCGGCGAGGGCAGGTCGCCCTTCACCTGCGCCGCCCGCCGATAGCCGCGCGACTTGCGCCGGGCCAGCGAGGGGGCGGCCTCCAGCAGCATGGCCGAATAGGGGTGGCGCGGGGTGGTGAACAGCGTGTCGCGGTCGGTCTGCTCGACGATCTCGCCCAGATACATCACCGCGATGTCGTCGCAGATGAACTGCACCACGCCCAGATCGTGCGAGATGAACAGATAGCTCAGCCCCAGCTCGGCCTGTAACCGGCGCAGAAGGTTCAGGATCTGCGCCTGGATGGCCACGTCCAGCGCGCTGACCGGCTCGTCGCAGACGATCAGCCGCGGATTGGTGGCCAGCGCCCGCGCGATCGAGATGCGCTGCCGCTGGCCGCCGGAAAACTGGTGCGGGAACAGCGCCATCTGGTCGGGGCGCAGGCCGACCACCTCGAACATCTCGCGCACGCGGTCGTCGCGGGCGGCGGGATCGCCCACATCCATCAGGTCCAGAGGCTCGCGCACCAGCGCGCCCACGCGCTCGCGCGGGTTCAGCGAGGAATAGGGGTCCTGAAAGATCACCTGCATATGCCGGCGCTGCGCCCGCATGGCGGCGGGCGGCAGGGCCATCAGGTCGGTGCCATCGAAATGCACCGTCCCGCCCGAGCAGGGCGCCAGCCGGATCGCCGACATGGCCGTGGTGGTCTTGCCCGAGCCGGATTCGCCCACCAGCGCCAGCGTGCGGCCCGGTTGCAGGTCGAAGCTGACTCCGCGCACGGCGCGCAGCCGCCGGGGCGGGGTGAACCAGCCGCCGCGCTGCAACTCGAACGTGACCTCCAGATCGCGGACGGAAAGCAGGGGCTGGTTCATGGCTGGCCCACCGGATGATGACAGGCGACGGCATGGCCCGCACCCAGCAGGGCGGGCGCCTCGGCGCGGCACAGCGCATCGGCGCGCGCGCAGCGGCCGGCGAAGGCGCAGCCCGCGCCCAGCAGATGCAGCGGCGGCACCACGCCGGGGATCTCGGCCAGCGGCCTGCCCGACGCCATGCTGCCCGCGTCGCGCCCGAGGATCGGCACGCAGTCGATCAGCCCGCGCGTATAGGGATGCAGCGGATTGTCGAGGATCTCGTCGGCCGTGCCCTGCTCGATCACGCGGCCGGCATACATCACCGCCACCCGGTCGGCCATTTCCGCGATGGCGCCCATGTCATGGGTGATCAACACCACGGCCACGCCGAACTGTTCCTGAATGTCGCGCATCAGGTCGAAGACCTGCGCCTGCACGGTCACGTCCAGCGCCGTCGTCGGCTCGTCCGCGATCAGCAGGCGCGGCCGGCAGGAAATCGCCATCGCGATCATCACCCGCTGGCGCATGCCGCCGGAAAGCTGGTGCGGATAGGATTTCGCCCGCGCCTCCGGCTCGGGGATGCCGACGGTGGCCAGCAGGTCGATCACCTGGCGCTCGGCCTCGGCGCGGGTGACGCTTTGATGCAGGCGGATCGATTCGGCGATCTGCTGGCCGACGCGGAACACCGGGTTCAGCGAGGTCATCGGCTCCTGGAAGATCATGGCGATGTCGCGGCCGCGCAGCTGCCGCATGCGGCGGCCGGAGGCGCATATCAGATCCTCGTCGTCGAACAGGATCTGGCCGCCGGTGATATGGCCCGGCGGGTTGGGCAGCAGCCCCATCATGGTCAGCGCGGTGATCGACTTGCCGCAGCCGGATTCGCCGACGATGCCCAGCGTCTCGCCCGGCATGATGTCGAGGCTGACCCCGGACAGGGCGGCGACCCGGCCGTGGCGGGTGTCGAACTCCACCCTCAGGTCGCGCAGGCGCATCAGGGGGCTGGTCATCGCGACCTCAGTTTCGGGTTGAAGGCGTCGTTGATGCCGTCGCCGACCAGGGCGATGGCGAAGACGGTCAGGAAGATCGCCAGCCCCGGCAGCGTCACCGGCCACCAGGCTTCCAGCAGCACCTGCCGGTTCTGGCCGATGATGATGCCCCAGCTCATCGTATTGGGATCGCCGAGGCCGAGAAAGGACAGCCCGGCCTCGAACAGGATGGCCACGCCGGCGGTCAGCGCCGCCGACACGATCAGCGGCGGCAGGGCGTTGGGCAGGATGACCTTGGCGATGATATAGCGGTCCCGCGCCCCGATCGAGCGCGTGGAGGTGACATATTCCAGCTCGCGGATACGCAGGAACTCGCTGCGGGTCAGACGGGCGGTGGCGGGCCATGTCACCAGGCTGATCGCCAGCGCGATCATGTAGAGCGAGGGCGAGAACAGCGTCACCAGCACCATCGCGAACAGCAGGGCCGGCAGCACCTGGAAGAACTCGGTCAGGCGCATCAGCAGGTCGTCCAGCCAGCCGCCGAAATAACCCGCCATCGCGCCCACCGACAGGCCGATCACCACCGTCAGCACCGCCGCCGACAGCCCGACCGCCAGCGTCGGCGCGCCGCCCTTCAGCAGGCCGGCCAGCATGTCGCGGCCCAGGAAATCCGTGCCCAGCGGCACGCTGGCCTGCATGCCCGGCGCGGTCAGCGGCGCCGCCACGATCCGGTAGGGATCGCCGCCGTAAAGGAAGCTGCCATAGAGGACCGCGAGGACGATCAGCCCCAGCAGCACCAGCCCGGCAATGGCGGGGCGGTTCCTGCGGAACTGGCGCCATGCCTCGCGCGTGGGGCTGATGGCCTCGGTGCGGCGGGTTTCGGGCGGGTGGGGTGCAGCCATGTCAGCGCCCCCCGCCGCGGATGCGCGGATCGGCCAGGCGATAGCTGAGGTCGGTCAGCAGGTTGACCACCACCACCACCGCCGAGGAAAAGATCAGGATGCCCAGCAGCGTGGAATAATCCCGCCGCAGCACGGAATCGAAGGCCAGCCGGCCCATGCCGGGCCAGTTGAACACCGTCTCGACCAGCAGCGCGCCGGAAATCAGGTTGCCGAATTGCAGCCCGGCAATGGTCAGGATCGGCAGCACCGCGTTGCGCAGGGCGTGGTGAAAGACCACCCTGCGCTCGGGCAGGCCCTTGGCGCGGGCGGTGCGGATATAGTCGGCGCCCAGCACCTCGATCATCGAGGCCAGCGCCAGCCGCGCATATTGCGCCATGAACAGGATGCCCAGCGTCAGCGCCGGCAGCACCAGATGATGGGCCACGTTCAGCGCATAGGCCAGCCCGGTGCCGCGAAAGCGGGCGCTGACCATGCCCTCGACCGGAAACAGCGGCCATTGCACCGCCAGCAGGATGACCAGCATCATGCCGGTCCAGAACACCGGCGCCGCATAGCCCACGGTGGCAAAGACCGACACGAAGCCCGACAGCACGCCCTGCGGCCGGCGCGAGGCCAGCACCCCCAGCGTCACGCCCAGCACGATGGCCACCACCTGCGCCGAGACCGCCAGCAGCACCGTCGGCCACAGCCGTTGCAGGATCATTTCGGTCACGGGGCGGTTGAACTGGTAGGACATGCCCAGATCACCCGTCAGCACCCGCGACAGATACAGCCAGAGCTGGCTGAGCAGCGGCTGGTCCAGCCCGTATTCGGCGCGAATCCGGGCCATCGCCTCCTCGCTGAGACCGCCCATCTCGCCGGCGATGACATCGGCCACGTCGCCGGGAACGGCGTGGATCAGCAGGAAGTTCATCACCACGACGCCCAGCATCAGCAGGGCGCCATAGACAAGACGCTGAAGGATGTAACGCATCGGTGCGGCCTGCCCTTTCAGGGTGGGTTGCCCGTCGCCGGGCGGGGCGATGGATCCTTGCGATCAGCGGTCTTCGGTCCAGAACACCTCGTCCATCGACTGCATCCAGCCCCAGATGGACAGCGGCGGATTGCCCAGGCGGTTGTCGAAGACCAGATGCATCGGCGAGGCATTGACCCAATAGATCGGCAAATCCCCGGCGACGATGGCCTGGAACTCGTCATACAGCGCCTTGCGCTTGTCGGGGTCGGCCTCCTGCGCGGCGGCGTTCAGCACCTCGTCCACGCGCGGATTGGCATAGCCCTGCGTGTTCGACCACACCACCGGGCGGATATTGGTGGACAGATAGGTGCGATGCACCCCGATCACCGGGTCGCCCCAGGTGAACAGCACATCCGTGGACATCTGGAAATCGCCCGCCGCCATGCGCCCGGACCAGGTCGGGAAATCGGGCGAGGCGCGCACCTCCAGCTCGATCCCCACCTCGCGCAGTTGCGAACGCAGGTATTCCGGCAGGTTGCCGTTGCCGACATCGCGCGAGGGCAGCGTCTCGATGCTCAGCACCATGCGCTTGCCGTCCGCGTCGCGCGGGTGGCCGGCCTCGTCCAGCAGCGCGTTGGCCTTGTCCAGATCATAGGCATAGCGCGGAATATCCGGGTTATACAGCGGGCTGGAGGCGATGATCGGTCCCCATTGGTCCGCCGCCACGCCGCGCAGCAACTGGCCGAGCACGAAATCGCGATCCACCGCATGCGCGATCGCGTGGCGCACCCGCACATCGTCCAGAGGGGCAACGCGGGTGTTGAAGGCGATCCACTGCATCGGCCCGATGCCCTCGAAGCCGCGCGGGGTAACGGTCAGTTCGTCGATCCTGCCCAGTCGGGTGATCGAGGGCGCATCCGACACCATCCCGAAATCGGCCTCGCCCGATTCCAGCGACAGCGTGATCGACGGCGCATCGCGCACCGTGCGGATCACGATGCGGTCCAGATAGGGCCGGCCGTCGAGGAAGAAATCCTCGAACCGTTCCAGCGTGACCTGCTCGCCGGGTTGGAACTCGACCAGCCTGAACGGGCCGGAGCCGATGGGCGTGTTGTTCATCGGATGCGTGGGCAGGTCCTGCCCGTCGTCGAACACATGCCTGGGCAGGACCGGGCACAGCGCCCCGGTCAGCGCCAGCATCAGGGCCGGATGCTGCTGGGACAGGCGGATGACGGCGGTGCGCTCGTCCGGGGTCTCGACGGCCTCGACGGGGGCGAACATGGTCTGGAACGGGTGATGCGCCTTGATCGCCATGATCGAGAAGGCCACATCCGCCGAGGTGACCGGCTGGCCGTCGTGGAATATCGCGTTCTCCACCAGCGTCAGGGTCAGGCTGAGCCGGTCGTCCGACCATTCCCAGCTTTCAGCCAGATAGGGGTGAAAATCCCAATTCTCGTCCACCTTCAGCGGCGAGGCGAAGATCTGCGTGCCGGGCACTGCGGTCCCCTGCCCCGACTGCACCGCCGGGTTCAGGTGGCGGGGGTTCTCGGTGGTGACGATCACCAGCTCGCCGCCGGGCCGCCCCTCGACGGCCTCCTGCGCCCGCAAGGGCAAAAGCCCCAGCGCCAGCAGCGAGACGCTGCCCCCCAGAACGGCCCTTCTCGTCGGATTCATGATCCTGTCCCTCCCCGGTCCATGCGGTCCCCTCGGAAGGCAGTATTCGGGGCGGGTATTTGGTGGTTCAAGGTGGAATACGAACTGGACCTAACAAATTCCGAAACTGGCTATAGTCGCCCCTGTCGCTCCGGGCGTTCATGGCCTCCGCCAGCCCCGAATGCCCGTCCCGCGAGGATCCAGATGTCCGAGACCGTGCTTTATTCCTGCCGCAATATCATCACGATGGAACCTTGCCAGCCGCAGGCCACGCATGTGCTGGTGCGCGACGGCCGCATCCTGTCGGTGGGCGGGCCGGAGATCGCCGGGCCGTGGGGCGGCGCCCGTCTGGACACGCGGTTTCAGGATGCGGTGCTGCTGCCCGGCTTCGTCGAGGCGCATAGTCACCTCGCCACCGGCTCGATCTGGGATCACCTCTATTGCGGCCATGCCGACCGCGTGGACCCGGACGGGACGTTGTGGCCCGGCGTCACCACCACCGAACAGATCGTCGAGCGCCTCCGGCATGCGGCCGCGAAACTGCCCCCCGGCAAGGCGCTGATCTGCTGGGGCTTCGACCCGCTGTTCTTCGCCGGCGAACGGCTGAGCCGGCACCATCTGGACCAGGCGGCGACCGACCGGCCCATCGCGGTCATGCATCAAAGCTTCCACCTGATGACCGTCAACAGCCGGGCGCTGGAGATGGCCGATTACGGCGCCCATACCAATATCGAGGGCGTGGTGCGCTTTCCCGATGGCAGCCTGAGCGGAGAGTTGCAGGAAGGCCCGGCAATGTTCCCGCTGATGCGGCGGCTGGACATGATGCTGCGCGATCTGGCGCGGGGCGAGCATGCGATCCACCAATACGGCAAGGCCGCGCGGCAGGCGGGCATCACCACCGCCACCGACCTGATGGCCGACCTGACCGACGAGGATGTCGAGAATTTCCTGTCCGTCACCGGCCGCCCCGACTTTCCGCTGCGTATCGTGCCCGCGCTGGGCGTGATCGGCATGCCCCCGCAGGAGGCCGCGGCCAAGGCGCTGGCGCTGCGCGCGCGCTCGACCGACATGCTGCGCATGGGCATCTGCAAGATCATGACCGACGGCTCGATCCAGGGCTTTACCGCGCGGGTGAAATGGCCGGGCTATGTCGGCGGCCAGCCCAACGGCATCTGGAACCTGGAGCCGGAACGGCTGCGCGAGATGGTCCGCGTGCTGCACGAGGCCGGGCTGAACATCCAGGTCCATACCAATGGCGATGAGGCGTCCGACTTCCTGCTGGACTGCTTCGAGGAGGCCATGCGCCGGCATCCGCGCGGCGATCACCGCCACACCTTGCAGCATTGCCAGATGGCCGGCGAGGACCAGTTCTTCCGCGCCGCCCGGCTGGGGGTCTGCGTCAACCTGTTCGCCAATCATCTGTGGTATTACGGCGATGCGCATTGCGATTTCACCGTCGGTCCCGACCGGGCGGCGCGGATGAACGCCTGCCGCTCGGCGCTGGACAACGGTGTCACGCTGTCGATCCATTCCGACAGCCCGGTGACGCCGATCGGGCCGCTGCATGTCGCCTGGTGCGCGGTCAACCGCATCACGCCCTCGGGCCGGGTGCTGGGCGAAAGCCAGCGCATCACCGTGCCCGAGGCCCTGCATGCCATCACGCTGGGCGCCGCCCGCACGCTGAAGCTGGACCGCGAGATCGGCTCGATCACGCCCGGCAAGGCCGCCGATTTCGCCGTGCTGGCCGAAGATCCCCTGCAAACCGCCCCCGCGGCCCTGCGCGACATCCCGGTGCTGGGCACCGTTCAGGGCGGGCGCGTGTTCGCCTGATGCCCCCGGCCGTCACCCTGCCCGTCACCCTCATCGCCGGCTATCTGGGCGCCGGCAAGACCACCCTGGTCAACCACCTGCTGAGCGATGCCCACGGGCGCCGCATCTGCGTTCTGGTCAATGATTTCGGCGAGATCGCGCTGGATGCCGACCTGATCCAGAACCGCGAGGGCGACGTGCTGGCGCTGTCGAACGGCTGCATGTGTTGCAGCATCGGCAACGATTTCTACGCCGCCATCGACCGCATCCTGCGGCTGGACCCGCTGCCCGAGCATCTGGTGATCGAGACCTCGGGCGTCGCCGATCCGTTCAAGGTCGGGCAGGTGGCGCTGGCCGAGCCGGAACTGGACCTGCTGGGCGTGGTGGTGGTGGTGGACGCGGTGAACTTCCCGGCCGCGCTGGACGACCGCTTTCTGGGCGACACCCTGCGCAAGCAGCTTTCGGCGGCGGGGCTGGTGGTCGTCACCAAGCCGGATCTGGTGGACGGCGCCGCGCTGGATGACCTGCGCGGCCGGCTGGCGACGCTGACGCCCGGCGTGCCGCGGCTGGTCGCCGAGCAGGGCCGCGCGCCCGCCGAGATGTTCTTCGCGCGCCAGACGCTGCCGCCGCGCCTGACCGACCCCCGAACGGCGGCACCCGCCCATGACCACGATCATGCCGGGGACTATCGCGGCTGGGTCTGGACCGGCGACGCCCGCGCCGATCCGGCGGCGCTGGACGCGCTGCTGCGGGCGGAGATTCCCGGTCTCTACCGGCTCAAGGGCGTGATCCGCCTGACCTCGGGCGAATGGTGCGCCTTCCACCGCGCCGGGCTGCATGCGCAGCGCCAGCCGGCGCAGCCGCCCGCAGCCGGCGGCCGGGCGGTCGCCGTGGGCTTCATGGACAGCTTCGACCCCGCGCACCTGGATGCGGCCTTCGCCGCCGTGCTGGCCGCCCCGCCATCGGCATAAAACGCAGGCACCGCGCCATCACGGCGCGGCGCCCTTTTCATCGCACGGTCGGGTCCAGCTTGTCGCGCAGCCAGTCGCCGACGACGCTCATCGACAGGGTGGTGAAGAAGATCGTGAAGCCGGGCAGCCCCGCGATCCACCACGCATCCAGCAGATAGCCCCGCCCATAGCTGAGCATGTTGCCCAGCGAGGTATTGGGCGGCTGGATGCCCACACCGAGGAAGCTCATTGAGGTTTCCAGGATGATCGTCTCGGGGAAGTTGATGGTGACCTGCACGATCAGCACCGCAAGGATATTGGGCAGGATATGGCGGAAATAGACCCGCATCGTCCCCCCGCCCAGCAGCCGCACCGAGGCCGCATAGCCGTGATTCACCGCCGAGAGCGTCAGGCCGCGCGTAATGCGGGCGTAACGCTCCCAGCCCTGAAAGCCGACCAGCAGCACAAACAGCAGCAGGTTGCCCGTCCCCATGATCGCGATCACCGACAGCGCGATGATGACGAAGGGCATGGAGGCCTGGAAATCCACCAGCACCATGATCACGTCATCGACCCAGCCCCGGAACCGCGCCGCGAGGAAGCCGATCAGCGTGCCGAAAACCGCGCCGAACAGCGTGCCGAAGATCGCCACCAGCATCGAAAGCTGGACCGAGATCATCAGCCGGCTGAGGATATCGCGCCCCAGATGGTCGGTGCCGAAGACATGCAGCCCTGCGGCATCGGTGGACATGGGCGGCAACAGCCGCGAGCGAAGGGCGATCTCCTGATAGGGATAGGGCAGCAGAAGCTGGGCGAACAGGGCAACGAAGCAGATCATCACCAGCCAGATCACCGCCGCGCGCACCATCCACGGGCTGCGCAGGATCGCCCTCAGCCAGCTTTCCTTGCGCGGAGGCGGGACGATTTCGGGGGCGTCCTCGATTGTGGCCGTCGTCTGGGTCATGCTTTCTCTCCCGAGCCGCTGGCGAACCGCTGGCGTGGGTCCAGGAAATAATAGGCGATATCCACCGCCAGATTGGCCAGAACCATCGAGGCGGCGATCATCATCACCACCATCTGCACGATGGCCAGTTCCCGCGCCGCAACCGCATTGATCAGCAACCGGCCGACGCCCGGCCAGGCAAAGACCGTCTCGGTCACGATAGAGCCGCCGATCAGCGCGCCAACCATGAAGCCGATCACCGTCACCGTGGGGATCGCCGCGTTCGGCAGGGCGATGGTCCAGACCAGCCGGCCCCAGCCGATGCCGCGGGCGCGGGCGGCGCGGATATAGGGCGCCGAAAGCACCTCCAGCATGGACGAGCGGATGAAGCGCGCCACCACCGCCGCCCCCGCCGTGCCCAGCGTCAGCACCGGCATGATCAGATGCGCCGGCGTATCGCTGCCCGCCGAGGGCAACAGGCCGAACTGCACGGAAAACACCAGGATCAGCAGGATGGCCAGGAAGAAGTTGGGCAGGCTGAAGCCGATGACCGAAAGCGTCATCACCCCCCGGTCCCAGATCGAACCGCGCCGCAGCGCCGCGAAGATGCCCAGCGGAATCCCCACCAGCAGCACGAAGGCAAAGCTGGTCAGCGTCAGCTTCAGCGTATCGGGCAAGCGCTCGAAGACGACGGTGACGGCGGGGCGGCCATCGCGCAGCGAGCGCCCGAAATCGCCATGCGCGACGTTGACCCAATAGTTGACGAACTGCTCCCACAGGGGCCGGTCCAGCCCCCATTCCGCGCGCATGGCGGCGATGATGGCGGGGTCGGTATCCTCGGGCATCATGGCGCGGACCGGATCGCCGGTCACGCGCAGCACGATGAACACGAACGAGCCGACCAGAAACAGCGTCAGCGCGGCCCGCGCGAATTTCCGGGCCAGGGGCCAGAGACTCATCGGGTTTCCTCCTCAAGGGCCGGTTGCAGGTCCGCCGCCACGACCGGAAGGTCGGGAACCGCATCCATCAACTGCCTCGTGTAATCGTTTTGCGGATTGGCAAAGAGGTCGGCGGTGGCTGCCTCCTCCATCACACGGCCGCGCTTCATCACGATGCCGCGCCGGCAGAAGGACCGCACCAGCCGCAGGTCGTGGCTGATGAAGATGATCGCCACGCCGAACTCGACCCGCAGCCGGCCCAGCAGCGCGATGATCTGCGCCTGCACCGACACGTCCAGCGCCGAGGTCGGCTCGTCGCAGATCAGCAGCTTGGGACCCAGCGCCAGCGCCCGCGCGATCACCACGCGCTGGCATTGCCCGCCGCTGAGTTCATGCGGATAGCGCCCGGCCAGTTCCGGCGACAGACCCACGGCGACCAGCAATTCGTTCAGGCGCTGGCGGCGGGTCTCCGGCGTGCCGATGGCATGGATGACCAGCGGTTCCTCGATCTGATAGCCAATGGTCTTGCGCGGATCGAGCGCCGAATAGGGGCTTTGCGGCACCAGTTGCACCTGACGCGAGAAGGCGCGGTGCTCGGCTGTGCCCAGACGCGGGATCGGCTGACCCTCGAACAGCACCTGCCCGGTGCTGGGGCCTTCGATGCCCAGCATCAGCTTGGCCATCGTGGATTTGCCGCTGCCGCTTTCGCCGATGATCGCGAGGCTGTCGCCCTCGCTCAGGTCGAAGGACACCTCGTTGACGGCGCGAAAGACCCCGGCCTTGCCGAAGATCGACTGCGCCCGCACGGCATAGTCGCAACTGACATCGCGCAGCGACAGCAGCGGCGCGGGGGCGGTAGCCTCGGCCTCGGCAGGAGCCGGGGCGGAGGCGCCGCCCTCCATCCGGGGCACCGCCCGGATCAGCCGCAACGTATAGGGATGGGCCGGGCGTTCCAGCACGTCCTTGACGGGTCCGGTCTCGACGATGCGCCCCTTATACATCACCGCCACCCGGTCGCAGAGTTCCGCCACCACGCCCAGATCATGCGAGACGAAGACCACCGCCATGCCGGTCTCGTCGCGGATCAAGGAGATCAGTTCCAGAATCTTCGCCTGCACGGTCACGTCCAGCGCCGTGGTGGGTTCGTCCGCGAACAGCAGTTGCGGGTTGGCCGCCATCGCCAGCGCAATCATCACCCGCTGGTTCTGGCCACCGGAAAGCTGGAACGGATAGCTGTCATAGCGGGCTTCGGGATTGTCGATGCCCACCCGGTGCAAAAGCTCGATGGCGCGGGCTTTCGCAGCGCGCCGGTCCAGATGGCAAAGCCGGGCGACGGTCTCGCCAAGCTGCCGGCCGATGGTGGCGATGGAGTTGAGCGAGGCGCCCGCATCCTGAAAGATCATCGCCGCCTTGGCGCCGCGCAGATTCTGGATTGCCGAGGGCGATGCGTCCTTGCCCAGAATATCCTGCCCCACCAGCCGGATATGGCCCGAGGCCGAAAAGCTCGGCCCCAGCAGGCCCATAGCGGCCAGGCAGGACACGGATTTCCCGCTGCCGCTTTCGCCGACGAGGCCGAGGATTTCGCCGCGCTTGACGCGCAGCGAAACACCCTCGACGATATTGCGCGAACCCGCGGCCCCGAACCTTACGGACAGATCCTCGATGACGAGCGGGTCTTCGGTCTGGCCTGATATCGGTGATTTCATCAGAAGCTGGCTCCGTTTCCGTATTCAGGCGGTCACGCGCCGAGGTTGCGATTGCTGAAATCCATGAATTGCAGCGGATAGGGATGCCAATCCAGGTCCTTGCGCTGGCCGTAATACATGGCCCCCTGGAACAGGATCGCGCCCATCGGGTCGTCATATTCCCAGATATCGGCCATCTTGGCAAAGGCATCGCGCCGCGCCGCCGGATCGGAATCGCTGTCCATGACCGTGCCCAGCGCATTGAACTCCGCATTGTCGAAGCCCCAGCCGCGCCCGGCAACCACGGTCGGATTGAACAGCCGCCAGATCGCCGCCGAAGGGTCCTGATAGACCAGCGTGGTGGCGAAATTGCGGATGTCGTGCCTGCCGCGGGTGATCTGGTCGAAATTCTCCAGAATCGCCAGTTCCACGTCGATACCGACCGCCAGCCACATCTCGCGCAGAACCTCGCAGGTGGCGACTTCGGCGGTATAGTAATTGGGCAGCAGCGGGAAATACAGCTTTTCGCCACTATAGGCCGATTGCGCCAATTCGGCCATCGCCTCCTCGGGGTCGTAACGCGGGCCGGGCCGTTCGGCGTATTTGTCGCCGAAAGTGGCCAGTTGCAAGCCGGCGGGAACGATGGTCCGCCCATCCCAAAGGGCTTCGACGATCAACTCGCGGTCGATGGCGAGGCTGAGCGCGCGGCGCAGATGCACATCGCGCATGATCGGCTGCGCCTGCTCGCCCTGATTGAACACAAGGCAGCGGATTTCCGCGATGGGGCCGCCGGTGATGCGCAGGTTGTCGTTGCGCTCGACCATATCCAACTGGTCCGGCGGCACCTCGGCGGCGATATCGTAATCCCCCGCTGCAAGACCCGCGACACGCGCCGCCAGTTCCGGCACATCGAAGAAAGTGACGCGCTCGACATTCGGGGCACCGTCGAAATGATCGGGGAATGCCTCGATCACGATACGGTCGGTCTGGATGGAGCCGGACAGGCGGAAAGGGCCGGTGCCGATCGGATTGCGCGCCCAGGCATCCCAATCCGCGGCTTCCTCATAGGCGCGCTTGCTGATGATGTCGGAGGTCCAGATCGCGAAACGCTCGACGATCAGCGGATCGACCTCCTTCATGCGGAAACGCACGGTCAGCGGATCGACGACTTCCACCGCCTCGATACCGCTGAAATAATCCCGCAGCCGGGTCGAGCCGCTGTTCTCGCGCCGATCCTCGCCAAAGGTAAAGGCCACATCCTCGGCGGTCAGCGTGTCGCCGTTATGGAATTTCACGCCCTCACGCAGCTTGAAGGTGATTTCTCGGTCATCGGCCACAGCATAGCTTTCCGCCAGCCGGGGAATGACCTTCATGTTGTCGTCGAAATCGTAATCCAGCAGCTTGTCGAAGATATTATAGGTGATGCGCACCGCATTGTTGCCGGTCTCGCGCCCCGGCTCCAGCGTCGCGGGCAGAGAACTGACCGCGACGGTCAGCGAACCGCCCTCGGCGGCAAAGGCCAGTCGCGGCCCAAGGGCGGCGGCGGCGGCCATCGCCGTACCGGCTTGCAGGAAATGGCGTCTGGATAGGTTGGGCATCGAATTCTCCTCCTGAATTCCCAAGCCACCCTCTCGATTCGATTGTCGGGGGCGGCCCTATTGGATGCGAATGGCGCTTTGGCCTTCGACCAGCTCCGGTTCGTCCAGAACCAGGCGCGGCGGCGCGTCGGGGTTGATGCGGCGCCAGTCGATCAGGTCGCGCAGGCTTTTCACGACCTGTTCCGCCCGCCGCCCCACCGTGGTCAGCAGATGCGCCGGCTCCCCCGCCCGCAGGGTCGAGCGCAGATGCACCAGGCTGACAGCCTCGGGCACCGACCGCCCGGCCTCGGCAAAGGCTTCGATCAATCCCTTCGAGGAAAACCGCCCCGAAACGACGAAAGCCGTGGGTGGCACCTCAACGCCGGCCAGCGCCTTGCGCAGCGTGGCGGCCATGTCGGGGCCTGCGGACTGGCCGTCCTCGTCGGCATTGGCCATCTCGACCACGAAGGCATCACTCCCCTGCCCCACCGGCGCGGCAACGGCGGCCTGAAAGCGGAACAGGTTCTCGATCTCGGCATAGCCGGCGGCGGAGACACCCGGCTCGGTCAGCAGGCCGATGCGCCGATGTCCCAGCATCCGCAGGTAATTCAGCGCCTTGAGCAGCCCGGCGGAGCGGTTGCGCACGACGATATCGACATCGGCCAGTTCCAGCGAGCGCCCCTCGATGATCAACTGCCGCGCGCTGGCCTTGACCCGCGCCAGCACCTCCGCCGGCAGACGCGAGCGGCGCGGTTGCAGAACGCAGACATCGAACTGTCCCCGTCCCAGCAGCGCCTTGAGGTCGTCGGCGGAACCGTAATTCACCAGCACGGGCCGATGCCCGTCGCGCTGAAGGTCCGAACGCAGCATATCCGCGATCTCGTCACCGCGGCGGCTGGCGGTGGCATGGCACAGAATCAGCACCCGCAGCGCGGCCTCGGGGACCGCATCCGCAGCCTCGACCGGCTGGCCGACGACAAAGGTGCCGCGCCCGACATGGCTGACGATCAGCCCCTCGTCGCACAATTCGCGCAGGGCACGCTGGGCGGCGAAGGTGCTGGCCTCGAAACGCTCGGCGATGGCGCGGACGGTCGCGAATCGGGCGCCCGGCCCGGCGGCCTTCGCCTCGCGCCGCAGCGCGTCCACCAGCTCACGATACGCAGCATCAAGCATTCTTTTGTCTCCCCCGGTTGACCAATCGCACAAACAATCTATCATGTCAATCAATCAATTTGATTGTGCGGAGGAACCATCGTGTCCAGCCTTGTTCTCGACGACCTGTCCCGGCGCTATACCGTGGTCGAGGTGCCGCCAGTCGCCATCGCGGCCTATGCCGAGGGCAATACGGGCATTCCCTATGTCTGGTCCTTCGAGGCCGAGGCGCCCGGCCCGCATGTCGTCGTCTGCGCGATCATGCACGGCAACGAGATCGCCGGCGCGGCGGTGCTGGACCGACTGCTGCGCGAGGGGGTGCGACCAGCGCACGGGCGGCTGACGCTGATCTTCGGCAACCCGGAGGCCTATGCACGCTTCGACCCGGCGCGGCCCTACGAGAATCGCTTCGTCGATATCGACATGAACCGGATCTGGGGGGCCGAGCGGCTGGACCCTGCGCGCAACGAATACGAGATCCGCCGGGCGCGGGAGCTGTTCCCGGTGATCGACAGCGCCGATGCGCTGCTGGATATCCACACCATGCAGGGTCAGGGGCCGGCGGTGGCGCTGGTCAACGGCACCCGCAACGCGCTGCCCTTGGCGGCGAAACTGAAGGCCGTGGGCTTCGTCCTCTACGGCAAGATGCCCGATTCGGACCGGCTGCGCATCCGCGATCTGCCGCACTTCATGGGCGACAGCGATGGCCCGCTGGCCCTTCAGATCGAGGCCGGCCAGCATTGGAGCCGCCAGGCCGTCGAGGTCGCCGACCGCATCACCCGCCAGTTTCTGGACGTGTATGGCATCCTGCCCGCGCCGCGCAATGCGGCGCCCGGCGCCCGGCAAAAGACGCTGGAGGTGGTGCAGACGGTCTTTTCACGCACCGGACGGTTCACCTATGCGCAGGATTTCCACAGCGGGCACTATTTCCCCACCGCCGGCACCCTGATCGGCCACGACGAGGATGGCGAGATCGTTACCCCGCAGGACGGCTGCTATCTGATCATGCCGGTTCACTTCCGCAGGCCGGGGGGCAGCGTCGGCCGCTTCGCCAGGCCTGCCTGACGGTCGCGCAGGCCACCGTCGGGATCATGGGATCGGCAGGGCCGACGGGGCGACCCATGCGGGATTGCCCGAAGGCTGGACAAGGCCAGCGGCGAGGGGCGGGCTTGCCGCCTCCTGCCGGCCCGCGCGCCGCCCTGCCCCATCGCCGCCGCAGGCCCTCGGCCGCGTCACGAAGCGATTCCGGCACATGATGCGGGCCATGCGCGCAGGCGGTGGAACGGCCGCCCACGTCGGCGGCGGCGGCCAGCGCCTTGCCCATGATCTGCGCGGCGTAATCCCCCGGCATCCGCTGCCGGCATGGCTTTGCCGGCTGCTGTGGATGTCCCGCAGCTGGCCGTCGCAAGACCGCCGCCAGCGCCTGCATCCCGATCGAAACCGCCAAGCCATCCCCAGGCATGGCCCGCAGGCACCATCGCCCGCATCCCGAAGACAGGATCGCCAAAGCTGACGGACCGCTCCCCCGGCCTGAGAGCGGGCAGGCCGGAGCGCACGCTCACCGGCAGCCCGCCGCCCGGCTTTCGGCGACCGCTCCGGCCGTCCGCGCCACCGTCTTGCCGGTGGCAGCGAACGAAGCCCGCGGCCCTGCCTCCTACCCAATGGCCCGGTCGCGGGTCTCGGCCTTCACCATCAGTAGGGCCAGCGCCGCCAGCACCAGCAGCCCGGCAAAGGTGCCGATGGCGATGCCGAAGCCCCTGGCGAAGACCACCGCCAGCATCGAGGGCGCAAGGATGCCCCCCAGCCGCGCCACCGCGCTGGCCGTGCCCATGCCGGTGCCGCGCAGATGGGTCGGGTAAAGCTCCGGCGTGAAGGCGTAAAGCGCGCCCCAGGTGCCCAGCAGCGCGAAGCTCATCAGGATCAGCGAACCCGCCACCATCGCCGTGCCGCTCGCCACCGTGAACAGGAAGCAGCCCGCCGCGCTGAGCAGCAGGAAGCCCATCAGCGTGGCGCGCCGGCCCAGCGCCTCGACCCCCCAGGCGGCCAGCGCATAGCCGGGGACCTGCGCCAGCGCCAGGATCACCAGGAAGCCATAGCCGCGCACGAAGCCGAAGCCCTCGGTCGCCAGCTGCCCCGGCACCCAGACGAACACCCCGTAATAGGACAGCGAGACCAGGAACCACACCGCCAGCACCCCGAAGGTCCGCGCCCGCAGCAGGCCCGAGAAGATCGAGCCTTCCGCCCCTTCCGGCACCGGCGCCGGCACAATCTCCGCATCAGGGGGCAGCGCGCCGGCCCCGTTCGCGACCAGCACCCGGTCCAGAACCGCCCTCGCCTCGTCCGTCCGGCCCTTGCGGACCAGATACATGGGCGATTCCGGCACCCAGAGGCGCAGGACGATGCCGATCAGCGCCGGCAGCGCCGCCACCGCGAAGATCCAGCGCCACGGCGCGGCGGCGCCCTGGCTGGCGGCGATCCACGCCGTCAGCGCCACGGTGATGGTGCCGACGGCCCAGAACCCTTCCAGCCAGACCAGCCAGCGGCCCCGGTTCTTCGGCGGCAGGAACTCGGCCATCATGGCGTAATCCACCGGCAGCGTGCCGCCCACCGCCACCCCGGTCAGGAAGCGCAGCACCAGCAGCATGGTGAAATCCTGCGCGAAGACCGAGGCCATGCCGAAGACCGCATCCATCAGCACCGTCAGCAGCAGGATGTTGCGCCGCCCGATCCGGTCGGCGATCCGCCCGAACCCGAAGGCGCCGACGAACATGCCGAGGAAGAACAGCGTGCCGATCTGAAGGGCGGTGACGCGCTCCACCCCGAAACTGGCGGCGACCGAGGGCGCGGCGAAGCCCACCGCGATCACCTGCATCGCGTCGGCGGCCCAGACCAGCCCGAAAATGCCCAGAAGCCGCCGCTGGAACCGCCCGGTCCCGCCGCGCGCCAGCGCCTCGTCCACGGTCAGTTGCATCCGCCCGACTCCTCTGCGGCCTCCGATTCCCCGCCCTGATTAGCCCGCGCACCCGCCGGCACCAAGACGTGACGGCCGCAAGGCGGCATCTTTCCGGTCCCATCGCTGCGCAAGGGAGGAAAAATCCCGCGGGACCGGGGCGTCGTGGATGCGAAAGATCGGCCTGATCCCTTGACAGCCCCCGCCTCGGGCCTGTCGAGTTGGCAAAGCGCAGCGACAGCAGGCAGGTCCGGCACATGAACCAACCCACGAAACAGGCATCTTCGGCCCTTGCCGTGCAGCAGGCCGGGAAGGCGTCCCCGACCATCGGCGACTATTACAGCGCCACCCAGCTGCGCGCCGACCGCTGGAGCGCGTTGCGCGGCCTCGCCGAGGGGCTGGCGCTGCACGGCACCGAGGGGCGCAAGGGCCGCAAGCTGCTGGCCGAGGCCGAGGCGCTGTTCGAGGCAC
This sequence comes from uncultured Paracoccus sp., assembly GCA_934533075.1. Taxonomy (GTDB): domain Bacteria; phylum Pseudomonadota; class Alphaproteobacteria; order Rhodobacterales; family Rhodobacteraceae; genus Paracoccus. Next base: position 29,912 of record CAKTBJ010000008.1, read on the forward strand.
TGGTCCCCATAGAAGCCTTCTGGGCCTTTCCCGGCGCCGCGTCCTTCGCGGCCATGCAGCGGCTGCTGGAACAGCGCAAGATCCCGGAATTCTCGCATGCCGTGCGCCGGGCCTCGCGGGCGCTGATCTCGGGCGCCTATCGCCGCCGCACCATCCCCCTGCATACCGAGGACAGCGAGACCGAGGAGTTCGAGGACGAGGCCGCGATGTCCCCCGATGCCCGCGCCCTGGGCCGGCCCTATTTCGAGGTGCTGATCGTCGACGACCTGACCGAGCAGCAGGAACGCTGGCTGCGCACCAGCCTGCAACGCGCCCGCCGCCCGGAGGACCCGTTCATCTACGAACCCGTGGTCGTCCCCAGCCTTGAGGACGCGCTGATCGGCATCCTGCTGAACTATAACGTGCAGGCGGTGGTGGTCCGCCCCGGCCTGGCGCTGAAATCGCGCAACAACGTGGAAATCCTGAACAAATACCTGCGCCGCGCCAGCGACGAGGAGGAGGTGGACGGCCTCGCGCCCGACGAATACGGGCCGGAGACCTGCCGACTGGTCCACAAGATCAGGCCGGAGCTGGATACCTATCTGGTCACCGACCGCTCGGTCGAGACCATCGCGGCGATGGACCTCGGCAACTGCCGGCGGGTGTTCTACAATCAGGAAGATTTCCTGGAACTGCACCTGAACATCCTGCGCGGCGTCAACAGCCGCTACAAAACGCCGTTCTTCACCGCGCTGAAGGACTATTCCCGCCAGCCCACCGGCGTCTTCCACGCCATGCCGATCAGCCGCGGCAAGTCCATCGCCCGCAGCCACTGGATCCAGGACATGGGCGCCTTCTACGGCCCCAACATCTTCCTGGCGGAAACCTCGGCGACCTCGGGCGGCCTCGACAGCCTGCTGGAACCGAAAGGCCCGATCAAGAAGGCGCAGGAGGACGCGGCGCGGGCCTTCGGCGCCAAGCAGACCTTCTTCGCCACGAACGGCACCTCGACCTGCAACAAGATCGTGGTGCAGGCGCTGATCCGGCCCGGCGACATCGTGCTGGTGGACCGCGACTGTCACAAGTCGCACCATTACGGCATGGTGCTGGCCGGCGCGAACGTCGTCTACATGGACAGCTATCCGCTGCACGAGCATTCCATGTATGGCGCCGTCCCCACGCGCGAGATCAAGCACAAGCTGCTGGAACTGCGCGCCGCCGGGCATCTGGACCGGGTGCGGATGATCCTGCTGACCAACTGCACCTTCGACGGGCTGATCTACAACGTCGAGCGGGTGATGGAGGAATGCCTGGCGATCAAGAAGGACCTGATCTTCCTGTGGGACGAGGCCTGGTTCGCCTTCGCGCGCTTCAACCCGGCCTTTCGCCAGCGCACCGCGATGGCCTCGGCGGCGAACCTGCGCCGCGTGCTGCGCAGCCCGGAACGCGCGGCGGACTGGCGCAAGCAGGCCGATGCGCTGGAAAATGCCGACGATGCGGCATGGCTGGACACAAGGCTGATCGCGCCGCCGGATGCGCGGGTGCGGGTCTATGCCACGCAATCGACGCACAAGACGCTGACCTCGCTGCGGCAAGGCTCGATGATCCATGTCCACGACCAGGACTTCAAGGGCGAGACCGAGCAGTCCTTCCACGAAGCCTACATGACCCATACCTCGACCTCGCCGAACTACCAGATCATCGCCTCGCTGGACGTGGGCCGGCGGCAGGTCGAGCTGGAGGGCTACGAATTCGTCCAGCGCCAGATCGACAGCGCCATGTCGCTGCGCCGGGCGGTGGCCAGCCATCCGCTGCTGTCCAAGTATTTCAAGGTGCTGACCCTGACCGACATGATCCCGCGCGACTATCGCGAAAGCGGCGTGGAATCCTATTACGACACCAGGCGCGGCTGGACCGATACCTGGGATTACTGGGCCACGGACGAATTCGTGCTGGACCCGACCAAGGTGACGCTGGCGGTGGGCGGCACGGGCTGGGACGGCAACACCTTCAAGACCCAGATCCTGATGGACAAGCACGGCATCCAGATCAACAAGACATCGCGCAACACCGTGCTGTTCATGACCAATATCGGCACCACGCGCTCCTCGATCGCCTATCTGATCGAGGTGCTGATCAGCATCGCCAAGCATCTGGACGACCTTCTCGACGATGCGTCGAAGATGGAGCGCCGCTCGTTCGAGCACCGGGTGAAAAGCCTGGTTGAGCATGTGCCGCCCCTGCCCGATTTCAGCCGCTTCCACCCGGCCTTCGGCGACGGCTCGACCCCGGCGGGCGACATCCGGCGGGCGTTCTTCCTGGCCTATGACGAGGACAATTGCGACTATCTCGACCTGGCGCAGGACCTTGAGGCGCGGTTCGCCAGCGGCGAGGATCTGGTCTCGGCCTCCTTCATCATCCCCTATCCGCCGGGCTTCCCGATCCTGGTGCCGGGACAGGTGATCAGCCGCGAGATCCTGACCTTCATGCGCGCGCTGGATGTCAGCGAGATCCACGGCTATCGCCCCGACCTCGGCCTGCGCATCTTTACGGCGGAGGCCTTGGGCAAGGCCGCGAAGATGCGCTGAGGCGGGACCGGCCCGACCCCGCCGCCCTGCCTTGCGGCGGGTCCGGCGCCCCTGCCGGAACCGGCCCGGCATGGTGCCGGAACGCCGCCGGAAAGCGCGGCTGAAGGTCGGGAGGCCGCCGAAGCCGCAGGCAAGGGCGATGCCGCCGGCAGGCCGGCCCCCTGCGGCGCGGGTCCGAAAACCCCGCCGCCGCCGCGTCGAGGCGCAGGGCCGGCCCGGCATTGCCTGACGGCGGGCACCGGCGCCGCGCATTGCCCTTTCGCCAGTCGGCCCGGCCAGCATGCTTGCCCGCCGATCCGGGCGATGCGGCCGGCCCGGCGGCCAGACGCAAGCGAGGCCAGCCGTCGCGTCCGGCCGGGCGACGGCGTTACCCGCCTTGCCGGGCCGGGGCGCCGGGAACATTCCCCGCCGCCGCCGGTTCACTCCCCCGCGTATCACCGCCGGCATGCCGGCTTTTCCAGCAGGGAGACATCCGATGCCCGACAAGGTTCTCGACGATCTGTTCCACGACACCCTGAAAGACATCTATTATGCCGAGCGCCAGATCCTGAAGGCGCTGCCCAAGATGGCGCGCGCGGCCGGCTCCGAGATGCTGCGCACGGCCTTCCTGGCCCATCGCGACGAGACCGAAACCCATGTCGAGCGCCTGCAACAGGTGTTCGAGATCATCGACAGGCCGGCGCGCGGCAAGACCTGCCCGGCCATCGACGGCATCATCGAGGAAGGGCAGGAGATCATGGCGGCCTTCAAGGACTCGCCGGCGCTGGATGCGGGGCTGATCGCCGCCGCGCAGGCGGTCGAGCATTACGAGATCGCCCGCTACGGCACCTTGCGGCAATGGGCGCGGCAGATGGGGCTGGAGGATGCCGCGGCGCTGCTGGGCCAGACGCTGGACGAGGAGGAAGCCACCGACGAACGGCTGACCGGCATCGCCGAAGGCGGCGCCAACGAGGCGGCAACCGGGCGGGGCTGAGCCGCCGCGCGCGGCCACGCCCCTTCCGGCGGCGGGACCGCCTGAATCGGCGCAGGGAGGCGGCGCGGCATCCCCCGCCGCCCGCATCCGCCGCGCCAGGCGGCGGCTCCGGCCTCGCCGGTCCCCGCTATGGCGATGCGGTCCCGCTGGGCCATAGCGGGCGGCGCAGCGTGACAGGGGGCGGCATCGCTTTTGGCCTGCTGCGGTTCGGCGGTGTCGCGGGCATCGGCACGGACCTTCGTCCGACGGCTTTCCGCCCGCCCGCCGGTCCATCATCCGGGCGACCGCCCCCGCGAGCGGCGGGAGACCACACCCCCTTGCCGGACGGGCCGGCGCGGGTATCGCGAACAGGCAGCCCACCGGCTTACCGGCCTACCGGCTTACCGGCTTACCGGCTTACCGGCTTACCGGCTTACCGGCTTACCGGCTTACCGGCTTACCGGCTTACCGGCTTAATGTGAGCCGGTCGGGGCCGGCGTCAAGGGAAGCGGTCCCCCTCGCCCGCCTCGGCCTCGCCGCTTCCCCGGCCCAGATGACTCATCAGCGTATCGAGCTGGCATCGCAGGCCGGGGCCGTCATGGGACAGGACGGTCTTGCCCATGAAATCCTCGGCCAGCACCTCCTCGATGATCAGCGAGCCGAAGCCCTTGCGGTCGTGCGGCGCCGGGGGCGGGCCGCCGCGCTCGGCCCAGACCAGCCGGAAGCCCTCGGCGCTGTCGGGCCGCCCTGCCGTCCAATGCAGGTCCACCAGCCCCGCCGGCACCGACAGCGCCCCGTATTTCAGCGCATTGGTCGCCAGTTCGTTGACGGCCAGCGCCAGGGTCAGCGCCTGCTTGGCCGTCACCCGCACCGGCGGTCCCTCGATGTGGAAGCGCCCCTGGCCGCTGCGGAAGGGCCGCAGCGCCTCGCGGATCACCGTGCCCAGATCGGCGCCCTGCATCGGCGCCGCCGTCAGCAGCCCCTGCGCCTGCGCCAGCGCCCCGATCCGCTGGCGCAGGCGGTCGCGGGCCTCGCCGCCGTCATGGCTTTGCAGCGTCTGGTTGACGATCGCCGACACCACCGCCAGCGTGTTCTTGATCCGGTGGGCCAGCTCGCCGTTGCGCAGTTCCAGCTGGCGGGCGGTCTCGACGGTCTGCGTCGTCTCCATCACCGTGTCCATCATGCCGCACACCGCGCCGTTCTCGTCGCGCACCGGGCTGTAGCAGAAGGTGAAATGGCACGGCTCGGGATAGCCGTAGCGGTCGATGGTCAGCGGGAAATCCTCGATGAAGGTGGCCTCGCCGGCATAGGCGCGTTCCGCGATGGGACCGATCTCGTCCCAGGCCTCGTGCCAGACCTCGGCGAAGGAGCGGCCCAGCACGTCGCCCTTGTCGCCCAGGATCGGCCGGAAGGCGTCGTTGGGCAGCGTCACCAGCCCCGACCCCCAGACCAGGCATTTCGGGAATTTCGAGTTCAGCGCCATGCCCAGCGCGATCTTCAGCGCCGAGGGCCAGCCCTCCGGCGGTCCCAGTTCATGCGATGACCAGTCCTTCGCCCGGATAGCCTGCGCCATCTCGCCGCCGCCATCCAGAAAGTGCAAGCCGGCCATATGAGCCTCGCGCTGAAAACCCGGTATCCTGGCGGCATCGCATTCCGGGGGATGCGGGCGCCGCGTATCCGCAAGGGGCCGGCACTGAAAATCCGGCCCGAAGAATAAGGCTTCAATCTTTTGATCAGAAGCAGAAAATCGCCCTGCTTGCAAGAGGTTCGCGGCGGCCCGGCGGCCGCCGCGACAGGGTGGCTTCAGGTGTGGCGCCGGGCGTCGTCGCCGCGGTCCCGGTCCTGCCGGCCGCCTTCGCGCGGGCGGTCCTTGTCCTCCGTCCTGCCCTTGTCGCCCGTGCCGCCCTGGTCCTGACGGTCCTGCGGCCTGGCGGGGTCCTTCTTGTCGGGGTTGTCGGGATCGTTCCGATTCATCTGCGTTCCTCCTTGGGGCATCCCTGCGATGCGGCCCCTAACCGGCGGCCCCGCCGGATGTTCCCGACATTCGCGCCGGCGCCGGAACAAATCCGCCGGACGGCCGTTTCCCTCCGACATGTCCCGCACCGCCCAGACAGCCATGCAGGAAACGCTTCGCTTCGGGCCGCTGGGCCGCGAGGCCGCACATCTGTGCATCGACATGCAGCGGCTGTTCGACGCCGGTTCGCCCTGGGCGATCCCCTGGATTCGCAAGGTCCGCCCGGCGGTCGCCCATCTGGTCGCCACCCGGCCCGAGCGCACGGTCTTCACCCGCTTCATCCCGCCCGCCTCGCAGGATTCCGCCCCCGGCGCCTGGGCGCGCTATTACGCCGCCTGGCCGCAGATGCCGCGCGACCGGCTGGACCCGCAATGGCTGGAACTGCTGCCCGAGCTGGCACGGCACGTCCCGCCGGCCCGCGTGATCGACAAGCCGGTCTATTCGCCCTGGCACGACGGCAGCCTGCACCGCCTGCTGCAAGGCGCCCGCATCACCGCGCTGGTGATGACCGGCGGCGAGACCGACATCTGCCTGCTCGCCACGGTCATGGGGGCGGTGGATCTGGGCTATCGGGTGGTGCTGGCGCAGGATGCCGTCTGTTCCTCGACCGATACCGGGCACGATGCGGCGATGACGCTGTATCGCACGCGGCTGACGCAGCAGATCGAGACGGCGCCGCTTGCGGAAATCCTCGACAACTGGGTGAACTAGTGCCGGGACCCGCCTGCTGCGGCGACAGCCATGCGGGTCCCGCTTCTGGACGGATCAAGGCCAAGGAATGACGCAATGCCAGACCGGAAGATCCCCCGCCCCTTCATCCCCGCCGGAATCGGGCATTTCTATCGTGCATCGAACCTGACCGGGCTGCATCTTGCGTTGTGGGAGGACGGGCGGGCCGGACCCGTCCCGCTGCTGGACTATCTGCGCGATGCCGGGGCCTCGGTGGTGGTGTTTCCGGTGGCCGCGGGCGAGGCGCCGCCGACCGTTCCTCCCGTCACCGCGCGCCGCACGCTGGACGCGGCGCGGCGGCCCGAGGCGCGCATCGCCCTGCCCGCCGCGCGGGTCCGGCCCGGCCTGCCGCCGCCGGCGCCGGTCGAGGTCGATGCCGGGGTGCTGAGCCTGCACGATCCCAACCCGCTGGCCCGGCGCCTGCAATCGGCCCGCCTGCCCTTCGTGATCTTCACCGAGTGGCCCGAACGCTGCCTCGCCCATTATCCGGCGGGCAGTTGCGTGCATACCGAGGACGGGCCGGAGGCGCTGGCCTCGGCGGTGCTGCTGCATGTGGCGATCTTTCATTCCGGCCTGCACCTGACGCCCGGCATGTCGGTGATGGAGATGCTGCCGCGCCTTCAGGCGATGGCGCGGGTGCTGGTGCATGACGCCGCGCTGGCCGACGAGCTGGTGGCCGAGGCGATGGAGCAGGCGCTGAACCTGGTCCCCACGCTTGCCTCGGAGGAGGAGGTGGGGCCGCTGCTGCTGATGCTGATGGAACGGCTCTGGTATCGGCAAAAGCTGTCGCGCCCGAACTGACGGGCATGAAAAGGGGGCCGGCCGGCCCCCCTTCCCTTCCGCTGCGGGCGCTCAGCGGCGACCGCGCCCATAGCGGCGGTCGTCGTCATCCCGGCGCGAGGCACGGCCCGCCGCGCCCCGCGCGGATGCGGCGTCACGCCCCCCGCCCGCCACCCGCGCCGGTGCGGGCGCCTGGCCCGAGGGCAGCATGGCCGGCGCCCACCCGAGCGGCGCGAAGCGGATCACCGTCCCGGCGGCCCCCCGGCCAGGCGTCGGGTGCCGCCTTGCGACGGTCTCCCGCCGGGGCCGGCCGGCAGGGAACCCGCCTTGTCAGCCAGCGTTCCGTGATGAGCCGCGCGGGCGGTATCCCCATCGCAACCAGGAGGGTTAGGCAATGGACGAGCAAGGTATCGGCTGGATCGCGGCCATCATCATCGGCGGGATTGCCGGATGGATCGCCTCCGGTTTCATGAAATCCGACACCGGGATCTTTCTCAACATCATCCTCGGCATCATCGGCGCGGCGGTGGCCAGCTTCCTCTTCGGGTTGCTCGGCGTGTCGTTCGGCGGCTGGATCGGCTATCTCGTCGCCGGCACGGTCGGCGCCTGCATCCTGATCTGGGGCGCAAGGGCCATCCGGCGCTGACGGCGAAAGGCGGTCCCGTTCCCTCGGGACCGCCTGCCTTCCGTTCCCCCCCCGACGCCAGCGCAGCGGCCGACCCGTGGCGCGACGTTTCCGTCACCGGCCAGCGGGAGCGACCGTCGGCGCCCATGCACCGGATCGCACCACGACAGGCGGGTTGCGGGATGTCCGCAGCCCGCTTTTCCCGTCAGGCCCGAAATCCCCAGTCGTCACGATAGCGCCCGCCCAGGCGCGAAGAGGCGCGTCGGTCCCGCGCCTCGTCGTCGCGCAGCTCGTCCATGCGGCGGCGGCCGGCCTCGCCGTCGCCGAACCCCGAAGCCACCTCGCCGCCGGCGCGCTCCACCCATCGCCGGTCACGATGATCGTCGCGGTCGCGGCCATAATCGCGGTAGCCGGAGCCGTAATCCGCCTCGCGGTCCCGGTGCCCGCGATGGCGGGGACCGGTGCCGGGGTGATCGCCCCGGCCATGCCCGCCACGCCCATGACCAGAGCCGCGCGGCAAGGTCGTCCTCATGGTCACGGCGCCGGGGCCGGCCGCCATAGGGGGCACCATTGGCGCCGCGCCCGTCATCGCCGGCCGGCCGATCCCGGCCGCTACGGGCATCGCCGTATCGGCTGTTCGGACCTGGCGCCTCGGCGGCGGGCGCGGTCCTCGTCCCTCCGGCGATCTGCCGTGCTGTCCTTCTGTGTCACGGGTCGATCGAGGCCATCGGCGATGACGGGCGCGGACAGCCGGAAAGCGCCCGGAACGTTCCGGCCCGCGACGGCGGGCGCCACGGCACCCCGCCTGCCCGGCATCCGATGCAACAGGTCACCAAAATCTGAACGGCGAGGGCTGCCCGTGCGGGGCAGTTCGGTTAGGATGATCTCAAGACACGAGATGGAGTTCCCGATGGGCAACAGTAAATACGGGCCGGTTGTCGATCCCGAACTGGACAAGGCCCTGTCCGAACTGCTGGCGCAGACCGCAAAGGAGCCGATCTCGCCCCGGCTGCGCGAACTTGCGCAGCAACTGGAAATCGCCTTGCAGGATGCCCGCAACCGGCGCGGGCAGGGCGGTGGGGCGGCCTGAGGCATCAGCCGGTTTTCGCCCAATGGGCGCTTTCGGACGGAACAATACCCGCCGTCGCGACCTTGACCCTGCGTTATAGCGGTCTTGCGAGGGGCACTGTCATGTCGGACGACATACTCGGCCATATTCCTGCGCTTCGGGCCTATGCGCGCGCCTTGTGCCGGTCGGTCCCCGATGCGGAGGATCTGGTGCAGGAAACCCTGCTGCGCGCCATCGAGAACGCCCACCGCTACCAGCCGGGCACCAATATGCGGGCCTGGCTGTTCACCATCCTGCGCAACCGCTTCCTGACCAATTGCCGCAAGGCCGCGCGCGAGCGGACGGGGGCGGCGGATTGCGTCTCCATGTCCAGCCGGGCGCAGGTGGGACCGGGGCAGGACGGCCACATGCAGCTGCGCGAGATGCAGGCGGCGCTGCGCGCCATGCCACCCCATTATCGCGAGGCGATCATCCTGGTGGGGGCGCTGGGGGAAAGCTATCTGAACGCGGCGCGGATTCTGGGCTGCGACATCGGCACGATCAAAAGCCGCGTCAACCGCGCCCGCCACATCCTGCGCGAGGTGCTGGAGCCGGCGGCCTAGGTCGTCGGCGGGCTGGCGGGGACCTGCCCTTGCGGCGAGGGCATCCGGCACGCCGGTTATCCTGATGATTTCACAGGATCATGTTGTCGCCCGCCTGCCGATCCGGCCGGGGCTTCCGGCCTTGCATGAGCCTGTCCGAAGCTGGAAAGCGCCTCCCGCCTGCCCGCATACCCCCCGCCATCGCCGCGATTTCATCGGCACCGGGCGCGTGGAGTGACGGCCGGCCCTGTATCGCCGGCCCGAAGTGGTAGGCCCCCGTCTGCATGAACCCCCTGGATTTCATCGGCATCCGGGGGAAGGTGGCAACCGGCCGCAATGTCCGGCCCCGCGCCGCCGGCCCACGGTGCGCACCGACCTGCCGGTATGAGAACCCTCGGCATCGCCGCGATTTCATCGGCACCGGGCGCGTGGAGTGACGGCCGGCCCTGTATTGCCGGCCCGAAGTGGTAGGCCCCCGCCCGCATGAACCCGCTGGATTTCATCGGCATCCGGGGGAAGGTGGCAACCGGCCGCGATGCCCGGCCTAGCGCCACCGGCCCACGATGCGCACCGGCCTGCCGGCATGAGAACCGCCCCTCTCCGTCAAAGCCCGGACCAGCCGTGCCGCTCGCCTCAGGGCGCGGTGGACATTCCCGGACCCCGCCCCCTGCCCCGTTCCGGCGCGAAGCGGCGTCCGGGCGACACTTGCCGGAGCGGGGTGCAGGAGACGAGTGCCACCGGCCGCATTCGTGCCCGAAAGCAAGGCGCGGCCGGCGCGGTGCCGGGGCGCGTCGTGACGGAAGCGTCCCTTGGCCCGCCGGGCGCCTGTCCCGCATGGCGGAGCGCGGCCATGCGGGACAGGCGTTCAGTTCTGCGCGGGCAGGGCTTCCAGTTCCTCGCGGGTCAGCGAGGTCTGGACATGCCCGACCGCGCCATCGGCGTCGCGCACCACCATCAGCGCCTCGATGGGCACGATCACGTCATGGGTGCCGATGCCCAGGAAACCGCCCACGTCGATGCGCGCGCCGGCCAGCCGGTCACCGTCCAGCACCAGATCGCCCACGGTGCCGATCGAGCTGCCTTCCGTATCCCGCACATCGGCGCCGGTCAGCTCCTCGGCGGTGGGCGGGGCGGCGTCGCCGACAGCGGGCGCGGTTCCGGCCGGAATGGTGCTCGCCTCGGGCGCGGGCGCGGCGGCGCCATCGGGCGCGGGCGTCACCATCACGCCATCGCCGGCGGGATAGCCCATGCCGAGATTGTCGTCGCTCCATTCCGGCAGCGCCTCAAGCTGGTCGCGCGACAGCGAGGCGACCACGAAGAAATCGTCCAGATCGTCCGGCGTGGTCGAATCCGCGACGAAATAGAGGTCGGCGATATCCACCATCACCGTGCGCGCCCCGATGCCGAGGAAGCCGCCGATATCCAGCAGCACCCCGCGCAGCTGGCCGTCCTGGGTCATCACCAGGTCGTTGATCGCGCCGATGTCGTCCCATTGGTCGCGGCCGGCGATGAAGGTCTCGCCGCTGGTCCAGCGGGCCGTGCGCTCGTCATAGGCCGCGGTCCCGCGCAGTTCGGTCACCACCTCGGGGCTGAGGACGTAAAGATTCCTGCCGGTGAAATCCGAGGCGCGGAAGGCCGGGACATAGGCGGCATCGGGGGTCACGGCGGCGGCGTTGCCGGTATCGGCGGCCGTCGCGGCGGCGCCGGTATCAGCGGGGAGCGGCGCGGCCGTCTGGGCCGCCAGCGCGCCGGAGGTGGTCAGCAGGATGGCGGTGGTGAGCATGAGGGTCTTCATGTCTGGCTCCTCTGTTTTGCCTTGTCTGGCCCGGTGCGGGCATGGGGCATAAACCGGGGCATGAGCGGAATGTTCCTGAAGAATTTTACAAAAATATGTTATTTATCAATTGATTGAACAATGCCTGCGCAGACTGCCCTGCGGCGCCCGGCATTCGCGGTATCTGAACGGGATTGATCGCCACCCGCCTTGCCGGGGGCGCGGGGCCGAACGCGAGGGGGCTGGCTGGGTTCCCCCCTCCGGCGGGGAACCGCCGGGCCGGGCGTCGAATTGAGGCGCTGAACCGGCCCTTTCCGACCCGAGGCCCCCACGCCATGCCCGACCAGGACGCAAGCACCCGCAAGGACGATCTGCACAGCGGCACGCCCTTCTGGGTGCGCACGCCGCATTCCGCCCTGCATGCCCGGCGCGGGCCGGTGCGGGACCGTTTCGACGTGATCGTGATCGGCGCCGGCATCTCGGGCGCGCTGATGGCCGAGGCGCTGACGCGGGCGGGCCGCTCGGTGCTGGTCCTCGACCGCCGCCCGCCGGTGCGCGGCTCGATCGCAGCCTCGACGGCGATGATCCAGCACGAGATCGACATGCCGCTGACCCGGCTGCGCCGCCGGATCGGGCGCGACAAGGCCGGCCGCGCCTGGCTGCGCTCGGTCCGGGCGGTGGAGGATCTGGTGGCGCTGGCCGGGCGGTTGAAGCTGGATTGCGGGATGCGGCGAAAGCCGGCGCTGTATCTGGCCGGCGACAGCCTGGGCGCGCGGGCGCTGGCGGCGGAGGCGGCGGCGCGGCAGGGGATCGGCATCGGCGCCGAATACCTCGGGCGGGCCGCGCTGGCCGAATACTTCGGCATGGACCGGCCAGCGGCGATCCGCTCGACGGCCTCCGCCTCGGCCAATCCGGCGCAGCTGGCGGCGGGGCTGTTGCGCGTGGCGCAGGCGCGCGGCGCGCGGGTCGTCTCGCCGGTCGAGATCACCGACATGGCCGAGCTGCCGGGCGGCGTGGCGCTGGCCACCGGCAAGGGCGAGGTGCTGGTGGCCGGCCATGCGGTGTTCTGCACCGGCTACGAATACCTGCCGCAGATGGAAAGCGCCGCGCATCGCATCACCTCGACCTGGGCGCTGGCCTCGCGGCCGCTGCGGGGGCTGCCGGACTGGATGCGCGGCACCATCGTCTGGGAGGCCGCGGACCCCTATCTCTATTTCCGCACCGACGAGGCCGGGCGGGTCATCGCCGGCGGCGAGGACGAGGACGCCGCCGACAGCAACGGCGATCCCGCCCGGCTGCCCGCCAAGGCGAGGATCATCGCCGAAAAGCTGCGCCTGCTGACCGGGCTGCGGATCGGGCGGCCCGCCTATATCTGGTCGGCGCCCTTCGGGGCGACCCGCGACGGCCTGCCGATCATCGACCGCGTGCCGGGATACGGGCGCATCTTCGCGGTCATGGGTTTCGGCGGCAACGGCATCACCTTCGCGATGATCGCGGCGCAGATCGTGGCGGGCGCCATCGCCGGGCGCACGGACCCGGATTCGGACATTTTCCGCCACCGCTGAGGCACGGGGGCCGAGGCACCGGGAACAATATCGGCACCATCCGGTTACCCGCGCCACAGCGTTTCCGGAACGGCGGCCGGCACGCCGGCGCATTTCACCCTTCGGTCCGCGGGGTGGCGGAACATGTGCGAACGACACGGCAAGCGAAGGGAAAGCAACATGCACAGCATCATCTATCTGGTCGGCCTGGTGGTCGTGGTCCTGGCCATCCTGTCCTTCCTCGGCATCCGGTAAGGGGGGCGAAGCATGGAACGCAACGAGACACCAACCGTCCTGACGGCACCCGAGCGCCCCTTGCCGGGGACCTCCATCGACTGGCCGGCGATCATCGGCGGCGCGGTGGTCGCGGCGGCCATCGCCGGACTGCTGACCACCTTCGGGGCGGCGCTGGGGCTGGCGACGATCTCGGCCGAGCCGGGCGAAGGCTCGTTCGACCTGTGGGCCATCGTCACCGCCCTGTGGGTCGTGATCTCGCTGGTGGCCAGCTATCTGGCGGGCGGCTATGTCGCCGGGCGGATGCGCCGGCGCGGGGACGATGCCGATGCCGAGGAGGTCGCCACCCGCGACGGCATCAACGGCCTCGTGGTCTGGGGGCTGGGCATGCTGGTCACCGCCTGGCTGGCGGCGGGCGCGGCCGGCGGGCTGGCCTCGGCGGTGGGCACGACGGCGCAGGCGGTCGGCTCGGCCGCGGGCGGGGCGGCGCAGGGTCTGGGCGCGGCCGCGCAGGGCGCCGGCGCCGCGCTCGGCGGTGCGGCCGAAGGGGCCGACGATGGCATGCTGGATTACGTCAACGACACGCTGATGCGTCCGGTTCTGGCCGGGATGCGGCAGGCCGATGGCGCGACCCCGCCGGCCGGGACCGGCGCGGCCGCCCCCGACACGCCGGAGACGGATGCCGCGCCGGTGCCGGGTGGTGATGCCCCCGCCCCGGCCGCGCCGCCTGCTCCGGCGGCGGATGATGCGGAACTGGCGCGGCAGACCGGCGTGGTGCTGGGCCATGTCCTGCGCAGCGGCGAGGTTTCCGACGCCGACCGCGCCTTCCTGGTCGCCGCCGTCGCCCGGCGCAGCGGCCAGAGCGAGGCCGAGGTCGAGGCCCGCGTGGACGAGGCCGTGGCCAGCGTGCAGCAGGCCCGCGCCGAGGCCGGGCGCATGGCGGAGGAGGCCAGGCAGGCCGCCATCGACGCCGCCGAGACCGCCCGCGTCAGCGCGATCCTGACCGCCTTCCTGCTGACCGCCTCGGCGCTGATCGCCGGCGTGGCCGCGGTCAGCGGGGCGGTGCGCGGCGGCCGCCATCGCGACGAGGGCCGCATGTTCGCCGGCCTGACCTATCGGCTCTGAGACCGGGGCCAGACATCTCGGGGGGCGGCCGGCCAACGGCCGCCCTTCGGCATTGGCGCGACGGCCGGGCCGGCGGGGATGGTCATGGCGAAACCGCCGGCGCCGGGACCGCATGAATCGGAAGGGCCGGTGCCCCCCGCCCCGTGATCCGGGCGCGGGGCCTATGCGCGTTCGGCGCCCTGCGGAACCTGCTCCAGCCGCGCGAGACAGCTTGCGGCCCAATCGAAGACATCGTTGCGGCGCAGGGCCTCGGCCATCGCCGCATGCCGCTCCAGCCGCTGCTCCAGAGGCATCGAGACGGCGCGGGCGATGGCCTGGGCGACCATTTCCTCGTCATAGGGGTTCACCAGCAGCGCGCCGCCGCCCAACTCGGCCGCCGCCCCGGCGAAACGCGACAGGACCAGCACGCCGGGGTCGGCGGGGTCCTGTGCCGCCACGTATTCCTTGGCGACCAGATTCATGCCGTCGCGCATCGGCGTCACCAGCGCCAGCCGCGCCATGCCGTAAAGCGCCGCCAGCACCTGCTGGGAAAAGGAGCGGTTCACATAGCGCACCGGCACCCAGTCCAGACGCCCCAGCCGCCCGTTGATGCTGCCGGCCAGTTCGGCGACCTCGTGCTGAAGCGCCGCGTATTCCGCGACCTCGGAACGCGATTGCGGCGTCACCTGCAAATAGGTGACACGCCCCAGCCAGCCCGGATTCTCCTCCAGGAAGCGGCGATAGGCGGCCAGCCGCTGCGGCAGGCCCTTGCTGTAATCCAGCCGGTCCACCCCCACGACCAGCGCCCGCCCCTGAAGCGAGGCGTGAAAGCGGCGCATGGCGGGATTGCCCACCGCCTGACGGGCGATGCGGGCAAAGCCCCGAACGTCGATGCTGATGGGGAAGGCACCGATCCGAAAGCGCCGCGCGCCGACCTCGTGCAGCCCGTCATCTCCCGGAACCGGACGCGCAATGCCGGCGCGGCGCAGGCAGAGGCTGAAATTCTCGGCGTCGCCCTCGGTCTGAAAGCCCAGCAGGTCGCAGGCGGTCAGGGCGCGCAGCAGGTCCTCGGCCACCGGCAGGGTCAGATAGACATCGGGCGCCGGCCAGGGGATATGCATGAAGAAGCCGATGCGATTGCCCACCCCCCGCTGCCGCAACTCGGCCGCCAGCGGGAACAGGTGATAGTCGTGGATCCAGATCAGGTCGTCGGGGCGCAGCAGCGGCGCCAGGCGCGCGGCGAAAAGCCGGTTGACGCGGAGATAGCCGGCGGCGTCGCGGCGGCTGAAATCGGTCAGGCCAAGGCGGTAATGGCACAGCGGCCACAGCACGCTGTTGGCCATGCCCTGATAATATTCCGCCAGGTCGCGCGCGGACAGGTCGGTCAGCGCATAGGTGATCGCCCCCTCCTCGCGCAGCAGCAGCGGCCCCGGCGCCGCCTCGCCCGAGGACTGGCCCGACCAGCCCATCCAGATGCCGCCCCGCCCGCGCATCGCGGCCTGCACGGCCACGGCAAGCCCGCCCTGCGGCGGCTGGCCCGGCGCGGGCACCCGGTTCGACACCACCACCAGCCGGCTCACAGCACGTCCTCCCAGCGCCGCGACAGGGCCATGCCGGCATTGATCAGGCCGACCATCGAATAGGTCTGCGGGAAATTGCCCCACAGCTCGCCGCTGTCGACATGCACGCCCTCGGACAGCAGGCCCAGATGGTTGCGCCGCGCCAGCACGTCCTGAAAGATCGCCCGCGCCTCGTCGCGCCGCCCGGTGCGGGCCAGCGCGTCGATCAGCCAGAAGGTGCAGGCGGTGAAGGCGGTCTCCGGGGCGCCGAAATCGTCGGGGCGGCGATAGCGGTAAAGATGGCTGCCGAAGCGCAGGTCGGCCTCGCAGGCGGCGACCGTGGCCAGGAAGCGCGGATCGTCGGCGGCGATGAAGCCGGTCTGCGCCATCAGCAGCAGGCTGGCATCCACCTCGTCGCCGCCGAAAGTGGCCACGAAGCAGCCCCGCCGCGCGTTCCAGCCCCGATCGAGGATCGCCGCCCGGATGCGCCCGGCGCTGGCCGACCAGCGGGCTTCCTCCGGCCCGAGGCGCAGCTTGCGGGCGATGCGGGCCAGCCGGTCGCATGCCGCCCAGCACATCAGCGCGGAATGGGTGTGGATTTCGGATCGGGTGCGGAATTCCCACAGGCCCGCATCGGGCTGGTTCCAGCACAGTTCGGCCTCGGCCCCCAGCCGCTCCAGCCGGCGGAACAGCGCCTCGCCGCCCATGTCCGGCAGCCTTTCGTCGAAAAAGCACTGGATCGCCGCCAGGATGACCGAGCCGTAGCCGTCATTCTGCACCTGCGTCCAGGCGGCATTGCCCCGCCGCACCGGGCCGAACCCGCGATAGCCCGGCAGGCCGGGCACGATATGCTCGTCCAGCACCCGCTCCAGCCCCAGCCCGAACATCGGCTGCATGTAGCCGCTTTCCGACGCCGCCGCGAGGTTGGAGACATAGGCCAGATAGTCCTCCATCGTGCGGGTGGCGTTCAGGCTGTTCAGCGCCTGCACGGTGAAATAGGAATCGCGCAGCCAGCAGAAGCGATAGTCCCAGGTCCGCCCGCTGGCGCCGTATTCGGGGATCGAGGTGGTCAGCGCGGCGACGATGGCCCCGGTCTCCTCGTTCTCGCACAGCTTCAGCGTGATCGCCGCACGGATCACCACATCCTGATAATCCACCGGCAGCGCCAGGCTGCGCACCCAGTCCAGCCAGTATTGCCGCGTCTCGGCCAGGAAATGCCGGGCGAGGGCCAGCGGATGGTCGGAGAGGCTTTCGTCGGGACCGAGGATGAAGGCCAGCGGGCGCTCCAGCAGGAAGGGGGTCTCGGACAGCACGTAATCCACCGGCGCATCGGTGGTCAGCCGCAGCACCTGCGGTCCCAGCAGATAACGGACATGGCTGGTCCCGCGCGTCACCTCGGGCGGATGCGCGCCATAGTCCCAGCGCGGCCGCAGCGAGACCGTCAGCCGCGGCGTGCCGGCCAGCGGCTCGACGATGCGGATGACGGAATGGCCGCGAAACATGCGGCCCGCCCTGCGAAAGCGCGGCGCGAAGTCGATGATGCGGGCGGCATTGCCCTCGGCATCGGTCAGCACGGTTTCCAGGATGGCGGTATTGCGCCGGTAATGCTGGCGGCTTTCCCGCTGCCCGGCCAGACGAAAGCGCCAGCAGCCGTCGCCCGGCTCGCTCCCCGCGCCCAGCAGGCCGCAAAACACCGGATCGCCGTCCATGCGCGGCACGCACATCCAGTCCAGCCCGCCCTCGGCGTCGATCAGCGCGGCGAGGCCGGCATTGCCGATGATGCCCCGGTCGAGGCTGGGCGTCGCGCTGCCTTGCCCGGTCATGCGGCCAGCCCTCCCAGCCAGGTCCTGAGGTCCTCGGGCGTCGCGATCCGCGTGGCGGCGGCGCTGCGGTCGAAGGCCTGCCCGCCGCCGACCCGCACCGAAAGGCCGCCCATCGCGTTGACCGCCCGGAACATCGCCTCGTCGGTCAGGTCGTCGCCGGCGGCAACCGGATAGCGGCCCCGGAACGGGCGGGCGGCCATGAGGGTCCGCAGGGCCGTCCCCTTGTCCGCGCCCGAGGGGCACAGTTCCAGCACGCATTTGCCCGCGCGCAGCAGATAACCCGGCCCGGCCAGCCGCTGCGCCTGCGCCATGATGCGGGCGACGGCCTCGCGCCGTGCGGGGGCCTGCCGGTAATGCAGGGCGAAGGCGCGGGCCTTGTCCTCGAACAGCACCCCCGGCAGCGTTTGCGCCGCCCTGCGCGCATCCTCGCGCGCGGCCCGGAAGGCGGGGCCGGGCCGGGGCGCGGCGGGCGCCGGGACCAGACCGGCCAGCGCCGGCGAGGGGCGCAACGCGGCCCCGTGCAGCCCGGCAACGGTCAGGCACCGGCCGGGAAACAGCCGGTCCACGAAATCCACCGTCCGCCCCGTCACCAGCGCCAGCGCGCCCGAGGCCGTCCGCTCCAGCCTCGCCAGCATGTCGCCAAGCCCGGCACTCACCCGCACCGCCTCGGGTGTCGCGGCCAGATCCAGCAGCGTGCCGTCGAGGTCCAGAAAGAACGCGCAATCCGCCGGGTCGGGCAGGAGGCGGGGGGCTGGACCGCCTGGACAAAAGGCCGGCACGGCCATGCCTTGCAAGCCGCAAGGCGACGCCTCGGCCCGCACGGCCTCGGGTTGATCATCTGTCGTCATGGGGGAAATGTAGGGAAATATCGCGCCGGATACAAATCCGCGGCCTCCGGCCAGCCGCGCCCGTGACGATGCCAGCACCTGCCGGCACCGTCGGCGCCGGTCCATCCCTGCGGGCGCGGCCTGCCACGCCGCCGGCCGCATGCTAGCGGCGATCCTTGTCTCCGCCCCGGTCCACCTGCCGCGCGGGGTTCACCGCATCGAACTCCTCGGGCTTGTGCGCGGTGCCCTCGTGCTTTCCCTGGCCGTTTTCACGCTCGGGATCGGTCGCCGGATTGTCCTTGCGGGGATTTCCTTCGGTCATGGTTCGTCCTCCTGGGACAAGCAACCGGCAGACCGCGCCATTGTTCCCGAACCAGGACCATGCCCCGCGCCGCCGGCAGTGATGCACGGGGATCGGTCCACTCATGCGCTAAGGCTGCCGCACCGGATTCACAAGATGAATCCTGATGGGCCGGTATGCTCTGCGGTTTCTGATCGGCTAGGCTAGCGGGATCGACAGGCGCCGGAGACGCAACGTTGCGGTTGGCCTGCGGTTTCTGATCGGCTAGGCGCTGGGCAAGCGGCACAGGGCACCCGCGATGTTGCGGTTGGCCTGCGGTTTCTGATCGGCTAGGCTAACTGGCGAACGGCATCCGCCAGTAACCCCGTTGCGGTTGGCCTGCGGTTTCTGATCGGCTAGGCTGGTAGCGGTCGGTCGGCGCGGCGCATCCTTGTTGCGGTTGGCCTGCGGTTTCTGATCGGCTAGGCTGCCTGCACAAAGCGAGCCGCCCAATAGGCGGTTGCGGTTGGCCTGCGGTTTCTGATCGGCTAGGCTCCGGATGCGCACCGGCCCATGATCCAGTCCGTTGCGGTTGGCCTGCGGTTTCTGATCGGCTAGGCTCACCGCCGCGACTTGGCTGGCCCTGATTGCGTTGCGGTTGGCCTGCGGTTTCTGATCGGCTAGGCTTCCCCCGACCATACCTCACTGCGCGGGGCAGGTTGCGGTTGGCCTGCGGTTTCTGATCGGCTAGGCTGCTGACGCCCAGCAGCCGCGCCACCGCGTCGTTGCGGTTGGCCTGCGGTTTCTGATCGGCTAGGCTCCCTCGCGGCAGCCCTCGCGGCATACCACGGTTGCGGTTGGCCTGCGGTTTCTGATCGGCTAGGCTCGGCGTCACCATCGGCACCATGCGCGCCCTGTTGCGGTTGGCCTGCGGTTTCTGATCGGCTAGGCTGCCCCCGCCGACGATGGTGATGACCGCCGAGTTGCGGTTGGCCTGCGGTTTCTGATCGGCTAGGCTGACCGCCGATGTGGATGCGCGGCGCTATACGTTGCGGTTGGCCTGCGGTTTCTGATCGGCTAGGCTCCCCGAGGCAGTCATGGCCGCCGTGATGCGGTTGCGGTTGGCCTGCGGTTTCTGATCGGCTAGGCTCTGACGATCAGGGGGAACTACGTCGATCAGGTTGCGGTTGGCCTGCGGTTTCTGATCGGCTAGGCTTCGGCGTGCCCGCGGGGTTCGGCTTCGTCTGTTGCGGTTGGCCTGCGGTTTCTGATCGGCTAGGCTTCCGTGGGACGAGGATAACGATCCCGTGCTGTTGCGGTTGGCCTGCGGTTTCTGATCGGCTAGGCTGCTCAGGATCGACACCGTGCGCCCCGCAAGGTTGCGGTTGGCCTGCGGTTTCTGATCGGCTAGGCTCCGCCCCCTCTTGCTGACCTTGGCCCCCGGGTTGCGGTTGGCCTGCGGTTTCTGATCGGCTAGGCTGCGCGCCACGTCGCTCGCTCGGTTCGTGACGTTGCGGTTGGCCTGCGGTTTCTGATCGGCTAGGCTGACGCTCAAGAAGGAAAGCGCGGACCCGGCGTTGCGGTTGGCCTGCGGTTTCTGATCGGCTAGGCTGAACCCCGCCAGGAGTGAAGCGGATCGGTTGTTGCGGTTGGCCTGCGGTTTCTGATCGGCTAGGCTTGGTCATGTCAGTAGGCCCCCATGCAGCGCGTTGCGGTTGGCCTGCGGTTTCTGATCGGCTAGGCTTTTTCGCGGATCGCGGCCACCCATCCCCACGTTGCGGTTGGCCTGCGGTTTCTGATCGGCTAGGCTCGGGCGCTTCTTGCCCCGCGATTCGCTGAAGTTGCGGTTGGCCTGCGGTTTCTGATCGGCTAGGCTTTACGACCCCGGTGCGCGCGGGACGTTCTTGTTGCGGTTGGCCTGCGGTTTCTGATCGGCTAGGCTCAGGTCCCAGTCGTCGCTGGTCAGATCCTCGTTGCGGTTGGCCTGCGGTTTCTGATCGGCTAGGCTGCAGGGGCTGGCCTATCCGAAGTGGCGCTCGTTGCGGTTGGCCTGCGGTTTCTGATCGGCTAGGCTTTCGTCCGCATCCTTGCCATCCTGCGGCGCGTTGCGGTTGGCCTGCGGTTTCTGATCGGCTAGGCTCCATCATCCGCATGCCCTCAAGCGTCTGCGGTTGCGGTTGGCCTGCGGTTTCTGATCGGCTAGGCTCTAAGGATCGAATCTGGGAGCTGTCGCGTTGGTTGCGGTTGGCCTGCGGTTTCTGATCGGCTAGGCTCATCGAGTATCGCGGGGCGGGGGAGATGCTGTTGCGGTTGGCCTGCGGTTTCTGATCGGCTAGGCTATATCGACGCGCATGCCGACCCGTTCCATAGTTGCGGTTGGCCTGCGGTTTCTGATCGGCTAGGCTGGTGACCGCGGGCGGCATGCGGGTCGAGGTGTTGCGGTTGGCCTGCGGTTTCTGATCGGCTAGGCTCGGCCCCCGGACATGCAGCACGTCGTTCTCGTTGCGGTTGGCCTGCGGTTTCTGATCGGCTAGGCTCGGCGCCGCATCGACCAGATGCACCCGCACGTTGCGGTTGGCCTGCGGTTTCTGATCGGCTAGGCTTTGTCAGGTCTACGTCATTCCGGCGGCGACGTTGCGGTTGGCCTGCGGTTTCTGATCGGCTAGGCTTGCGGTCGTGAACACCACTGCCGCCCCCACGTTGCGGTTGGCCTGCGGTTTCTGATCGGCTAGGCTGACCACTCTCTACGTCAAAGAGACCGGCGCGTTGCGGTTGGCCTGCGGTTTCTGATCGGCTAGGCTGATGCCAATCGACGCCATGAGCATTAGCCCGTTGCGGTTGGCCTGCGGTTTCTGATCGGCTAGGCTCAGCGGGCGAGCAGGTGATCCGCCCGCGCCGTTGCGGTTGGCCTGCGGTTTCTGATCGGCTAGGCTGAGGCAATCGAAGGCGATGGGTCGCGCCACGTTGCGGTTGGCCTGCGGTTTCTGATCGGCTAGGCTGTCCAGCACGGCGCGGAGCTCACCCCATGAGTTGCGGTTGGCCTGCGGTTTCTGATCGGCTAGGCTTTTGCGGATATCGGGATCCCAGATGCGCGAGTTGCGGTTGGCCTGCGGTTTCTGATCGGCTAGGCTTGCGTGATATAGGGACGAGCGCCATATTCGTTGCGGTTGGCCTGCGGTTTCTGATCGGCTAGGCTCAATGCCGGCAACAGTGCCACGGCGGCGGCGTTGCGGTTGGCCTGCGGTTTCTGATCGGCTAGGCTCGGCGCCGGGATCGGCGCCGATGGCGACGGGTTGCGGTTGGCCTGCGGTTTCTGATCGGCTAGGCTTTCGGCGAAGGTCTCGATGTCCCCGATGTGGTTGCGGTTGGCCTGCGGTTTCTGATCGGCTAGGCTGAAGCCTCCCCGTGCCGTGGCGAGGATCACGTTGCGGTTGGCCTGCGGTTTCTGATCGGCTAGGCTCAGAAACTTAGCATACGCAGCGATCCGGCCGTTGCGGTTGGCCTGCGGTTTCTGATCGGCTAGGCTTTACACGATCCTGTAGTAGTCGCTGCCGTCGTTGCGGTTGGCCTGCGGTTTCTGATCGGCTAGGCTGTAAGGCTGGCACTGGCCATCGTCTCGCTGGTTGCGGTTGGCCTGCGGTTTCTGATCGGCTAGGCTGAGATCACTAAAGACGATTGGCTTCACGACGTTGCGGTTGGCCTGCGGTTTCTGATCGGCTAGGCTGCAACAATCCGGCGCGGCCAGCGTGGCGACGTTGCGGTTGGCCTGCGGTTTCTGATCGGCTAGGCTACCCTTGAACGGCACGCCGTTCAGCTCGAGGTTGCGGTTGGCCTGCGGTTTCTGATCGGCTAGGCTTGGACCGAGGACGACACCCGCGCATCGAGCGTTGCGGTTGGCCTGCGGTTTCTGATCGGCTAGGCTCGTCCTGTTGCAGTTTTCACCTCAACCGCCGTTGCGGTTGGCCTGCGGTTTCTGATCGGCTAGGCTTTCGGTTTCCTCGATAAGCAGAACCACAACGTTGCGGTTGGCCTGCGGTTTCTGATCGGCTAGGCTGAGACGCAGGCGGCATGCCGCCGTTCTGAAGTTGCGGTTGGCCTGCGGTTTCTGATCGGCTAGGCTCTCATCCGCCATGCGCTCATCCACACGCTCGTTGCGGTTGGCCTGCGGTTTCTGATCGGCTAGGCTTCGGATCGACCGTCCTCGCATGTAAGCGAAGTTGCGGTTGGCCTGCGGTTTCTGATCGGCTAGGCTCGCACAAGACGCGAGGCCAGCACGTCAAAGGTTGCGGTTGGCCTGCGGTTTCTGATCGGCTAGGCTAGTTCCGCTTCTCTAACATCCTGCCGCTGAGTTGCGGTTGGCCTGCGGTTTCTGATCGGCTAGGCTGACCCTAGCAGCCCGATGGGCCGCGATAATGTTGCGGTTGGCCTGCGGTTTCTGATCGGCTAGGCTCCGGTCCCGCATGGGCGACGGGTCCCGCATGTTGCGGTTGGCCTGCGGTTTCTGATCGGCTAGGCTGCATCCTCGATAGGCCCGGCGATAGCGGCCGTTGCGGTTGGCCTGCGGTTTCTGATCGGCTAGGCTTGACCCCACCAGCGGAAACATGGACCCCGCGTTGCGGTTGGCCTGCGGTTTCTGATCGGCTAGGCTGATGCTCGAGAACACCACCGAAACGGCGAAGTTGCGGTTGGCCTGCGGTTTCTGATCGGCTAGGCTAGCGAAGCGCACAGCGCCGCCGCGAGCATAGTTGCGGTTGGCCTGCGGTTTCTGATCGGCTAGGCTGCCGGCGGGTTCGGAGACGGCCACGCCATCGTTGCGGTTGGCCTGCGGTTTCTGATCGGCTAGGCTTCGGAGGCCAGATAGTCACCCCCGGCCAGCGTTGCGGTTGGCCTGCGGTTTCTGATCGGCTAGGCTCCCGACACAGAGAGAGAAGGAACCGGGCGAGTTGCGGTTGGCCTGCGGTTTCTGATCGGCTAGGCTACTTGACCGCCGCCACCGGCCTGCCGTTGCGTTGCGGTTGGCCTGCGGTTTCTGATCGGCTAGGCTAAAAATGCGCCGGGGCACGGAGCCGCACAGGTTGCGGTTGGCCTGCGGTTTCTGATCGGCTAGGCTCCGTCATCGTGGTCCTCGGGTTCGGCCGCGGTTGCGGTTGGCCTGCGGTTTCTGATCGGCTAGGCTCCAAAAGGCTTCATCCCGCTGGCATTCCTCGTTGCGGTTGGCCTGCGGTTTCTGATCGGCTAGGCTCGAACCGATGATGATCCGCGACCTGTTTTCGTTGCGGTTGGCCTGCGGTTTCTGATCGGCTAGGCTAGATGTGTCAACAACTCACTGAACTTACGTGAGAAAACGGCACATCCAGCCGATGCCAAACCTTGGACATAACTAGAACAACGCCAGTTGGTCAGGGTTTTGGCGGGGTCTGCGCCTGCGCTGACTCGAGAATCGGACGATTCCCTCGTATTGCCTGTCCGTGAACGTGAGCACATGAACCTCTCCCTTCTCGGGCAGGTTACCCTCGATCCGCTTCAGATACGATTCGTAACTGTCCTTGCCGTTGCAGAAGCGCGCATAGATCGAGAACTGGCTCATCTCGAAGCCCTGATCCAGCAGGAATTCGCGGAACCGGGTGGCGTCGCGCATCTCCTTCTTGCTGCCCACCGGCAGATCGAACATCACGAAAATCCACATCAACCTGTATCCACTCAGATGCGACGCGCCGGGGTCCTTCATGCCTCCTCCCGCCCGATCGAGGACCATTCGATCGCCGTCGGCGGCTCGAACAGGAGCAGGTCCGGGCGTCCGGTCTCGAAGGCACGGGCCAGCGATTGCGCCAGACGGGCCGCGGCAATCGAAACGGGAGAGGTCTCGCCGCCGAGGCGCAGGTCGAAAGCGATCAGGCGCGCGAAGCGGCGTTTCTGTGCGGGGTCGAGGGTGGTGATGCCGTCCTGCCGCATCCGGTCGGCAACAGCATCCACCAAAGGGCGAAACGGCTCGATCAGGTCATCGGCCAGGGCGAAGGCATTGCCGCGATTGGAATGCTGGATGCCCAGCGTCGGGTGCAGGCCGGCGGCGACCGCGGCCCGCGCGCAGGTCGCCCGCATGACCGCATAGCCATAGTTCAGCAGCGCGTTGACATCGCCCGCATCGCGATTGCGGCGAAAATCCGGCCCCATCAGCAGAGGCCAGTAACGGCGGGCTGCCTGCGCCTCCAGGTTGCCCTTGTCGCCAGAGGTCACGCGGCGGGCCATGAACGGGAAGGCCTCGGCGCCGGCGATGCCGCGCGCGGCAAGCAGCGAACCCTGCATCGCGATCTTGGCCGAGACGATCCGCCGCCAGAGCTGTTTCATCAGCGGCGTCGAGGCGCCGATCTGGGCCTGCATCCGGGCATTCTGCGCATGATGGCCCTGAAGCGGCAGCGTCACCGCCACCGGTGCGTGCGCGCTGTTGCAGAACACGACAGGCGCGCCATGTTCCGCCAGCGCCGCGATGATATTGCCGGTCCAGGTGACCCCATGCGCATGGACGATGACGGCGTGAACATCGTCGAGCGCCACGCGGCCGACCTCGGCCCGGTCCTTTTCGACCAGCAGAAAGCCGCGATGAAGCGACAGGTGCAGGCCGTCCGTGGCGATATCGACGATCCGGTCCATGCCTGGTCCCCTATTCGCGCGGGCCGGGGTCGAAGACGCGGCCCAGAGGGTCGATGCGAACCTGCCGGGCACGGGCCTTTTTCAGCGAGCCGGGCGCAAGATAGGTATATTTGAACGGGTCGACATCGTTCGCTTGTGCGTCCCGGGCCTTGAGGGGGCCAGCTTCGTTTGGTGGTGCGAAGACAATCGTGCCGCTGGCGGAGAATTTGACGACGCGCATCAGCTCGGCCTCCGAACCTTTCCTTTCAACCGCAACCACATCTCCCTGCCGCAGGCTCAGAACCTTCCTCGCCGCCGGATGCGGACGCCGGTCGGGCGCCTCGGCGGCATGGGCGTCGAACATCGGTACGACATCCGCCTGCCATTTCCCGTCCGGCAGCCGCCAGACATCGTAGCGGGCATTCGCATCGCCCTTGTAGGCCTTGTAGACCTTGCCCTCGCGGTCGCGGATCGGGATCACGTTCAGCGGCTCGCGCACGCGAAGGCGGCGGATGCCCTTGAAGACCGGATGCTTGCGCGCGAACTCCGCCAGGGCCTGAGCGAGGGTCTTTTCCGTGCAACCTTTCGCCGCCAGCCGCAGCGCGTTGCGCAAGGCGGCATCCGCAATGAAATCCGGGTCCGCAATCTGCGCCAGTTTCAGCGAGGCAAGCGGGATGCGATGCACGACGATGGGCAGCTTGCCATCCGCCGACATCTGCCCGGTCAGACCATAGGCCGTGTCGTTATGCAGCTTGCCCGCAGTCACATCGCGATGGCGAGACGGCTTTGCCCTGCGACCGTGATCGGGCTTGTGCGAGGTCGTCACCTGGAGCAGTCGTTCGCCCAGTTCCTCGCGAAAGCCCGGCCAAGGCTGCGGCAGGTCGTCGAACATCCGGTCCAGTTCCTGCGCCTCGGCCCGGCCCGCCGCCGTCGCGATGCCTTGCATCAGCGACAGCGAGGTCACCGCGACCACCGCCGCGTCGATGGCGTGATGGCGATGGTCCAGCCGGTTCTTTGGAGCGTTGGAATGGGCATTCTCGACGAAATTGTGGTCGGGCAGCAGGCTGTTCAGCCCCCAGACCCGCCGCAGCATCGCCGTCATCCGCCCCGGAATGACATCCACCCGCCCGTCGCTGGCGGTCGGATAGAGGCTCCGCAGATATTTCCCCGCGATCCGTGCAAGATATTGCGTATCGGTCAGTTGGCGCGCGGCGAAACCGCCGTCGCGTTCCATCCGCTCGCGCGCGTCGGGACCGAACCGCCATTGCTTGGACCGGTGCATCCGCGCGACCTGGGCCGCGATGATGTCCCATTTGTCCGGGTCGTGTCCCCAACGCTCATGGGGCGTCATGTTGCCCTTCTGGCGGTTGCAATGCCGATGGGCCAGGACCTTGTTGCCGGCGCTGTCGTCCAGCGATTGCGAATAGGGGATGATGTGGTCGATATCGGCCTGGCCGTTGAAAATCTGCTCCATCCCAATCTTCCCGCCGCAATAGGGACAGCGGCGGTCCAGCACGTTCGCGGGATTGAGGTCCTTCCACTGGCGCAAGACGGCGCGATTGGCCCCGGTATCGGGACGGCCGGCCTCGATCAGGTCGCGGCTGTGCTGCTGGGCTGCCTCGGTATCGCGGCGGATGCGGCGCTGATGCTCGGCCTTCTCGCGCTCGTTCAGCTTCAGGTCGCGGGCCAGCTCGATGACGATGCGGTCGGGCTTGCCGTGACGGGCGATCACGGCATTGACCAGCTTCTGCAACTGGCGCAGGCCGATATGGACCGTCGGATTCGTGACCTTGCCGTATTGCCGCTCCAGCGGGTCGCCGTATTCCGCCTTGCCCGGCGCGATCTCGCTGGTCAGGATCTGGCCGTAATAGGGCAGCTCACCGAAAACCTCGCCCGTCCGATGGTCGCTGTGGTGGAAGCCCGCGGCATGGGCGGCCTCGCTATAGGTCACCACCCCGGCCTTCAGCGTCGCGATCAAGGCCCGCGTCGCGGTTTCGCCGAACCGGCCATGACCTTCGGGCAGGTTGGCCCGCGCCACCGCCAGCGCCGCCGCCTCGTCCAGCCCGTATTCCGATTTCAGCCAGTCCAGCAGGACATCCGGGTTCTCCTCGTTCTGCAAGCGGTCGAGGATGCGCAATTGCTCGTCCAGCGGGAAATGCGGCCAGCGGTTGCCGAAACGCTTCCTGTCGGCCATTTCGGCGCGAACCTCATCCCCGGCCAGGTCCTTGCGGCTTTCGCTTTCCTTGTTGAAACGCTCGCCCTCGGCCAGCTTGATCTTCTTGCCCAGCGTGGCGAAGCTGACCTTCTTCCTGTCGCGCAGCATCAGGATCAGCGCATCGCGCTGGTCCAGCGTCAGCGCCCGCCCTGCCGCCCCGGCCGAGACGATGCGCAACTGGTTCACCTCCTCATAGAGCCGGCGCTCCTGGAACAGCGGGTGCGCCTTGGGCAGCCTGCGTTCATCCCGAGGGATGCCGTTCATGCCGGCGAAGGTGCAGTAGCCCACCTCGGGCGTCTTCAGCGGGCGCTGGAAGAACAGGATGCGATGCAGCGCGGCGCGGGCGTCCTCGGTCAGCAAAGCCGGGTGATGCGGGGCCTGCGCCCGCCAGATCGCGTCGAATTCGGCGTCCAGGTGGCGACGCTGCGGGTAGAAGTCATAGGCCTGGTTCTCGCCGCCCATGCGGACGCGGGCGGGCTGGCCGGCGTCGATCCGGTCGGCAAGGAACCGGCCCAGCGTCCGGCCCTGCAACGCCGCGTCCAGCGCCTGCCCGGCGGTGGCGATCTTGCCGTCCTCGGCATCCTTGCGGCTGCGTTCGGCCTTGCGATTGGACTGGAATCCGCGCCGCGTGTTCAGGTGGAACAGCACCCGGCCGATTTCATGCGGCGACAGCGGCCCGGAAAGCGCGCGACGGCGCAACTCATAGGGGTCGAGTGCGGCCAGGGCCTTGGCCTGATCGTCCGGCACAGGCTGGCTTCGCCGCCGTCCCCGGTCATCCACGGGTGGATTTCCCGGCATCAGGCCAAGCGCGATCAGCTTGCCCAGCAGGGCCGAGCGCCGCCCGAGCGACCTGTCCCGCCGCCGCCGCGCCGCACGCGCCTCCCGCCGTTCTTCGGCCAGGGGCGCACCCGTCTTGGGGTCGCGCCCGGCGCTTGCCGCCGTGCTGAAGATGATGACGCCGAGGTCGATGATGCGATTGTCGTCGATCAGCGCCCAGCCGAGGCTGTTGGTGCCGAGATCGAGACCGAGGGTCGTGGTCATGCTGTCACCGCAGAAAAATATCAGTTTCGTGAACGTGGATGCCGCGGTCATGAGGACTGCGGGATAGAGCCTGTCCGGGCGGGGTTCTCTCGGGTGCCTCAGCTTGAGGCGGGCGCATGCCTGCCGCCCGTTGCGGCCGGTCCGCAGTTCTGGAGCGCATCACCGGGAAAATGTCGCTTGCCCGGCGGTGTCGCTTTGCGGCGGAATTGGTCGCGGCATGCTGCATCCGTCACCTCCTCCTTGAAAATTATTCGGAAAGCAGCCGGGCAGACAATTGACTTTTCGTTATATTTGTAGATATCTGAAGGCTCAGAAACCGCGGGCTGGCTGTTAACAAGCAGCTTGACTGCACCAAATAAGGGCAGGGCTACGGCCCTGCCTTTTCTATTCGGGGTCTCCCTACGCGGCTTTGTTGCACGGATCGGCTGATGACCGATTCAATGACGGGCATGCCCGATGCAATGCATCCCCGTTCCGGCGCAGTTCCGGCGGCGGAGGCTATTGGTCTCAGGCCGCCGAAACACCCCACTCCGCACCGGCGATCAGGCACTGCCTGCCCGCCGCCTAGAGCTGGCGGATGGTGACGGCCTCGGCGGCGGCGATGGCCAGGGGGTTCCGCAAGGGCAGAGCGCGGGTCGGTGCGCAAGCTGATGGAGTTGCGCGCGGCGGTCGAGCCGTCGCTGGCCCGCATCGCGGCCGAGCGCGCCAGCAACGCCCGCATCGCCGAGATAGAGGCGGCGCTGCGCGACATGGAGGCCAGCGTGGATTCGCTGGAGGCCTTCATCCCCCACGACCTGGCGTTTCACGAGCATATCGCCCGCGCCAGCGACAACGAGTTCCTCGGCGCCCTGAGCAATGTCGTCCGGGATTCGGTGCTGACGACGATGATCGTCTTGCAGGTGCCCGAAAGGATCAGGAAGTCGCGGCTGGGCCTGCACCGCGCCGTCTACGAGGCGATCGCGACGCGGGACGGCGACCGCGCCATGTCGGCGATGCGGCTGCTGGTGGACGAGGCCAATCGCGACATCGAGAACGTCCTGAAACACTCGCAAGGGCGGAGAAAGGCGGATGATGCCGAAGCCGGCCTCTGACAGGGCGCTGGAATACCCGGCTTTCGGCAGCGCCATCCCCTTCCCCGCGAGTCCGGCGGAGCAGCGACGTGCCATCCGGGTCCCCCGCTTGCCTTGCGGTGGGACGCCAACGGGCATTGCGGGATCACAGGCGGCCATCGCCGGGATGGAGGAGACCATCTCGCGCCGCCACGACGACACCGCCGGCAGGATCGGGGCCTTGCAGGGGCCGACCACAAGCGAACCCGCAGCCATTGCCTCGCCCGCCGACCGGGACAGCCCGGAACGCTATGGGGTGGTCAGACCGTCATCCCTGCCCCGCAGGCGCAAACGAAGCCGATGCCCCATGCCGAATCCGGTCCGCAGATCATGGCGCCGGGCAAGCGACGCAGGCGATCGCCGGTCCCCTGCGGCAAGGCGGAAGCGGCGGAAACCGGCGCCGCTTCCACTCGCAGATCCCCGGCCGGCGCGGCAGGCGCCCTTCCCTCACTCCCCCGAGAAGCGCGTCGCCAGGCCGCGGCCGGTCCAGTCCTCCATCGCCAGATCCGCCGCGGCGTTGCGGGTCTCGATCCATGCCGGGTCAGCGCCAAAGCGCGCATCCAGGCGGGCGAGCAACGACCGCGCCAGCCCGTCCCCGGCCGCGGCCGCCGAGGCCGCCAGCCGGTAGGCCATCGCATGGCTGCGCGCCACGCCGTCACCCTCGGCATAGGCCAGCGCCGCCGCGCGCAGCGCGGGGGGCGAGGCGAAGACATCTTCCGGGACCGCCATATCCGCCGCCGCCTGCGCCGCCAGCAGGTCGGCTGTCGCCATGCGCGCCTCGATCCGGTCCAGCAGGACCGGCGCGCGGCTGTCGCCCAGCGCGGCCGCCCGCTGGGCATGGGCATGGGCGGCGGGCGGATCGCTTTCCGCCGTCAGCCGCGCCACCGTCAGCATGGCCTCGGCGCTGTCCTCCAGCGGGCCGAGCAAGGCGATGGCGCGGCGGCTGTTCCGCGGCAGGCCGAGGCCATCGGCCAGTGCCAGACCCAGCGCCAGCGGGTCGTCGCCCTCGGGCGCCGCGATCAGCGCCAGCGGCGGGCTGGGCGGGGCATTGGTGAAAGCGGGCCGCAGAAGGGCCATCGCCGCCTCGGGATCGGGCCATTCGGTGCTGTCGAAGGCCAGCGGACGGTCGGGGCGGATTTCCGCGGTCACGCGGCCCGGCCGGGCGATGAAGCCGGCCAGCGCCTCGGCCAGATCCTCCTGGACGGCGCGCAACGCGCTGCCCGGCGCGGCGGTGACCACGGCCCGGACCGCATCGGCACCGACCGCATCGGGCGGCAGGATCGGCTGCACCCGCGCCCACAGCCCCAGGTCCTCGACCGAGACATGCGCCGCCTTCAGCTCGCCGCGCAGGCCGATCTCGGGCGTGGCGGGCGTCGTGGCCGGATTGCCCTTCTTGTCGAAGGTGAAATCCTGCGCCGGCGCACCGCCATAGGGGTCGCTGCCCC
Source organism: uncultured Paracoccus sp. (assembly GCA_934533075.1). GTDB lineage: Bacteria > Pseudomonadota > Alphaproteobacteria > Rhodobacterales > Rhodobacteraceae > Paracoccus. Next base: position 60,811 of record CAKTBJ010000008.1, read on the forward strand.
GGCGAATCTCGTCGAGCAGGCGCGGCGCGACCAGGCTGACGTAATCGAACGCCACGCTGGCCTCGATGCGGGCGATGCCGGGGCTGACCGCCTCGATATCGAAACGCGCGGCGCCGCTGCCGGAGATCTGGCGGGTGTCGATGACCAGCGAGTCCAGCGGGATGGTGTCGCCGCCGGTCACCATGCCGATCATGGCCGCATTGGAACCGAAGCAATTCGCCGCGATGCTCAGGCCCGAGATTTCCAGCCGGCCGCGCATGTCCTCGGCGCCCCAGAAGCTCAGCCCCGACAGGTCCAGCCGGCCGAGGTCGACCCGGCAATTCCGGTTCTCTCCGATCCCGGCGATGCGCAGCCCGTGCAGGGTCAGGGCGCCGCGGCGGCCATCGACCTCCAGCGCATCATAGCGGATATCGGCAAGCAGGCGGCCATAGCCGATCCCCGCCCGCACCAGCCCGCCGGCGATGGCCGCCACCGACAGGGCCGGCTCGTCGCCGCTGCCGGCAGGGGCAGGCGAGACCCCGCCAAGCACGATGGCCGCCGCCAGAGCCAGCGGCGCGAGCTGGACGAATCCCCCCGGAGCCGGCGCCTGCACGGCACGGACATATGCGCCGCTCCGGGCCGGCGCGGCCCTTGCGGGCATGGCGGACGGGGCCGTGCCGGAAGTCGGGTAACGGGGCATCGGTCGCATGAATGGCTCCTTCAGGCTCGGATCGGGCATAACAGACGGCAGCCCAACACGGTTTGCAAGCCGAAACCCGGCCCCGGCAACCGGCCCGGCCGCCACCCGCCGGCCATGCCGCGAGGTCCGGGCCGGTCGCCGGGGAGGGCGCGCGATGTCTACTCATGCCGCAAGGTTCCCTGGCTGCGCGTGATCGCGCCCAAGGGGTCGAGGCGGCGGTCGATGGCGTTGAGAAGATGCAGATCGAGCGATGAAAGCACTGTTACAGACCTGGGCGGACCCCATCGACAGGGCCAACGCCGGCTTGTTCGCAATCTTTTCCGCCTGACCGGGCATGGTGCGGCCGGTGACTGAACCATGAAGGGGGGGACACACTATCCGGCGGGGGCTGGGGATTCAGCGGCTGACCACAACGCTGGCGGCATTTCGGCGCAATCGGGCGGGGCGCAATCGCCATCAGACGACCGGCCTGCCACCCATCACTATGGTTGCTTGCGATCCGGGTCCGGTGCCTTGGGTGCCGCCGGCCGGGTTGTGGCCATCATCTGCGGCGCGGGCGTCATGAGGCTCAGGTGTGGTATTCCGGTCAGCTCCGGTTTCATGGCTGTTGTGAGCCGACGTCACAACATCCCGGATCGCCTGCCGGTTGTGATCGGATTGTAGAGGCCGCACAAACCCGCTTATCCGATTTTACACCCATCCTATGCCAGAACCCCGAGAAATGGCTAAGACGGTACGGTCGCCGCCGCGTCTGGAACCGGCGAAGAGCCATCGCTTCCAGCCGGAGGCACCCGTTCATTGTGCTTTGGCACCCCGTCGCGCTTGGCCGCAGCAATATCGCTCACCCCTGGAATTGCGGGTCTGCTCTCCTCTCCTGCAAGGCCCGGCACTCTTCCAAGGGCGCATGAAGGATCACCGCCGCGTGCCGCGACGCCGCAGGACCTCGTAGGCCACCGCGCCGATGACCGTCGCGGCGATGATGACCAGGGCCAGCGCGTTCACCGCCGGGGTCAGGCCGGTGCGCACCTTGGTGGCGATGAACACGGTTAGCGGCGTCTCGAAGCCGCGCACGAACAGGGTGGTGTTGTAGTTCTCGATGGATTGCAGCACCGCCAGCCCGCCCGAGGCCAGCAGCGCCGGCCGCAAAAACGGCAGCAGCACCCGCCGGAACACCATGAACCGCGAGGCGCCGAGGCCCAGGGCGGCCTCCTCCTGCGTGCGGTCGAAGCGTTGCAGGCGGGCGATCACCATCAGCATGACATAGCAGATGATGAAGGTGGATTGCGCGATCACGATCAGGAACAGCCCGCCGCCCACGCCCACCTGCCGCCACAGGATCAGCGTGGAAATCCCGATCACCACCCCCGGCGTCAGCAGGGGCGAGACCATGACCGCATAGGCGAAGCTGCGCGCGCGTGCATGCAGCGTGGTCAGCACCAGCGCCGCCGCCGTGCCGACCGGAACCACCACGGCCACCACGCCGAGGGCCACGAGGATCGAGGTGCCCAGCGACTGCCACATCGCCCTGTCCGCCCACATGGCGGAAAACCAGTCCAGCGTCGTGCCCTGCCACGGGATCACCGTGGGAAAGCGGCTGGTGTTGAAGGCGGCGGCGGACATGATGACCAGCGGCATGAACAGATAGGCGATGAACAGCACCAGATAGAGGGCCATCATCGCGCGAAAGATGCGGTCAGCCCAACTCATTTCGCGACATCCGCCAGGTTGACGCGGGCAATGCGCAGCGTGGCCAGCACCACGGCGAGGCACAGGACCAGCAGGGTCAGCGCATAGGCCGCGCCCCGGTTCCAGTCGCCACCCTCGAAGAACCAGTTGTAGATGATCTCGGTGAACCAGCGGCTGCCGGGCGAGCCGAGCAAGGCGGGCGCGACATAGGACCCCGCCGCCAGCATGAAGGTAAAGACGCAGCCGGTGGCGATGCCGGCCTTGGCATGGGGAATGACCACGCGGCGATGGATGCGCAAGGTGCTGGCGCCAAGGTCGCGCGCGGCCTCGATCTGCGCCTTTTCCAGGCTTTCGATGGCGTTGTAGATCGGCAGCAGCATGAACAGGATATAGGCATAGACCATCCCGGCCAGCACGCCGCCATCGCCCTGCCAGCGGATCGGCGCGTCGATGATGCCCAGCCCCAGCAGCGCCGCGTTCAGCGGCCCGCGATAGGCCAGCAGGATATACCAGGCCAGCGTGCGCAGCACCTCGTTGATGAAGAAGGGGATGACCAGCGCGATCAGGAAGATTTCCAGCTGCCCCGGCCCGGCCCGCTGCGCCAGCCAGAAGGCGATGGGATAGCAGACCAGAAACGTCACCGCCGCCACCAGCGCGCTGGCCCAGACGGTCTTGAAGAAGATCGCCCGATGAGTCGGCTCACCCGCCAGATAGAGGAAGTTCCGCAAGGAATACTGGTCGCGCGGCCCGCCCAGTTCCGCCGGCGGCAGGTTCGGGCGCAGCGCATAGTCGATCATCATCAGGTTCGGCGCCAGCACCATCCCGGCCACCCAGATGACGACAAGGACCAGAAAGACCGAGGCCAACCCGCCGCCGAACCTGCGAAACAGCTCAGCCATCGGCCAGCACCACCGCGTGTTCGGGCGCGAAGCTGAAATGCGCCTCGCCCCCCGGCGTGGGGGCCTCGGACAGGCGGGTATTGGGCACGGCGACCGTCATCGCCGCCCCGTCGGGGAAGCGGCCGTGGACCAGCGCGAAGGCACCCTCGAAATCCAGACGCTCGACCGTGGCGGGCAGGCTGTTGGGGCCGGCGCCGGTCATCAGCGCCTCGGGGCGGATATAGATCGTCGCCGCCTGTCCCGGCTGCGCGCCCTGCGCCCGGCCGCGCAACGGTCCCAGCGCGGTGTCCAGCGTGGCGATGCCGCCTTCGACGGCCGCGACCTTGCCGGCGATGGCATTGGTCTCGCCCACGAAGCGCGCCACGAAGGGCGTGGCGGGGTTGTCGTAAAGCGCGCGCGGGGTGGCGACCTGTTGCAGCAGCCCCTCGCTCATCACCGCCACGCGGTCGGACATGGCCAAGGCTTCGGACTGGTCGTGGGTGATATAGATGAAGGTGACGCCGGTGCGCTGTTGCAGGCTGCGCAACTCGGCCCGCATATGCTGGCGCAGCTTCAGGTCCAGCGCGGAAAGCGGCTCATCCAGCAGCAGCACCTGAGGTTCCACCGCCAAGGCGCGGGCGATGGCGACGCGCTGGCGCTGGCCGCCGGAGAGTTCCCCCGGCATCCGCTCGCCATAGCCGTCCAGCGCGATCAGGTGCAGCAAGTCCTCCGCCCGCTTGCGGCGTTCCGCCTTGGCCACGCCCCGCGCCTCCAGCCCGAAGGCGATGTTCTCCCAGACCGGCATCAGAGGAAACAGCGCCAGCGACTGGAAGATCATCGCGGTCGGGCGCTGGTTCGGGCCAAGGCCGGTCATGTCGCGATCGCCGATCAGGATACGGCCCTCGGTCGGCTCCAGGAACCCGGCGATCATGCGCAGGATCGTGGTCTTGCCGCAGCCGGACGGCCCGAGGATGGAAAAGAACTCCCCCGCGCCGACCTTGAAGGACACGTCGCTGACGGCGCGGGTCTGCCCGAACCGCATGCCGACGCCCGCCAGTTCCACCGAATGCGACATCCGACCCCTTTCGGATCGGCGCGGGGCCAGCCCCCGCGCCGGTTTCGGTCAGGCCGACAGGAAGCGGTCCTGATACTCGTTGCGCTTGGCGATATACCAGCTTTCCTGGATCGGCCACCACCACAGGCGTTCCAGCGCATCGCCCGGATAGGCGGCGGCGAAGAACGCCTTGGCCTCGTCCGACAGCAGGTCCGCCGACCCCACCGCGGTCGAGTTGATCGAGGTGGCGTTGGTATACATCGCCCCGGCCTCGGGGGTCAGGAACCAGTTGATGAAGGCATAGGCCTGATCGAGATTCGCGGCACCCTTCGGGATCGACAGCCCCTCCATCCAGGCCAGAGCACCCTCCTTCGGCGCGATGAAGCCCACCGGCACCCCCTCGCGGCCAAGGGCGGCGGCGGTGGAATCCCAGGTCTGGCCGATGGCGGCGCCGTTGACGCGGAAGGCGCCCTGGGCCTCGTTCTCGTTGTTCCAGAACTGGATGATGTTGCCCTTGCGGGCGATGGCCTCGGCCAGAATCGCGTCGAAGACCTCGATCTGGGCTTCCGGGGTCTTGAAGGCGTCCAGCAGCGGGCGCGGCAGCTTGCCCTCGGCCTCCAGCCAAAGCCCGAGGCCGACCAGCGACGAATGCGCCCGCACCGTGGCCTTGCCGGCGGCCGCCTCGCCCCAGATGTCGCCATAGGAGGCCGTGCCGTATTCCAGCGGCATCTGGTCACGGTCGAAGGCCACGGCCTCGGTGCCCCAGTCGGTCGGCACCTGATAGCGTTGGCCATCCACCACCGCGCCCAGGTTGGTCGAGTTCTCCCAGGCGCTGGGCAGCACCTTGGCCACCTCGACCCGCGATTCGTCGACGGGCTGGATCAGGTCGAACTCGACATAGTTCGGCACCCGGTCCACGGTCGGCCAGATCAGGTCGAAGCCGCCGCCATTGTTGGCGCGAAGCTGGTTCAGCAACTCGTCATTGGTGCCGTAGGGGGTGAAGACGGGCTTGATCCCGGTGGCGGCCTCGAAGGCGCCGAGGATCTCGTCATTGAGGTATCCGGCCCAGGCGAAGATGTTCAGCGTGCCCGACGAGCCTTGCGCCAGCGCCCCGCGCGACACCAGCGGGGCCGCCAGCGACAGGCCGGTCAAGGCCGCCGCGCCTTTCAGAACTTTGCGTCGTCCGATCATGTTCACGGTCGAATCTCCCTGTGTTTGGTGGGCCTCTTCTAGGGCCAGTGCAAGACGATACCACGACAGAGTGGCACAGGATTTCGCAAAAGGACACGGGCGTTATGTGCGGGGCTGCGGGTCTAGGGAGCGGCATGGCGTTGAACGGTGCCGGTCATGTCCTTCATGCCGTAAGACCGCATCGGGCCGATATCCTCCGCCGTGCCGCCGGTGAAGCGATTGCAGCAGGTGCAGGTCCGCACGGGACACCTGTCCGATCTCGACTTCAGCCCACTGCATGCCGACCGCGCGCGAGGCGCCTGTCGGCAGGGAGGCGCTCATCATTCCTTGCCGGCTGTCCAGTTTTTGTCGTTGGACGCTTTCCCCGTCGCGCGCCACCCTCCCCGGCGACCTGCATCGAGGGAGGAAACGATGAAGCAAGGAAACAGCCGGCTGGTCATGGCCGCCGTCGCGTCGATGATGCTTGCCGGCGCGGCCCAGGCTGCCGATATCACCGTGATGGGCTATCGCGGCGCGTTCGAGGAGAACTATGTGCGCACCGTGGTCGAGCCGTTCATGGCGGCCAACCCCGACATCAACGTGGCCTATTTCGGGGTCCAGAACGCCGCCACGGCCCTGGGTCAGATGCGCGCGCAGAAGGACAATCCGGGCGCCAATATCGTGATCTTCGACCTGTCGGTGGCCAAGATCGCCGCCGCCGAGGAACTGGTCGCCGACCTGGATACCGGCGCCATCGCCCCCTATGGCGACCTGCACGACATCGGCAAGGAGCTGGGCGGGCTGGCCATTCCGCTGACCTATGACACGCTGTCGCTGATCTACAACCCTGCCGCCTTCCCCGAGGTGCCGACCAGCTGGGCCGCGCTGTGGGACCCGGCGCATGAAGGCAGGGTCATCGTGCCCGCGCAGGGCGGCGGCGATATCCAGGCGATTCTGCTGACCATCATCGCCAACCGCATGGCCGGCGAAAACGACTACAAGGTCACCTTCACGCCGGGCGTCGATCTGCTGACGGAAAAGCTGGCGCCGATGATCCAGACATGGGAGCCGAAGCCCGACGCCTATACGCTGGTCGCCGACGGCACCGCCGACGTGGCCATCGGCTATAACGCCCGGGCGCAGTTCTTCTTCGACCAGACCGGGGGCCGGGTCGCCTCGGTCGCGCCCGCCGAGGGCACCGCCGCGCAGATCAACGTGATCAGCGCCATCGCCGGCGCCCCCGAGGAGGAAGCCACGCGGCGCTTCATCGAATACGCGCTCGGCCCCGAGGCGCAGGCGGCGTTCTCGACCGCGATGTTCTATGCGCCCACCAACGGCAAGACCGAACTGGACGAGGCCACCACCGCCCGCATCCCCTATATGGACGAGGCGACGCGCGAGGGGCTGATCCCGGTGGACTGGATGAGCATCGGCGACATGCGCGAGGACATTCTGGGCGCCTGGCGGCGCCAGATCATCCCGGCCAGCCGCTGACGCGAACCGGCTGCGGCGGGTTCGCCGCCGCGGCCTTCATCGACCCCTACAGGCAGACTGGAGCATATCATGGCATCCTCCGCCGCCAATCCGCAGGCCGGCTTTCTGTCGGTCCAGGGCGTGACCAAGCGTTACCCCAACGGCTTCGTCGCCGTGGACGACCTGCATGTCGATATTCCCAAGGGGAAACTGCTTGGCCTCCTTGGTCCCTCGGGCTGCGGCAAGACCACGACGCTGCGCATGATCGCCGGGCTGGTGCCCATCGAGCAGGGGCGGCTGCTGGTGGACGGGCAGGACCTTTCCGCCGCGCCCCCGCACCGCCGCGATATCGGGCTGGTGTTCCAGAACTATGCGCTGTTTCCGCACATGACCGTGGGCGAGAACGTCGCCTTCGGGCTGGAGATGCGCGGCGTTCCGAAATCTGAAATCCGCGGCCGCGTCGACGAGGCGCTGGAGATGGTGCGCCTGCCCGGCTATCGCGACCGCAAGCCGCGCGACATGTCCGGCGGCCAGCAGCAGCGCGTCTCGCTGGCGCGGGCGCTGGTCATCCGCCCGCGCCTGCTGCTGCTGGACGAGCCGCTCTCGAACCTCGACGCCAAGCTCCGCGACGAGATGCGCGTCGAAATCCGCGAAATCCAGCAGCGGCTGGGCATCACCTCGGTTTTCGTCACCCATGATCAGGTCGAGGCGCTGACCATGTGCGACGTGGTGGGAGTGATGAACAAGGGCCGGCTGGCGCAACTGGGTTCGCCCGACGACATTTATGAGCGCCCGGCCTCGCTGTTCGTGGCCGAGTTCGTGGGCCGCATCAACAAGCTGCCCTGCGAGGTGCTGGCCGGCGACCGCGTGCGCCTGGCCGGGGCCAGCCACCGCGCCGACAGCCACGGCCTGCCCGTGGGCCGCGCCGTGGCCGCCCTCCGGCCCCACCGCATCCACCTGACCGCCGCCCGCGACCCCTGCCTGGTCAGCAACGTGACCAATGCCATGCGCGGCACGGTGCGCAACGCCATCTATATCGGCGACATCGTGCAATACGACGTGGAGGTGGCCGAGGGCACCAGCCTGAAGATCGAGCAGCACACCCAGGGCGCCGGCATGCGCCACGCGCCGGGCGATGCGGTGCTGTGCGAATGGGCGCCCCACGACATGATGATCTTCCCGGCGGAGGATGCGGCATGAGCACCTCCGCCACCGCCACCCCGTCCGCCGCGCCGCGCCGGCGGATGCGGACCGGGCTGCTGATCCTCGCGCTGCTGCTGCCGCTGGCCGCGATCAACCTGGTCAACTTCATCATTCCGCTGATCCGCCTCGCCTCGATTTCCTTCATGGAAAGCAAGGCCGGCGTCCTGACCGAGAACCTCTCGGCGGCGGCCTATCTGGCCTTCTTCACCGATCCGTTCAGCCTGGACCTGATATGGAACTCGGTGCTGATGTCCTTCGTGGTGACGCTGGCCACCTTGGTCTGCGCCTATCCCATCGCGCTGTTTTTGCACCGGGTCAGCCCGCGCTGGCGCAACATCCTGTTCGTGATCACCATCTCGCCGCTGCTGGTCAGCGCGGTGGTGCGCACCTACGGCTTCATGGTCCTGCTGGGCGACCGGGGCGTGGTCAACGGCCTGCTGATGTCGGCGGGCCTGATCACCAGCCCGCTGCGCCTGACCAACAACGCGCTGGGCGTCTATATCGGGCTGGTCGAGATCCTGATCCCCTATATGGCGCTGTCGCTGATCGCCGGATTCGGCCGGCTGGAGCAAAGCCTGGAGGAAGCCGCCGCCACGCTGGGCGCCGGACCGTTCACGCGCTTTCGCCGGGTGATCTTCCCGCTGACCCTGCCGGGCGTCGCGCTGGGCTGCCTGCTGTGCTTCGTGCTGGCGATCAGCAGCTTCGTCACCCCGAAACTGCTGGGCGGTGGCCGCGTCTTCCTGCTGGCGACGGAAATCTACGACCAGGCGGTGATTCAACTGGAATGGCCGAAGGCGGCGGCGACCTCGATCTTCGTGCTGTTCATCTTCGGGCTGGCGCTGGCGCTCTATGGCCGCGTCAGCCGGCGTCTGGGCTGAGGAGGTTCCCATGATCGGAAAGATGTCCCTGCCGTTCCTGCTGCTGGTGCTGGTGCTTTATATCTTCCTGCTGGCGCCCTTGCTGATCGTGGTGCCGCTGTCGTTTAGCAACGACCAGTTCCTGACCTTCCCGCCGCAAAGCTGGGGCGTCCGGTGGTATGTCGAGATGGTGAACTACGCCAAGTTCACCAAGGGCTTGCAGCTCAGCCTGCTGCTGGCCTGCACGGTGACGGCGATCAGCCTCGCCGTGGGCATTCCCGCCGCCTATGCCCTGATGCGGTTCGAGTTCCGGGGCCGCGAGGCGCTGGCGGCGCTGTTCACCGCGCCCTTGCTGCTGCCCTCGATCGTGCTGGGGCTGGCCGTGCTGCTGGTCTTCGTGCGCTGGCGGCTGCTGGGGTCGTTTCCGGGGCTGGTGCTGGCGCATCTGCTGGTGACGACGCCCTACGTCATCCGCATCATGATGACGGCGTTCTCGACGCTGCCGCCCTCGGTCGAGGAGGCCGCCGCCATGCTGGGGGCCTCGCCGTTGACGGTGTTTCGCCGCGTGACCCTGCCGCTGATGCGGTCGGGGCTGGTGGCCAGCGCGGCGCTGTCCTTCCTGATGTCCTTCGACGAGGTGGTGATCTCGCTGTTCGTGACCGGCCCGCGCCTGCGCACCCTGCCGGTCGAGATCTTCGACTATGTGGAAAGCCGCACCGACCCGATGGCGGCGGCGGTGTCGGTGGCGCTGATCGTCGTCACCATGACCATCATCATCGTGATCGAGCGCACGCTGGGCCTGTCGCGCACGGTCGGAAAATCCCAGTGAAAGGAAGTAGAATGACCACCGAGAAACTGGCGCTGTGGATGTCGCAGCCGCATTTCGGCTTTCTGGAAATCGCCCATGCCTGCGGCACCCGCCACCTGATCGTGGAGCTGGAGCACGGCACCTTCGACCTGTCCACGCTGGACCAGTTCCTGGCCTTCGCCCGCGCGCTGGGCATTCAACCGCTGTGCAAGGTGCTGGCGCCGACGACCGAGGCCATCCAGCAGGCGCTGGATTTCGGCGCGCATGGCGTGGTCATCCCGCATATCCTGGGCGCGGATCACGCCGCGCAGGTGACGCAGGGCGCGAAATACCCGCCGCTTGGCGTGCGCAGCTATGCGGGGGGCCGCATCTATGACTATGCCCGCCCGGCCAGCGATGCCTTCGAGCGCCAGAACCGCGAGCGTCCCTGCTATGCGATGATCGAGACCGCCGAGAGCCTGGCCGAGGTCGAGGCCATCGCCGCGCTGGACACCGTGGACGGGCTGTTCCCCGGCCCCTCGGACCTGGCGCTGGCCTGCGGGCGCGGCGCCTATGCCTTCGGCGATGCCGACCGCGCCGACCTGACGCGCATCGCCGCCGCCGCCCGCGCCGCCGGCAAGCCCTGGATCATGCCCGCCTGGACCCCTGCCGAGCGCGCCTTCGCCCGCGAGGAGGGCGCCGAAATGCTGGTCGTCGCCACCCAGAACATGGTGCTGCGCGCCGGCATCTCGTCGGCCCTGTCCGCCGCCCGTCCCGAATGATCCCGTCCCCGGAGGATATCCCGATGAAAGTCTCGCTGATCCAGCTCAACCCGCAGGGCGACCGCGCCCGCAACCTCGCCACCGCCCGGTCCTTCATGGAGCAGGCGATGCAGGCCGACGCGCCCGACCTGATCGTGCTGCCCGAATATTTCGAGCTTCTGGGCACCAGTGTGCAGGAAAAGATGGCGCTGGCGCAGCCGCATGGCGGCGATGCCTACCGGATGGTGCAGGACTTTGCCCGCGCCAACAAGGTCCATATCCACGCCGGCACGATCATGGAGAAGGTCGAGGGCGAGGACCGCATCTATAACACCAGCTTCGTCTTCGACGACGAAGGGCGCGAGATCGCGGCCTATCGCAAGATCCACATGTTCGACATCACCGCCCCCGATGGCCATGTCCACAAGGAATCGGCGACGATCAAGCCGGGCGAGGATATCGTCACCTACAGGATCGGCGACATGACGATCGGCTGCGCGATCTGCTATGATATCCGCTTTGCCGAGCTGTTCCTGCACCTCGCCAGGCAGGGCTGCGACGTGATCGTGCTGCCGGCGGCCTTCACGCTGCAAACCGGCATGGCGCATTGGGAGGTGCTGGCCCGCGCCCGCGCCATCGAGACCCAGACCTATTTCCTGACCAGCGCCACCACCGGCCAGACCACCAGCGAGGGCGTCACCCGTGCCACCTATGGCCATTCGCTGGCCTGCGATCCGTGGGGCGAGGTGATCGCCTGCGCCTCGGATGGGCCGGGCTGGGTGACGGTGCGCCTCGATCCCGCACGGATCGCGCGGGTGCGCGGCCTGATCCCGATGGCCAGGCATCGCCGTCTGGCCTGTGTGTAAGAGGAGGGAAACGTCATGTATGTCGTTCGCGATATGCCCGAGCAGGTCGATGCCGAGACGCTGGACCTGCTGGCGGGGGTGGAGACCGCCACCGTCGGCCATTGGCGGCTGTGGGGCTTCATGGACCGGCGCATCCAGCCGCTGCTGCCGGGGCGCCGGGTGGTCGGCACGGCGGTGACGCTGGCGATCTCGGGCGCCGATTCGACGCTGCTGCATCATGCCGTGGGGCTGCTGCGGCCCGGCGATATCCTGTGCGTGGACCGGCTGGGCGACGACCGGCATGCCTGCTGGGGCGGCGGGGTGACGGTCGCCGCCAAGGCATCCGGGGCCACGGCGGGGATCGTCGATGGCCCATGCACCGACCTGTCGGAGATCGAGGATTCGGACTTCCCCATGTGGGCGCGGGGGCTTTCCCCGATCACCACCCGGATTTACGATCTGGGTGGCGGCATGAACATCCCGGTCTCCTGCGGCGGCGCGGTGGTGATGCCGGGCGATGCGATCCTCGCCGACGAAAGCGGCGTGCTGGTCCTGCCCCGCACCGAAGCGCGCGCGGTGGCCGAGCGTGCGCTGTCGATCCAGGCCGCCGGCAAAGAGCGCGAGGCCCGCGTCCGCAACCGCGAGGTGAAGCTGGGCGAGCTGTCTGGCGCCAGCGCGAAAGTGCTGGCGAAGCTGGCGGATTGACGCGTAAGGCGGCATGGGCTGGGTTGCGGCGGTGACAAGATGAACATTCGTTTCCTCGAAACCGTCGTCAACCTGGCCGAGCTGCGCAACTTCCGCATGACGGCCGAGCGGATGAACATCACCCCGGCCGCCATCTCGAACCGCATCGCCAGCATCGAGCAGGAACTGGGCATCCGCCTGTTCGAGCGCGACGCGCGCGAGGTCTCGGTCACCCGCGACGGCGAGGTGTTCCTGCGCGAGGCGGCGCAGATCGTGCTGGCCTGGCAGCGCCTGATGGCCGAACTGTCGCCGGTCACGCCCACCGAGGGCACGATCCGCATCGGCGTGCTGCCGACCTTTTCGCTGACGGTGCTGCCGCGCCTGATCCGCACCATCCGCGACCAGTTCCCCCGCGTGCGGGTTTCCGTCACCACGGAAGGCTCCTGGCAGCTTCGCCAGCGCCTCGACCGGCGCGAACTGGACATCGTGCTGGGCTTTCACCCCGCGGACACCCAGAACCTTCACGTCCAGCCGCTTTGCCGCTTTGGCATGTTCTGGATCGCCGCCGAGGATTATCCGGGCTGCGCCGGGCGGCTGACCGTGGCGGACCTGGTGCACCAGCCGATCATCTCCTACGATCCGGCCAGCCCGACCCATACGCGGATCCTCGACTATCTGGGTCCGCTGGCCGAGGATGCGCTGCTGCATCACTCGAACTCGCTGACCACCACCATCGGCATGGTCGATGGCCGCATCGGCATCTCGGTCCTGCCGCCCATCGCAATTCAGGACGAGCTTCGCAATGGCCGCCTGCGGGTGCTGGAGGTGGACCGCCCGTTCCCGGCTGCGGAGTATTTCGTGATCTGGCCGGACCCCTCGCCCTCGGTCCTGCCGAGGATGATCGCCCAGGCGGCCCGGCAGGCGCTGGCGGAATTCTGTGTGGGGTTCTCCAACTCTCTGGCCGTTGGGCCGGCGGATCTGGGTGGCGGGAACCTGTCCTGACGGTATCGAAGGGGCAGGCGGGTGACCGTGCTGATGCCTTGCCGCCTGATTATGCTTTTCACCTGCCTGGGAAGATGTGCTAGGGCCACGGGGAAACGCACCCGCCCCCCTTTGCTCCTACGAAAGTCCCTTTCCCCATGAAGGCCCCGCTTCTGTTCGCCCTCGCCCTTGGCGCCGCGACCCCCGCCTTTGCCGAACGCGGCAGCGATGGCGAGCTGCGCGTGCTTTACTGGCAGGCGGCTTCGGTGCTGAACCCCTATCTGTCCACCGGGGCCAAGGACATCGACCCCGCCTCGATGGTGATCGAGCCGCTGGCGCTGGTCGCCGATGACGGCAGCCTGATCCCGGTTCTCGCGGCCGAGATTCCCACGCAACAAAACGGTGGCATCGCCCCCGATTTCAGCCATGTGACATGGCGGTTGAAGCCCGGCCTCCTGTGGTCCGACGGCAGCCCGGTGACTGCCGAGGACGTGAAATTCACCGCCGCCTACTGCATGGCACCCGATTTCGGCTGTGCCGTCCTGGCCGAGTTCGAGGGGATTTCCTCGGTCGAGGTCGTGGACGAACTGACCGTCCGGATCAATTTCGAGCGCCCGAAATACGCGCCTCTGCAAGCCTTTGTCGGCGGCCGCACCCCGATTCTGCAAAAGGCGCAATTCGCGGCCTGCATGGGCGCCGCAGGGGCCAGTTGCAGCGCGCAGAATTTCGGCCCCATCGGCACCGGCCCGTTCCGCGTGACCAGCTTCGTCCCCGGCGACGTGGCCCAGTTCGAGGCCAATCCGAATTATCGCGACCCCATGAAGCCTGCCTTCGCCCGTATCACCGTCAAGGGCGGCGGCGATGCGATGGCGGCGGCGCGCGCGGTTCTGGAAACCGGCGAATACGATTTCGCCTGGAACCTGCAACTGGACCCCGAGGCCGTCGCACGCATGGAGGCCGGCGGCAAGGGCGTGGTCTATGCCAGCTTCGGCTCGATGGTCGAGCGGATCGAGTTGAACATGACCGACCCCTCCCCCGACCTGCCCGCCGAGGAACGGGCCACGCTGGCCCATCTGCATCCGTTCCTGACCGATCCGGCGGTGCGTCGCGCGCTGTCCGTGGCCATCGACCGGCCTCTGATCGCCGAACTGACCTATGGCCCCGCGGGGGTTGCGACCTGCACCATCACCCCGGTTCCCGCCGCCTATGTCGGCGAGGACACGACTTGCCTGGCGCAGGATATCGAGGGTGCTAGGGCGGCTCTGGACGAAGCCGGCTGGGTTCCCGGCGCGGATGGTGTGCGCGTCAAGGACGGGGTGCGGTTGCAGATCCTCTTCCAGACCAGCGTGAACGCCGTGCGCCAGGATGTGCAGGTGCTGGTCAAGCAATGGTGGTCCGAGATCGGTGTGGCGACCGACCTGAAGACGGTCGAGGGATCCTCGTTCTTCGGTGGCGATCCCGACAATCCGGATGCGATCGGCCGCTTCCTCGCGGATGCGCAGATGTATACGGATGCCTATTATCTGCCCGACCCCGCCTCGTTCCTGAACGAATTCACCTGCGACAGCATTCCGACGCTGGAAACCCAGTGGCAGGGCAGCAATGCCGCCCGCTTCTGCGATGCGGCTTATGACGAGCAGATGGCGCTGCTGTACCAGACGGCCGAACCGGCCGAGCGTCAGCGGATCGGGCGCGACATGGTGGATATGCTGGCAATCGATGGTCATGTCCTGGTGCCACTGATCCATCGCGGCATGGTCTCGGCGCGGACGAATTCGCTGGCCGGCACCATGCCCAACGGCTGGGAAGGATCGCTGTGGAATGTCGCGGAATGGTCGCGTGTGAAATGATCTGCGGCCCCGGAGCGGCGGCCTCACCGGGCCGCCGAGGGGGTCGGGGAACTATCGAAGCGCAAGGGGATACGTCCCCATAATCCAATCTGACGGGCCTGCACGTGCGGCAGGGCGATCGGGATAGACGCGGGGCGTTGGTGTCCTCTACCAAGCGGTGCCCCGCAACCATCTCAAATTGCGTATTGCCCTCCCCAAAGGAGGGCTTTTTGCGTTCCAAGGATATCGCAAGAATCCCGGCAAGATCGCCGTGGACCTCGATCTATAGCTCGCCGCTGTCCGGGTCCGGCGTCAGCATGATCTCCTTCACCAGCGACCGCGGCACGTCCGTCGCCTCCATTCGCCGAGCCTCGGAATCCTCCTGTAGCGCCGTGTAGAGCTCCTCGACCTGGGCGCGGTAGTGGTGCGCCCTGTTCGGGTGCAGCAGGGGAACCGTCCGCAGTGTCAGGCGACCAACACGGACGTGATCTGAATCCCTCACAGACCGGGGCATGTCGGCAGAGACCGAAAAGATCGACATGTCTTCCCGGCATGTCGATAAGATCGACACGTGCCGTCGTGACCTCGCCGCCCCGGCCGGGTATATGCGCATGACCCAGGGAGCGCCATCCATGACCAGATCCTCAGAGGACACTGCTCCATGCCGCACCCGTGGTGAGCCTCTGGAAGCGGACATCACCGACAAGCAGGGGAGCCTCACCACACGGCTTGATCAATCGCTGTTCGTACTTGAAGCCGAACACTATGACACCCTCATGGAAACCCTCGTCAATCCCCCTGAACCGGGTCCGAAGCTCGTAACCGGTGCAAAGACCCCATGTTTCAATGAATCAATGAGTTAGCGATACTGTCACCACCTGAAGAAGGAGGTGACACATGCTGGACGGAGAGGTCCCGGAGAAGGTTGAAGTGGTCTGGGGCTTTGCGGTCCCGACCCGTAGCGGCGGGCGGCGGAAATGGCCCAAGGCGCTTCGCACCATGGCGGTCGAGCGGATCGCGGCCGGCGAAGGAATCCGGGAGATCGCCGAGGAGATCGGGGCCAACAAGTCCTTGGTGGCACACTGGGCCAAGAACGCGCAGCACAAAGATTCCGCGCCGGCATTCTTCGAGGTCGTGGCGCCGACCGAGGTCAAGCCCGGCCGCAAGCAGAGCGTGACGGTTGCCCCGGAAGATGCGACCCCGACCTGCCGGATCAGTATCGGCGATGCCGATATTGCGATACCGCCCGGCTATCCTGTCGATCACCTGGCCGAGGTGCTGCGCGCGGTGAGGGCCTCGCAGTGATTTCCCCCGCCGGCAGTTTCCGCATCTTTCTGGCATCTGAGCCGATCGATTTTCGCAAGGGCATGGACGGGCTGGTGGCCCATGTCGCCAACCACTTCGACCTCGATCCCTTCAATGGCGCCATCTACGTGTTTCGCTCCCGTCGCGCTGACCGGCTGAAACTGCTGGTCTGGGACGGCACCGGGCTGGTGCTGACCATGAAGCGCCTGAACGGCGGACGGTTCACCTGGCCGAAGCCGCAGGCCGGGCCGGTGGTGCTGAGCAAGGTGCAGTTCGACGCGCTGTTCGAGGGAATCGACTGGCGGGCCGTGACGGCGGCCTCGGTGCGTAAACCCTCGTTCCTCCGACCAACCCAGAGACCGGAAGCTTCCTTCCGGTTTCCACCTGCACAGCGCCGGGCATGTCGTGCCACGGCTCCGATCCATCATGCCTGCTTTCAAAGGGTATTTCCATGCTGTCCGAACATTTGCACAACCAGGCTGTCGCTCCGCTCTCCATCACTCCACAGGCCAAAGCCGGTCTCGCTCCCAGCAGGATGAGGATGTCCACCCCGGCTGGCCGCAGGGGCACGCGGTCAATGAACAGCCTGATCACGGCCGACCTGCACCTCGACCTTTGGGCCCGCGCCGGGCGCGATCCGTTCGCCGGGATCGTGCCGGTGCTGCGTGACCTCGACGCGCTGATCATCGCGGGCGACCTCGCCGATGATCCAAAGCGGAACTGGCCCTGGGCGCTGGAGCGGATCGCGCGGCTGGTCTCGCCCGCGCAGATCTGGGTGATCCCAGGCAACCATGACTATTACGGCGCCACGCTCGACGACAGCCTGCTATCCCGGATCGCAACGGAGGCCGGGGTGAGCCTTGCCCAGAAGCAGGTTCTGACCTTCGGCACTTGTCGGCTGCTGTGCTGCACGCTCTGGACCGACTTTGCACTGACCGGCGATCCAGAGGCGGCCATGGCGCGCGCCGGGATGGGGATGCTGGACTACGCCCGGCTCCGCCGGACGGACGGCGACCCGATCAGTCCGGAGGACACCGCCGCGATCCATCACGATCACCTCGACTGGCTGACGCGGGAGATCGCCAGACCCTGGCCCGGCCAAACCATTGTCGTCACCCATCACGCCCCAAGCACGGCGGTCTCCGGTCCGATCTCCGGCATCAGCCCGGCCTTCGCCTCGGATCTGGACGGCTGGATCGAGGCGCACCGGCCCGGCTACTGGTTCTTCGGTCACACGCATCGTCCGCTCTCGACCCGCATCCGCGGCGCGCCGGTCATCAACGTCTCGCTCGGCTATCCCGACGAGGTGCCCGAGGGCGGCGAGGCCGAACCTCTGCTGCGCGGCCTGATCTTCCCCGACGCCTGATCGCCATTCCCCCAACCCTCTTTCCCCAGCCGGGCCTCCCCCCGGCCGACGGCCCCCTCATGCCCGGAGTATTCCCATGTCCACCATCCCTTTCATAGAAGCCCTCTTCTTCGACCCGAAAGAAGGTCGCATTGAACTCGAAACCCGGTTCATGCGGCATCTGCGCAAGCTACGCTGCAGGAGGATCCCCCCGGACCTTCCGGCCCCGCCCGACGAGATCGACGCGCCAAGCGAGATCTCGGACGCGGATCTGATGGGTATCATCAGGTTCAGCGATGACGACGAGGCCCGCATCAAGCGTCGGGTCAAGCGGATCCTGGAGCGGCGCAAAGCAGCCTCCGGTCTCGAGCATCTGAAGCGCGATGATCGCGAGCGGCTTGAAGTTCTGAAAGACGGCGCCCGGCTGATCCGGGTCCACAGTGAACATCACGCCGACGAACTGGCCGCGGGCCTGCACGGGGACATGTCCTGGATGGCCCCGGCCACCGAGGTGGTCTGGCACGCGATGCGCCGCTCGGTGCGCGAGGGCTGGCCGGGGTTTCGGATGCCGCCGCTCCTGCTCGACGGCCCGCCCGGCATTGGCAAAAGCCGCTATGCCCGCCGTCTTGGCGAACTTCTGGCCACGTCAACCACGGTGATCGAGGCCACCGGCGAGAATGCCTCATTCGGCATTGTCGGTTCGCAACGTGGCTGGGGTGGGTCCTACCCCGGTCGACTGATCGAAACCGTCCTGCAAAGCCGCATCGCCAATCCGGTCATGGTGGTCGACGAGATCGAGAAGGCTGGCCGGGCAACATCGACGAACGGCCACGCCTTCGGGCTGGCCGAGGCCCTGCTGCCCCTTCTGGAGCCGCTGACCGCAAGGCGCTGGAGCTGCCCCTATTATCAGGTGCAGTTCGACATGGGCTGGGTGATCTGGGTGCTGACCTCGAACGATTGCCGACGGCTGCCGGAGCCGCTGCTCAGCCGCTACCCGCCGATCCGGCTGCGTCATCTTACCCTGGCGGAACTGCTGGCCTTTGTGCGCCGCGAGGGCGCGAAGCGCAACCTGTCCGCGCCCTCCATCGAGGCGATCTGCAAGATCCTCTCCCATCCCTCGCTGCAGTGCCATCAGCCCAGTCTGCGGGTCGCCGCCCGCATGCTGCAACGTGCCGCTGATCTGGAACAGGGGCCGACGCTCCACTGAGCTGGCCCATCCATTTTTTCATACTTCCCTGAATCCAGCGCGCCTGCGGCATCGCCGCAGCCGCCCCCCTTCATGCCATCGAAACGGAGAAACCATTATGAAACTCCCACCCGAGGACCGCGCCTGGTTCGACACGGTGCCGCGCGCCATCGCCGCCGCCGAGGCCGGCCCCTCCGAGGCGGACCTCGCGCAGGCGCCAGTCCTGTTCGACTGGAAAGCGGTGATTTCACCCAGCGGGCATATCATGCTTTGGGGCGAGGTGACCGACCACCCGCTTCTCGGCAATGCAAGCATCCACATCTCGCAGCTCATCGCCATCGATCCCGAGGCCGGCTGGGGCCGGACGGCCTCGCGCTGGTATCGGCTCGGCCGGTCCATCGAGGCGTTTGAGGCGGAGCTGGCCGAATCCATGAATGGGACGAAGCGCACTGCCGACATTATCCGGTTCGCACTGCCGGGATTCGCCAACATCAATGACTTGGAGCTGCTTCAGAAGCTTCTGGCCACATATATCGCGCGGGTGCGCAGGATCGACGCGGCGGACCGTTCCGCCTCCGGAAGGGAGGAGTGACATGCACTGGTTCACCGCCGATCCGCACTATTCGCACAGCAATATCATCCGCTTCTGCGACCGCCCGTTCGCGGACGTGGCCGAGATAATGTCCACCTGCTGGCCGAGTGCCGGGCACGGGTCCAGCCCGATGATCACTTCTGGATCCTCGGGGATTTCACCGCGGGACGGTCAACCGATGCGCAACGGCGCGAGGTGCGCACCATTTTCCATGCCCTCCTGGGCCGCAGGCACCTGATTCGCGGCAATCATGATCCGGACTGGGTCTGCGATCTGCCGTGGGACAGCGTCGCGGAAACTGCCGACATCGTCGTGGACAAGCGCCGGCTGTTTCTCTGTCACTATCCCATGATCACCTGGCCCGGCGCACGACACCAAGGTTTGCAACTTTTCGGCCATGTCCATCAGAATTGGCAAGGCTCGCGCAACAGCGTCAACACCGGCGTGGACGTCTGGGATTTCCGGCCGGTCACGCTGCAGGACATCGAACGCCGTGCAGCCAGCCTCCCGGTCAATCCTCTTTGGGATCAGGTCGAACCCGGCCGCGCCTGGCCGACGGTGCTGTGTGCGGGCTGCGGCGCGATCCTGGATCCGGCGCTTGTGTTCGGCCATGCCGTGGTGCGCAACGGTCGGATCGTCGTGGCCGCGACGAGCGAGACGATCGTCTTCATCGGAAAGGCCATGCGCAAATGGCTGCCGGAGGGCCGGCATGTCTGCCCGGAATGCATCGGCGGCTATCTTTCCGTCAGGGAAGTCACACTGCCCGCCGGATTTACCTTCGATGAGATGCGGAACCGGGCCGTTCCCAGGGAGAAATAGGATGTCACCGGGAAATTCTTCCCACAAAGCCAGCGTCGAGGAGCGCCTCCTCGCCAGCATCGATCTGATCGATGCTGCGCAGGCCTGTGCCCTCCTACGCATCGAAACGGATGACCCGGAGGGCGCCATCCAGGACATGGCCCGCGATGATGCCCTCATCACCTTGATCCAGAATGGTGAGATCAGGTTACCACTGTTCCAGTTCGACACGGAACTGGGCCGGGTTTTCGATGTGGTCGGCGCCATCCTGAAGCTCAGACCGGCCCGCGTCAGCACCCTGATGCTCTGCCATTGGCTGACCCGTGCGCATGTGGATTTCGGCTGCGCGCCCGCCGACCGGTTCGGGAAGGAGGACGCGGCAATCCTCGCCGCATTCCGGCGATATATCGAGCCGGTTCGACATGGGTAGCAGCGTTCGCTAAAATTCACTGTTCTCTGATCAACAGAGACAATACTTTCAACTACAGGACTTGATAATTTCATGCAGGTCCGGTTCCCCTGTTGCGGAATTTCCTGCCTTTTTTGCGCCTTCTGTCCAGGTGCAATTGCCAACGGTCAGGCGAGCCTTGCGATCGGACGTGAAAGATATTGTCCCGCCGACCGAACTGCCGGATGAAGATGTCCAACTAAGGCTATAGCTGAACCCCGGCGTCCACCAACTGCTCCATGGCGTATTCGTGTGAACTCCGTCCACGACGGTCTGGTTGCCGCTCTTATCGATATCTATGCCAACGGAAAGCGTGCTGACATTGCCCTTTCCCACCATGTAAAGCTGACTGTTCTGGAAGATGTTCGGATTATCCCAAACAAAAGCGATGGTGCAGGATTCCGGTTCATCTCCAACCCACCATTCATCGAAGTAATACATTCTGTCGTCTGAGTAAAATGTGCCGTCCGGTGTTGAGCACGCCGTCACCTCCAAGCCGGGGATATTGCGCCAGTTATTCAAAAACGAGCCACTTCCCGATGACCATTGTTCCCGGCTACCGGTCGGAATCATGACAGGGTTTGCTCCGCTGTTCTTGATCAGCCCGCACATCCCATGGCGGTCGATCCTCTGGCTTGCGCCCTTCGCGACTTTGAAGATCCCAGGCTGCACTTCCTGGGCAGCTGCCTGGCCTGCACCGGCAGAGATGGCCACAACCGAAATTACGGCAAGGAGCTTGGTGGTTTGCATGATTTCACCTCGGCGGAATGGTTGATCTACCGGGATTATATAGAGAGGCCGTGAAAATCCATATCGGCGATCTGGTCGATTGATTCTGAAAATGCGGATAACCTGTGCGTGGCAACATAGGGGATTATATTACGCGAAATAGTTTATCGATAATATTTTAGAAAGGTGGCACGGCACTTCAGGCTGAAAAGAACTCCAGCAGATTGCAGATTCCAATGTGGGGATCAGTGCCGGACCATGGGCTGGACATGCCTGTCGGTCTCGAGCTTCAGGACCGAGCGCCAGAGCGGTGTCTTGAAAATCATGTGGGCCGGCCGCCCATCCGGCTCGCGGGTTTCCTGTGAGGTGATGAACCCAGCCCATTCCAGCGGCTTCTGGACGCAAGAACTGAACGCACCGATCTGCCGCGAGCCGTCATTGTCCAAGTGCGGCCCCTCACCATAGAAGACCCGTAGAGTTCTCGCTCACACAGCCCGTTCTCGATTGCCACGTTCATGACGCTAAACCAGATGTCCCAGTTCCCGAGTGCCTCCTTACCGGTCCGGGAATAGGCGGCGTGGTCCATCGCCAGCAGGAAGAACGGCACCAACTTCTCGAAGAGCGCGCCGGGCTGTCCCGCATACATCCTGCCATTGTTCGTCGCGCGAAAATTGCCCTTGTAATGGCGCCCGAGACGCAATCGGATCAGCAGGAAATGCAGGAGTTCGAGCGGCGGGAAATCCACCTCGTTCACGACCTTGTTGTATCGGAACATATCCTCGGCGGTTTTGCCGGGCCATTGGAAGTGCTCCACCGGCCAATGCACGAAATCCCGCTTGAAGGCCTTGGTAGCGATCAGGCCGATACTACCCTGTTCCAAGACTGAGCCGAGCGTAACGGAGGCGGCGCGGAACATCGGCGACAGGGTCAGGTCCTGATGGTGGTCAGGCAGCGGGCGGAAGTCGATCATGGCAGAGATTCGGTTCCTCAGGTGTTGTCCAGGTTCGACGGAAGCTATTGCTGCAATGCCATGCCAATTTCTATCCTGCCGGGATCACCGGCTCGTCGGCTGTATGAGGCCCCGGAACATGTCCAGCAGGCACGAACCCGGCCGCGCCCAGAACATGTTTCTCCTGATCGTCGAAGAAGATGTGGGCCCCCATGGCCTGAAGGATCGGCGCTTTGCTGTTCGGACCAACGAAATGTGCCTCATCCGCCGGAGTGCCCCAAGCCCGAAACGTATGGACGACGCGGGCGTGGGCAGGTGCATTTCGCGCAGTAACGATACAGATGCGGACTTTGCTCACACCCTCGTCGTTGAGATGGATCGTTCGCAGTTTGCTCAGCTTCTTCAGAAAGTCTCCGAAAGGCCCCGCATCCATAGGCTTCATTGCATTTTCGACCTCGTGCCGCAGGAAGCCAACGAGACCCTGGGTCTTGTAGACAAGGTCAGATTCAGCGCTGAACAGCACAGCATCGCCATCGAATGCTATCCGGACTTCGCCATCTTTTGCCGCATCGCGCAAATTCGCGGGAGGGCTGCCAAGCTTAGCGGCCGCTGTTCCTGCTATCGCCGCCGCCTGAACATCGGAGACATCATTCGAAAGAAACAGATCGATGTTCCAGGCCGGAATATATGGGGCAAGTGAGCGTCCGCTTGTGAAGCTGCCGAGTTTAACATTCAGCCCATAGGCTTCTATCGAGCTGAAGGCCCGGAGGGACAGGTCAGGTGAATTTCTCGACATCAGCACCACCTCCACATAGGGGTGACGCGGATCTTCGTTCAATGCCAGGATCCGCTCTACGACATGGAAGGCGGTGCCCTTGGAAAGCACCTCATCTTCGTGCTCGCGCTGCCACGCGGCATAGGCAGCGACGCCTTCGCTTTCGAATATCCGGTGCTCCTCATCTAGGTCGAACAAAGCCCGTGTCGATATGCCAATACGAAGTGGGCTTTGCGTCAGGCTTTGCCGCGCCGTTTCCTTATCCATATGGTTGCCGGTGGTTCCTGAAGGACTACTCAATGTCATACCGCGCACGAAGGTTCATATCGGCTTCCCGCACATGGGTAGCCACCAGACCATTGAGGGTTGCGTTTTCCAGAACCATGGTTTCGGGCACCAGCAGGTAGGACCAAGGCTTGTCCCCCGATTTCCTGGCGTGGAACTCCGTGGCGATCAAAGCCCAGAGTGCCGCAGCATCCGCCTTGCGCAGCACCGCCGGGTCGGCCATGTCGCTGGCTCGCTTGGTTTCGATAATCAGCTTTGCCGTGTCGGTTTCCACCACGAAATCCGGCTGATAGGCATTTCCATCGGCGTCGAATATCCGAAACTGATTGGGTCCAGGCTTCATCCACAGGCGCACGGACGGATCGCGTTCCAGGATCACCGCCATCTTCCGCTCGGTATCGGAATCGAACTTCACCATCTGGTAGCAGCCCTTGCGGAAACCGGTGAAAATGAACCGCCGGATGTCGCTCAATCTTTCCGGCGCTTCTGTAAACTTCCGCATGGTTTCAGTGCCAGAACCGTCGAAGGTCTGCGGACGAAGCTGGTCGAAGGCCGCATTGACAGTGACACGATAGCTGGTCTGACCGCGCCACATGTGCTGTTTCATCTCGGCGAAGACTGCCTCGGCCATCGGTCGGGCGTGCCCCCGCAGCACTTCGCGCAGCTTTTCCTCCTCGGGGTATTTCGCCCGGAAATGCGCAACAACCTGACCGGTGAGAACGGCGGTGGGAAATTCGTCCACGGTAGCGGTGGCTTGGTGCTGCTGCGGGCGGCGTAAAAGTCGTCCACCT
>CAKTBJ010000009.1 GCA_934533075.1 uncultured Paracoccus sp.
GGCAAGGTCGGGGCGCAGGTCGGGCGGGTTCGCGATGCTCATGGCGGGCCTTCTATAACGGCGCGGGCGCGCAAGAAAGCCCGTTTGCGCAGGCCCGCCCCCGTTGCACGGCACGCCCGCGCGGCATATTGACCGCTGCGAGCTTGACCGGAGGGATGCCATGCCTGGCGCCTACGATTCGGGGCTGGACCGCAACCCCGCCAATCACCAGCCCCTGACCCCCATCGTCTTTCTGGAGCGTGCGGCAATAGCCCATCCCGACCATGTGGCGGTGATTCACGGCGGCCTGCGGCGCAGCTATGCCGCGTTGTGGGCACGCTGCCGGCGACTGGCCTCGGCGCTGGCGGCGGCCGGGGTGGGGCATGGCGATACGGTCAGCGTGATCCTGCCCAACACCCCGCCGATGATCGAGGCGCATTTCGGCGTGCCGATGGCCGGCGCGGTGCTGCATGCGGTCAATACGCGGCTGGATGCGACGGCCATCGCCTTTCAACTTGATCACGCGGAAACCCGCGTCCTGATCGTGGATCGCGAATTCGCCGATGTGGCGCGCGCGGCGCTGGCGCTGGCCCGCGTCAGCCCGCTGCTGGTCAGCGTGGACGATCCCGAGCATGGCGCGGACGCCCCCTATCCCAAGGCCGCGCCGCTGAGCGGGCTGGATTACGAGGATTTCGTCGCCTCCGGCCGCGCGGACGATCCGTGGCGGCGGCCCCGCGACGAATGGGATGCGATCGCGCTGAACTATACCTCGGGCACGACGGGCAATCCGAAGGGCGCGGTCTATCACCACCGGGGCGCGGCGCTGATGTGCTATGCCAATACCATCAATGCCGTGATGGACCGGCACCCGGTCTTCCTGTGGACGCAGCCGATGTTCCATTGCAACGGCTGGTGCTTTCCCTGGGCGGTGACGGTGCAGGCGGGCACGCATGTCTGCCTGCGCTGGGTCCGCGCGCGCCCGATCTACGACGCCATCGCCGATCTGGGCGTGACGCATCTGTGCGGGGCGCCGATCATCATGACCACGCTGATGAACGCCCCGGAGGAGGAACGCCGCCCGCTGCCCCGCGCCGTGCGCTTCAATGTCTCCGGCGCGCCGCCGCCCGAGGCGGTGATCGAGGCGATGGGCAGGGCGGGCTTCATCGTCAACCACCTTTACGGCCTGACGGAAAGCTTCGGCCCGGCGGTGGTCAATCCGTGGCATGCCGAATGGGACGCCCTGCCCGAACCCGATCAGGCGGTGCGCCGGGCGCGGCAGGGCGTGCGCGGCGTGGCGCTGGACGGGCTGGCGGTGCTGGACCCGCAAACGATGGCGCCGGTCCCCGCCGATGGCGAGACGCTGGGCGAGGTGATGCTGCGCGGCAATATCGTGATGAAGGGCTATCTGAAGAACCCCGCCGCCACGGCCGAGGCCTTTGCCGGCGGATGGTTCCATACCGGCGATCTGGGCGTGACCTGGCCGGACGGCTATGTGCAGCTGAAGGACAGGTCCAAGGACATCATCATCTCCGGCGGCGAGAATATTTCCTCCATCGAGGTGGAGAATGCCATCTACAGCCACCCGGACGTGCTGCTTTGCGCGGTGATCGCGGCGCCGTCCGAGAAATGGGGCGAAACCCCGGTGGCCTATGTCGAGATGAAGCCGGGCCGGCAGGCCACGGCGGCGGAGATCATCGACTGGTGCCGCCGGCATCTGGCGCGGTTCAAATGCCCCACCGAGGTCGTGTTCATGGAGATCCCGCGCACCGCCACCGGCAAGGTGCAGAAGTTCAGGCTGCGCGAGATGATCCGGGCGGGGTAGGCATGGCCTGCCCTGCCGGATGCAGACGAGGCGAAACCGACCGGGCCGCCATCCCGGATGCCACCGCACCATGCCCGCGCGCCTGTGCGCCCGCGGGCCTCCCTCCCTTCGGGCAGCATCGTGCCCGTGGTCATCCGCTGCGTGCATTCACCCGTGGGCCTGCCCCCGTCGGTCTCGATCTCGATCATGGCGATATTGATCCCGTGGGGTCGTGTGCCAGACTGGTAATGGGGATTTGCCGACAGTTCGGCCGATTGATGTTGGTTCGAGACCAGCCCGGCCTCACATCTCACCCTCTATTCGCCCGTGACCCTACTCCTTGTCTGCCACCGTTCGGCAGCGCCTTTGCACGGGCCATCCCATGCATGCCGCCCCTCGGCTCGGCGCGGCAGCGCCATCGCCCGCTCGGGACCGGCACACAGCTCGCGGCCACTGCACCCCGGATCAGCGCCGCTCGGCCTCCCGCGCCGCAAGGCAGGCCCGTTCGGCCCAGATCAGGAAGGTCTCGTCATCCTCGACCACCTCGTCGGGGGCCAGCCAATAGGATTTCACCACCGCCTCCTCGCCCTTGCGGGTGGTGAAGGTGAAAGGGTGCGAGCGTGCGGCCTCGTAATCGGCACGCGATTCCGCATCCACCTTGAAATAGACCGCCCCCCGCCAGACGAGGGCGAACACCAGCCCGTCGCGATACAGCGCCGTGGTCCCGAACAGGCGCCGGGTCGAGACCCGCCAGCCCTCCAGCCGGTCGAGGCAGTAATCGACCAGTTGCCGGGTCTCGTCCGTCACGGCTCGCCCAGCCGGATCACCTGCCGGCGCAGGCCCGGCCCCGGAACCCCCCATATCCGGGCACGGGGCACAGATGCGGCGCCGCGAGGACGGGCGCGGGTCACGGCTCGCCCAGCCGGATCACTTCCCATTGCAATTCGTGCCCCGAGGTCTCGCGCACGCGGGCGCGGACCAGTTCGCCCAAGGCCTCCAGTTCGGCGGCGGTGGCGGTGCCGGTGTTCATCAGGAAGTTCGGGTGCTTCTCGCTCATCTGCGCGCCGCCGAGGCGGTGGCCGCGCAGGCCGGCATCCTCGATCAGCTTCCAGGCCTTCAACTCATGCGTATCGTCGGCCCGCCCGGTCGAGGAAAACCCCGCCGGGTTGCGGAAGGTGGACCCCGCCGTGCCCGCCCCGGTCGGCTGGCTGGCATCGCGTTTCGCAAGCTGTTCGGCCATGCGGGCCTCCAGCGCCTGCGGATCGCCGGGTTCGGCGCGGAAGCGGGCCTGGGTCAGCACCCAGCCGTCGGGCAGGTCGGAATGACGATAGGCGAAGGCCAGATCGGCCGGGGTCAGCACCCGGATTTCACCGGCCCGCGTGACTGCGGTGGCGTCGATCAGGTGGTCGGCGACATAGCTGCCATAGCAGCCGGCATTCATCCGCACCGCCCCGCCGATACTGCCGGGAATGGTGCGCAGGAAGGTCAGGTCCAGCCCGGCCTGCGCGGCCTTGCGCGCCACATGCGCATCCAGCGCGGCGGCGCCGGCGGTCACGATGCCGTCCGCGCAAGCGATGTCATTGAAGCCCCGCCCCAGCCGGATCACCACGCCCCGCACCCCGCCGTCGCGCACGATCAGGTTCGAGCCGACGCCGATGGGCTGCACCGGCACCGCCGGCGGCAGGGCGCGCAGGAAGGCGGCAAGGTCGTCGGTATCGGCGGGCTGGAACAGCCATTCCGCCGGCCCGCCCACCCGCAGCCAGGTCAGCGCCGAAAGCGGCTTGCCTGCGGCCAGCGCACCGCGCGGCACGGGCAGCATGTCGGGGGTGACGCGGGTCATCTGGGCTTCCCTCTCATGGGTCGTTGCGCGTGGTAATCGAAAGCGGCGGCGCGCGCAAACCTCACTCCATCACGCTGGCCAGCACGCCCAGCCCGCACAACAGGCCGATCCCCAGCACACTCCACCAGCCGGGGGCACCGGAGGGGGGACGCGGGGGCGGGCGCCGCCATTCGTAAAGCCGGCGCAGCGCCGCGCCCAGAACCACCCCGCCCGCCGCGATGAACAGCAGCAGGGCGCAGAGCACGCCGATGATGCCGGCCAGAAAGCCGCCGCCGCTCTTGCTCTCGCCGATGGCCCAGCACAGCAGGCCGCCCACCAGCAGCAGCGCCAGCCCCGCCCCCATCGCCGGCCAGGACCGCGCCGCCATGCGCGCGGCGCCGAACCATGCCGCCAGCCCGGCGACGACCGCGACGATGAGCCAGAGGGTCAGCACACCCTACTTCGCTTGCAGCCGCGCCGGCAGCCCGTTCGCCCAGCCGGAAATCGAGCCGGCGCCGAGGCAGACCACCATGTCGCCGGGACGGGCCTGCTCGCGAACAAGGCGGGTCAGGTCGTCCTCGTCGATCACGGCGCGGGCGTGGCGGTGGCCGTGGGCGATCAGCCCGGCCACCAGATCCTCGCGCGAGGCGCCGGGGATCGGCTCCTCGCCGGCGGCATAGACCTCGGCGATGGCCACCACGTCGGCCTCGTTGAAGCAGGTGCAGAAATCCTCGAACAGGGTCGAGAGGCGCGAATAGCGGTGCGGCTGGTGGATGGCGATCACCCGGCCCCTGGACCCCAGCGCCTGCCGGGCCGCGCGCAGCACGGCGGCGATCTCGACCGGGTGGTGGCCGTAATCGTCGATGATCGCCACCCCGTTCACCTCGCCCACGCGGGTGAACCGCCGGTTGACGCCGCCGAAGCCCGCCAGCGCCTCGCGGATCACCTCGGCCGGGATGCCCAGGTGCCGGGCCACGGCCACGGCGGCCAGACAGTTGGACACGTTGTGATCGCCCGGCATCGGCAGGGTGCAACCCTCGATCACCGGGATATTGCCGGCCTCATCGGCCTCGCCCTGAAGCGCGATGTCGAAATGCGCGACGCCGCCCTCGTAACGCAGGTTGATCGCCCGCAGATCGGCCTGGGCATTGAAGCCGAAGGTGACCACGCGGCGGTCGCTGATCCGGCCCACCAGAGCCTGCACCTCCGGGTGGTCGGTGCACAGCACCGCCAGCCCGTAGAAGGGGATGTTCGACACGAAATCCGTGAACCCCTTGCGCAGCGCGTCGAAGCTGCCCCAATGCTCCATATGCTCGGGGTCGATATTGGTGACGATGGCAATATCGGCGGGCAGGCGGTTGAAGCTGCCGTCGCTCTCGTCGGCCTCGACGACCATCCATTCTCCCGCCCCGGCCCGCGCGTTGCTGCCATAGGCATGGATCACCCCGCCATTGATGACGGTCGGGTCCAAGCCCCCCTTGTCCAGCAGCGTCGCCACCATCGTCGTGGTGGTGGTCTTGCCATGCGTCCCGGCGATGGCGATGTTCGAGCGCAGGCGCATCAGCTCCGCCAGCATCTCGGCCCGGCGCACGACCGGCAGGCCCCGGCGGCGGGCTTCCTCCAGTTCGGGGTTGCCCTTCTTGATCGCGGTCGAGATCACCACCACGGCGGCCTCGCCGATATTCTCGACCCGCTGGCCCTCGAAG
This sequence comes from uncultured Paracoccus sp., assembly GCA_934533075.1. GTDB lineage: Bacteria > Pseudomonadota > Alphaproteobacteria > Rhodobacterales > Rhodobacteraceae > Paracoccus. Next base: position 5,306 of record CAKTBJ010000009.1, read on the forward strand.
ATGGTGGCGCCGAGATCGGCCAGCCGGTCGGTGATCTTCGACCGCTTCGCATCCGAGCCTTGCACCCGATAGCCCAGCGTCATCAGCACCTCGGCGATGCCGGACATGCCGATGCCGCCGATGCCGACGAAATGGATGGGGCCAAGCTGGGCGGGAAGCTTCGTCGCGGGTTTCATCGGGCGAGGTCTTTCACAATTGCATGAAGGCGGGCGGCGGCGTCGGGGCGGCCAAGGGCGCGCGCGGCCTCGGCCATCGCGCCGGCGCGGGCGGGGTCGGTGAGGATGGACGTGATCGCCTCGGTCAACCGGGCGGCGCTGAAATCGGCCTCGGCAAGGGCGATGGCGGCGCCGGCATCGTGCAGCGGCCGGGCATTGGCGGTCTGGTGATCGCCCGCCGCAGCGGCGAAGGGGACAAGGATCGCGGGGCGGCCGATGGCGGTGATCTCGGCCACCGAGGACGCCCCCGCGCGGGCGATGACCAGTTGCGCGCGGGCCATGCGGGCAGGCACGTCGTCGAAGAAGCTGGCGACCTCGGCGCGAATGCCCGCCGCCGCATAGGTCGCACGCACCCGCTCCAGATCCTCGGGGCGAAGCTGGTGGGTGACGGTCAGGCGGGCGCGCAGGGAATCGGGCAGGGCCACGATCGCCTCGGCCACGCTGTCCGACAGGATGCGCGCGCCCTGGCTGCCGCCGATGACGAGGATGTCCAGCGCGCCCTCGGGCGGCTGATAGGGCCGGTCCAGCACCGCCAGCACCGAGGTGCGCACGGGGTTCCCGGTATGGGTGGCCTCGACGCCTTCGGGCAAGGCGGTGGGCCATGTCCCGCAGGCCACCGCCGCCACGCGCGGGGCGAAGATGCGGTTGACGCGGCCCATCACGCCGTTCTGCTCGTGGATCATCGCCGGGATGCGCAGCAGCCGCGCCGCCGCCAGCGCCGGAATCGAGGGATAGCCGCCAAACCCCACCACCACCGCCGGCCGGTCGGCGCGCATCTGCGCCACGGCCGAGCCAATGCCGCGCAGGATGCGGAAGGGCGCGGCCAGCTTGCCCGCCAAACCGCCGCGCGCGGTCGAGGCCGCCGCCACCTGCCGCCGCACCACCGCCACCGGAAAGCCCCCGGCATAGCGGGCACCGCGCGCATCGGTGGACAGCACCACCCGCCAGCCATCGGCCAGCAGCGCCTCGGCCAGGGCCTGCGCCGGGAACATGTGCCCGCCGGTGCCGCCGGCCGCGATCAGCGCAAGGCGCCCTTGCCCGGCGCCCGTCTGCGAAACCTGCGCCATGTTCAGCGCCCCGCCGGCAACCGGCGGATGCCCTCGAAATCGCGGGCGAGGATGTCGGCATAGTCGTGCTGGGGCCGCGTCCGGGTCAGCGCCAGCAGCATCCCCATCGCGATCCCCGAGGCGATCAGCGACGAGCCGCCATAGCTGACGAAGGGCAGCGTCATGCCCTTGGCCGGCAGCAGCCGCACCGCCACGCCCATATTGATCAGCGCCTGCACGGCAAAGGCGCAGGCCAGCCCGGTGCCGGCGATGCGGGCAAACGGATCGCGCTCGTCCCGCAGCCGCCACAGCGAGCGCAGCACGATGGTCGCGTAAAGCGCGATGATGACCAAGACCAGGCTGAGACCGTATTCCTCGGCCGCCACGGCGATGATGAAGTCGGTATGCGCATCCGGCAGCGACCATTTCACCGTGCCCTCGCCCAGGCCGACGCCGAACAGCCCGCCCTCCTGTATGGCGTTGGTGGCATAGCCGATCTGGGTGCGCGGGTCGATGTCGGGCGACAGGAAGCCGTCGATGCGGCGGGCGAAATGCTCGGACTGGCCATAGGCGAAGATGCCGCCCAGCACGGTCAGCCCCATCGCCCCCAGCAGCAGCACCCAGGGCGCGCCGGCGACGAAATACATCACCGCCCAGGAGAACAGCACCAGCGCCGCCTGCCCGAAATCGGGTTGCAGGGCCAGCACCACCACCACGAAGACCGTGGCGAGGAAGGCCAGCCACTTGCCCGGCGGCGCATCGACATCGTGCGAGGCCGCCATGAACCAGGCGATCAGCGCCATGAAGCCGGGCTTGAGGAATTCCGAGGGCTGGATCGACACGAAGCCCAGGCTGAGCCAGCGCGTGGCGCCCTTGGAAAAATCGGTGCCGATCACCGGCAGCGCCATCACGATGAGGAAGGCGACACCGAAGCCCAGCACTCCCAGCCGCCGGATGGTGCGCACGTCGCGGGTGGAGAACCACAGCATCACCAGCAGCGCGACGAGGCCGAAGGCCGCCTGCCGCTTGACGTAGTAGAAGGCGGGGAGGTTGTTGCGCTCGGCCAGCGGGACCGAGGCGGCGAGGCCCAGCAACAGGCCGACCGCGAACAGGCCCAGCACGCAGGCCAGCGACCAGCGATCAATCGTGCGCCACCAGCGCGGCAGGATCGGGTCGCCGACCCGCTCCGGCGTGGCGCCAAACACCATCTCGGTCATGGAAATACCGCCGTCACTGCCTCGAAATCCGCCCGTTTTCCGGGTCTGGCGATCAGTCTAGCGGGATTTTTGCCGTCACGCCAGAAGCGATTCGCGCGCGGCGGCGGAAAGGCGCGGGTGACGCGGGGTTGCCTCAGCCCGGCCATCGAGGCCGGCCCGAGGCGCTGCGCCCTTCGGGGGCGCAGGGCGGGCGCGGCGGGGCCAACACTCTGCGCAGACGACAGGGCAAGATGAACGCACCCACAGAAATGTGCTTGATTTCGCCTTTCTCTTGTGGATGCAGATCCAAGTGGGGTAGGAGTTTCTACCTCATTCGGGCGCGGAGCACAGGCATGTCGGAGATTTTCGACAACGCAATCACGTCGATTGTCCTCGGGATTGAGGACTTTGAAACTGGGACCGATGCGCGAATGCTCAGTGCGGCACGGAACTATTACGCAGGTTTACTTTTGCTAGCAAAGGAATGCCTTGTCCGCTCTGCCCCCAAGGCCCACGCAATGGAGATTATCGGGGCCAAATTCAAGCCAAAGCCCGATGGGAACGGCGGTGTCGAACATGAGGTCGATGGCTACACGACGATCGACCTCAGTCATTTGCAGGGACGGTTCAAGGACTTCAAGCTACCGTGGCCAAATGCTGATATCAGAAAACTACAACGCTTTCGGAATGATCTCGAGCACTTCCACCTGAAGGAGCCGGTGAGCGCTCTCAGCGAGGCGATTGCGTCGTCTTTTCCGATGATCGTCGACTTCTTCAACATCCTCGACGAAGATCCCCAGATGGAGCTTGCCACCATCTGGGACACCATTCTTGAACAGCGGGAAGCATTCGAGAGGGTTCAGAGGAGGTGTCTCAACAGCTTGGAGAATGTGGACTGGCCTGCTGAAGTGTCGAACCTTGACCGCATGGCATGCCCCAACTGTGGGTCGTGTCTGGTCGGCCAGTCAAACGCAGGCAACCAAGACCATGAATGCGTCCTTGGGAAATGCTACCAATGCGGTAGAGAAATTGATTTTGAGAAGATGATGGAAATGGTCGTTGTGACCTCTTATGAAGCTGATGCCTATATGCGCGCTAAGGAAGGCTTGAACTCATCGATGGCTAACTGCCCAGAGTGCGGTGCTCTTGCCTATGTGGAGACGGACGAGGCCAGCGTCTGCTTCTGTTGCGGGATAAGTGTTGCGGGCGAGTGTGCTAGGTGCGGGGAGGGGGTCAACGTAAATGAATACAACTCCGACTACCCGCACCTATGCAGTTACTGCGCCCATATGTTCGACAAGCTAATGAATGAGTAGCCCGGCGATAGCATACATCGCGGTTCCTCCTCACCCCAGCCCCAGCGCCTCGCGCACCAGCGCCGTGAAATGCTCGCCGCGTTTCTCGAAATTCGGATACTGGTCGAAACTCGCCGCCGCCGGGGCCAGCAGCACGGTCTCGCCCGGCTGCGCCTCGGCCTTGGCGCGGGCGACGGCGGCGGGCAGGTCGGGCAGCACCTCATGCGCGACCGTGCCCATCTGCAAGGCGAAATCGCGGGCCGAGTGGCCGATCAGATAGGCTTTCACCACCGAGTCCAGATGCGGCACGAGGTCCGCGATGCCGCCTTCCTTGCCCAGGCCCCCCGCGATCCAGCGGATTCGGGGGAAAGCCTGCAAGGCATTGGCGGCGCTGGCGACGTTGGTGGCCTTGGAATCGTTCACCCAGGCCACGCCGCCCCGCTCCGCGATCAGCTGGCTGCGATGCGGCAGGCCGGCGAATGTGGCCATCGCCGCCTCGATCTGTCGGGGCGCCAGGCCCACCGCGCGCAGGGCCGCATAGGCGGCGCAGGCATTCTGATGGTTATGCGCGCCCGGCAGCCCCTTCATCCCCCGCAGCTCGATGGAGGCCACCTGACGGCCCTTGCGCCATTCCGCCAGAAAGCCCTTGCGCGCGAAGACCGACCAGCCCGGCCCCTGCAATTTCTGCCCCGACGAGACCCGGATCACCCGGTCGTCGCCCGGCCCCTCGCCCATCTGACCGGCCAGATACAGCCCTTCGACCTCATCGACGCCGATCACGGCGCGATCGGGGCCGCCTTCCGCGAACAGCCGGCGCTTGGCGGCGAAATAGCCGCCCGGCCCGGCATGACGGTCCAGATGGTCCGGCGACATGTTGGTCAGCACCGCCACGTCGGGGGTCAGGGCGCGGGCCAGGTCGGTCTGATAGCTGGACAATTCCAGCACGACGACCTCGCCATCCTCGGCCGGCTCCAGCGACAGGACGCCGGTGCCGATATTGCCGCCCATCTGCGTCGGGCGGCCCACGGCCTCCAGAACGTGATGGATCAGCGCCGTGGTGGTCGATTTGCCGTTCGAGCCGGTGACGGCGATCACGCGGGGGGCGGTGTCGAAATCCTCCCATGCCGGGGTGGCGAAGCTGCGGAAGAACAGGCCGATGTCGTTGTCGACCGGCACCCCGGCGCGCAGTGCGGCCAGAATCGCCGGATGCGGCGCGGGGTAAAGATGCGCGATGCCGGGGCTGGCGATCAGCGCGGCCACATCGTCCAGCGCGCCGGGGCGGGTGGGGTCCACGACCGCCCAGCCCTCGGCCTCGGCCGCCGCGCGGGTATCGGCGCCGTCGTCCCAGACGATCACCTCGGCCCCGCCGGCCTGCAACGCCGCCGCCGTGGCCCGGCCCGAGCGCCCGAGGCCCAGCACCGCGATCTTCTGCCCCTGCACGCCCTGAACCGGGATCATCGTCGCTTACCTCAGTTTCAACGTGGCCAGCCCGATCAGGGCCAGGATGATGGCGATGATCCAGAAGCGGATGACGATCTGCGCCTCGGCCCAGCCCTTCTTCTCGAAATGGTGGTGGATCGGGGCCATCAGGAACACCCGCTTGCCGGTGCGCTTGAAGTAAAGCACCTGGATGATGACGGAAAGCGCCTCGACCACGAACAGCCCCCCGACGATGGCGAGGACGAATTCGTGCTTGGTGCAGACGGCGATGGCGCCCAGCGCGCCGCCCAGCGCAAGGCTGCCGGTATCGCCCATGAACACCGCCGCCGGGGGGGCGTTATACCACAGGAAGCCGAGGCCGGCGCCGATCAGCGCGGCGCAGAAGATCGCGATCTCGCCCGTGGCGGGGACGTAGTGGACGCCCAGATAGTTGGCGAAGACGCTGTTGCCGACCAGATAGGCGATCACCCCGAAGGTGCCGGCGGCGATGATGACCGGGCCGATGGCCAGCCCGTCCAGCCCGTCGGTCAGGTTCACCGCATTCGCCGCGCCGACCACCACGATCATCGCGAAGGGCACGAAGAAAATCCCCATGTCGATCAGCAGGTTCTTGAAGAACGGCACCGCCAGCTCGCCCGACAGGCCCGTCGGGTGCAGCCACATTGCCCAGGCCCCCGCGACAGCCGCGATCAGCAGGCCCAGCGCCATGCGGACGCGGCCCGAAACCCCGGCGGTGGTGTATTTCTTGACCTTGGCATAGTCGTCGGCAAAGCCGATGGCGGCGAAGCCCAGCGTCACCAGCAGCACGATCCAGACATAGCCGTTGTCCAGCCGCGACCACAGCAGCGTCGAGACGGTCAGCGCCGACAGGATCAGCAGCCCGCCCATCGTCGGGGTGCCGGCCTTCATCAGATGCCCCTCCGGCCCGTCGCTGCGGATGGGCTGGCCGCGCTTCTGCTTGACCCGCAGCCAGTCGATCAGCGGGCGCCCGAACAAAAAGCCGAAGATCAGCGCCGTGAAAAAGGCCGCGCCGGCGCGGAAGGTGATGTAGCGGACGAGGTTCAGAGGCCCGGAATAATCACCCAGCGCAGCCAGCCAATACAGCATTCGGAGTCCCTGTCCCTTTCCGCCCGCGGTTCCCGCGTCCTGCGGCGCCCTTCTGCACGCCTTGGCCAGCCGCGATTCCCACGTCGCGGCCGGCCCCGTTTCACGCGCTTTGACGCGACCGGCGCAGCGCGTCAACCAGGGACGCGACGCGCGAGGATTTCGACCCCTTCACCAGCACGATGTCGCCGGGCTGCACCAGGTCCGGCAGGCGGGCGATCAGGCCCTCGACCCGCTCCTCCCAGATGCCGCGCCTGGCCTCCGGCAGGGCCTGCATCAGCGCGGCCATCAGCGGCCCGGCGGCATGAACCACGTCGATCTTCGCCATCGACGGGTCGTCGGCCAGGGCGGCATGCATGGCCTCGGCCTCCGGTCCCAACTCCAGCATGTCGCCCAGGATCGCCACCCGCCGCCCCTCGCCCGGCAGCGCCGCCAGCGAGGCCAGGCCCGAGGCCATGCTGGCCGGGTTGGCGTTGAAGCTGTCGTCGATCAGGGTCAGGTCGCCCAGGGCCTCGACCCCGCCGCGCCCCGCCGCCGGGTGCCACGCCATCAGCCCCTGCGTGACCTTCATCGGGTGGATGCCCCAGGCCATGCAGGCCGCCAGCACCCCCAGCGCGTTCTGCGCCATATGCGTCGCCGCGCCGGGCAGCGAGAAGCCCATCGCCCCGGCCCCGGCCACGCCCAGCGGATGATCCGAGGCCAGTTGCGGCCCGAACCCCACCACCCGCGCCGCATGGGCATCGGCGATGTTGTGCAGGGTCGGGCTGACCGGCAGCCCGTTGGGGATCACCGCCATGCCGCCCGGCTCCAGCCCCTCGAAAATGGATGCCTTCTCGCGGGCAATCCCTTCCAGGCCATCGGGAAAAGCCGCCAGATGCGCCGGGGCGATCGTGGTAATCAGCGCCAGGTGCGGGCGCGCCAGCCGGGCCAGCGGCGCGATCTCTCCGGGATGGTTCATGCCGATCTCGATCACCGCGAAATCGGTATCCGCCGGCATCCGCGCCAGCGTCAGCGGCACGCCCCACTGGTTGTTGAAGCTGGCTTCGGCGGCATGGACCTTGCCCTCCAGCCCCAGCACCAGCCGCGCCATCTCCTTCGAGGAGGTCTTGCCGACCGAGCCGGTGATCGCCATTACCTTGCCCTGCATCCGCGCCCGTCCGGCCCGGCCCAGCGCCTCCAGACCCGCCTGCACGTCCGGCACGATCAGCAGCGGCGCATCCGCGCCCAACCCCTCCGGGATGCGCGAGACCATCGCTGCGGCCGCGCCGCGCGCCAGCGCATCGGCGACGAAATCATGGCCGTCGCGGGCGGCGGTCAGCGCGATGAACAGATCGCCCGGCGCCACCGTGCGCGAGTCGATGTCCAGGCCCGAAACCGCCCAATCCCCTTGCGCGCGCCCGCCGGTCGCCTTGGCGGCCTCGGCCGCCGTCCACAGGATGGCGTGTTGCTGGTCCTCGCTCATATCCGGCCCTCCAGGGCTGCGACGGCGACGCTGGCCTGCTCCGCGTCGTCGAAGGGAAACACGTCATGCCCGATGATCTGCCCGCTTTCATGGCCCTTGCCGGCGATCAGCAGCGCGTCGCCGGCCTCCAGCGCATCGACGCCGCGCAGGATGGCCTCGGCGCGGTCGCCGACCTCGACCGCCTCCGGCCCGGCGCCCTCCATCACGGCGGCGCGGATGGCGGCAGGGTCCTCGGTGCGGGGGTTGTCGTCGGTCACGATCACCAGATCGGCGAAATCGCGCGCCGCCTGCCCCATCAGCGGCCGCTTCAGCCGGTCGCGGTCGCCGCCGGCGCCGAACACGACCAGAATCCGCCCCATCACATGCGGGCGCAGCGATTGCAGCGCCGAGGCCAGCGCGCCCGGCTTGTGCGAGTAATCCACGAACACCGCCGCACCATTGGCCCGCCGCGCCGCCAGCTGCATGCGCCCGCGCACCGTGGTCAGGCCCGGCAGCACGCCGATGACCGCATCCGCGGCCTCGCCCGAGGCCATCGCCAGCGCCGCCGCCGCCAGCACGTTTTCCGCCTGAAAGCCGCCGATCAGGTCCAGCCGCACCAGATGCGGCTTGCCGTGGACCGAGAATCGCAGCTCCTGCCCGGTCGCATCATACCGCTGGCCGAGGATGCGCAGGTCGGCCCCCTCCGCCCGGCCGATGCGGATGACCTCCAGCCCGGCCTTGTCGGCACGCGCCGCCATGCGCTGCCCGGCCGGGTCGTCGATATTGATGACCGCCGGCTGCCCCTCCGTCAGCAGGCGGTCGAACAGCAGCGCCTTGGCCGCGAAATAGCTTTCGAAATCGTGGTGATAATCCAGGTGGTCCTGGCTGAAGTTGGTAAAGGCCCCGGCCTCCAGCCGCACCCCGTCCAGCCGGTGCTGGTCAAGCCCGTGCGAGGACGCCTCCATCGCGCAATGGGTGATGCCCGCCACCGCGGCCTCGGCCAGCACGCGATGCAGCGTCACCGGCTCGGGCGTGGTATGGGCCAGCTTGGTGGTGAAATCCCCCTCGACCCCCATCGTGCCGAGGCTGATCGCCGGCCGGCCCAGCGCCTGCCAGATCTGGCGGGTGAAGCTGGCCACCGAGGTCTTGCCCGAGGTGCCCGTCACCGCCACCACATGCGCCGGCTGGGCGTCGAACCACAGGGCCGCCGCGCCCGACAGCGCGGCGCGCGCATCCTCGACCACGACCAGCGCGGCCTGCCCGCCGCTGGCGGCGATGGCACCGGCGGCCTGCCCCTCGCCCGCGCGGTCGGTCAGGATCGCGCCCGCGCCCGAGGCCAGCGCCTGCGGGGCGTATTGCACGCCATGCGCCGCCGCGCCGGGCAGCGCGGCAAACAGAAAGCCAGGCCGCACGCCCCGGCTGTCCACGGCCAAGCCGGCCACCACCACGTCGCGCCCGTCGCGCGCGGTCAGGCCGAGAGCCGCAAGGTTGCGGTTCGTTCCCGTCATCAACGTTTCCCCAATATGCATGCGCCAGCGCGACGCGATGCCTTACTCGTTACTCAGCCGCCTGTCACCAGCCTTAAGCCCTCGACAGCGGGGGCCGCGATGGCTGGCAGCGGATGTTCCACCTCAGGCGGCAGGCCAAGAATCGGCGCCAGCCGCCGCACCAGTTCGGCCGCGACGGGAACGGCGGTCCGCCCGGCGGTGCGGCTTTCCCCCGCACCGGTTTCCGAGCTGGGTTCGTCCAGCGTCACGACCAGAACGAATTGTGGATCATCCACCGGAAACATCAAGGCAAAGGTGGAGACAACTTTATTCGCATAATAGCCGCCGCCGGGGCGCGGCTTGTCGGCGGTGCCGGTCTTGCCGCCGACGCCATAGCCGGGCACCTCGCCGGCGCGGGCGGTACCGCGCACCACCACCTGCCGCAGCAGCGCCCGCGCCCGGCGCGCGGCATCGGGCGACAGCACCTGTTCGCCCGCCGGCCGCGCGGTGCGGTTGTGCACCAGCGTCGGGCGCACCCGGCGGCCGTCATTGGCCAGCGTCGCATAGGCCGCCGCCAGATGCACCGGCGAGGCCGCCAGCCCGTGCCCGAAGGCGATGGTCGCCGCCGTCACCGCCGGCCAGCGGGTTTGCCGGGGCACCAGCGGGCGGCCGGTCGGGGCCTCGATCATCTCCAGCGGCGTCGGCTCGAAGAAGCCCAGCTTGCCGAGGAAATCGCGCTGACGCTCCGGCCCGATCATCTGCGCGATGCGCACCGTGCCCACATTCGAGGACTTCACGATGATGTCGGCCACCGAAAGCTGGGCGCCGTAATTGTGGAAGTCGTTGATGTTGAAGCGCCCGATGCGGATCGGCGTCCTGGCCGAGATCATGGTGGCCGGGTTGACCAGCCCCAGGTCCATCGCCTGCGCAACCGGGAAGATCTTGAAGGTCGAACCCAGCTCATACTGCCCCTGCACCGCGCGGTTGAACAGCGGGCTGTCGGAGGCGTCGCCCTTCAGCAGGGGCTTGGGCCGGTCGTTGGGGTCGAAATCCGGCAGCGAGGCCATCGCCAGGATCTCGCCCGTCCGCACGTCCATCAGCACGGCGGCGGCGCCCTTGGCGCTCATCAGCTTCATGCCGCGGGCGAGGATCTGCTCCATCGCCTGCTGGGCGGTCAGGTCGATGGACAGCATCAGCGGCGCGCCGCCATTGCCGGGATCGCGCAGCCAGGCATCGAAGGCCTTCTCGACGCCGGCGACGCCGATCACCTCGGCGCTGGAAACGCCTTCCTGCCCGAAGCCGGCCCCGCCAAGGATATGCGAGGCCAGATGCCCGTTCGGATAAAGCCGCATCTCGCGCGGGCCGAACAGCAGGCCCGGCTCGCCGATGTCGTGGACGGCCTGCATCTGCTCGGGCGAGATGACCTTGCGTATCCACAGGAATTTCCGCTTGCCGGTAAAGTCGGCGATCAGCCGGTCCTCGTCCAGCTCGGGGAAGACCTTGACCAACTGGCGGGCGGCGCGGATCGGGTCCACCATCATCGGCGGCTGCGCGTAAAGCGAATGCGTGGTCAGGTTGGTGGCCAGCACGCGGCCGTGGCGGTCCGTGATGTCGGCGCGCGAGGACAGGATGGCGGCGCCGGTGGCCTGCGCGCGCGGCTCGGTCGGCTGCGAGGAAGCCAGCACCCCCATGCGCGCGCCCACGGTGACGAAGGCCGCGCAGAACACCAGCGACATCAACGCCAGCCGGGCGCGGGCGCGGCGGCGGGCGCGCTGCTGGGCCTGCTCGTGGCGGCGCGCGCGGTTCTCGGCCTCGATCACGTCGGGATTCTCGCCGCGGTCGCGGGCGCGCAGGATGCGGGCAAGCGGGCGAAGGGGCGTGCGGATCATGGCGTCACTCTCCTCTCGGGCGGGACGGGGGACGGGGGACAACCGCGCCGGCGGGGGTGCCCGGCAGCGGCTCGCCGGCGCCGGTCAGCACATCCTCGGCCTCGGGGGCGGCGGGGGCGTCGGCCGGATCGGGGAAGGCGATCTGCGGGATGGCGATGAACTGCTCGGGCGTCAGCGGCACCAGCAGCAGGCGCTCGAAATTCAGGTCCACCAGCTCGCGCAGGCGTTCGGGGCGGTTCAGATAGGCCCATTCGGCGCGCAGCAGGCCCAGCCTTTCGCGCAGCGCGGCAATCTCTCCGCGCACCCGCGACATCTCGGCCATGCGGGTCTGGGTCCGGTAATTCTCGCGATAGGCCCAGAAGGCCATGCCCATCACCGCGATGATCGCCAGCAGGTAGCCCAGTTGCTTCATCGCCCGCGCCGCCCCTGCGGCAGGCTGGGCAGGCCGAGACCCTCGCGCCCCGACCCGGCCGGCGCATCCGTGCGGATGCCGACGCGCAGATAGGCCGAGCGCGCACGCGGATTGGCCGCCAGTTCCGCGTCGTCGGCACCCACGGCGCGGCGGAAGGGCTGGGTGAAGCTGGGCGCGGGGCCTGCGGCCTGCGGCGCATGGCGCGAGGTGCCCGCCCCTCCGGCACGGTCCTGAAGGAACCGCTTGACCACCCGGTCCTCCAGCGAGTGGAAGCTGACCACCGCCAGATGCCCGCCGGGGCGCAGCGCGCGCTCGGCGGCCTCAAGACCCGCGATCAACTGGCCGAATTCGTCGTTCACCCAGATGCGGATGGCCTGAAAGCTGCGGGTGGCGGGATGGCTCTGGCCCGGCTTGGGGCGTGGCAGGCAGGCGGCGACCACCTCGGCCAGCTGCGCGGTCCGGGTCAGCGGGCGCGCGGCGACGATGGCGCGACTGATGCGGCGGGCGGCGCGCTCCTCGCCATAGTGATAGAGGACATCGGCGATCTCGGCCTCGGTGGCGGCGTTCAGCAGGTCGGCCGCGGTTGGCCCCTGCCCCGACATGCGCATGTCCAGCGGCCCGTCGCGCAGGAAGGAAAAGCCGCGATCCGCCTGGTCCAGCTGCATCGAGCTGACGCCCAGGTCCAGCACCACCCCGTCCACCGGCCCGCCGGCGATGGCGTCAAGCTGGTCGAAGGTGCCCTCGACCAGGTGCAGCCGGTCGCCATAGGCACCGGCCCATGCGGCGGCCATCGGGAACACGGACGGGTCGCGGTCGATGCCGATCACGCGGTCGGCCCCGGCCTCCAGCAGGCCACGCGCATAGCCGCCGGCGCCGAAGGTGCCATCCACCCAGACCCCGGAGACGGGCGAGACCGCCCTGAGGAGCGGCTCCAGCAGGACCGGCAGATGCGGCGCAGGCACGGCTCAGCCCTCGCCTTGCGCCGGCTCCAGCGGCGGCAGGAACGAGCGCGGATCGAAGCCCTCGGGATAGCTGGCGGCGAAGGCATCGACGGCATTGCCCTCGGCCTCGGCATAGGTGTCGGGATTCCACAGGCGCAGGTAATCGCCCGAGGCGATGAAGAAGGCGCGGTCGTCCAGCCCGATCTTCTCGCGCAGCTTCTGCGGCAGCAGCAGGCGGCCGTCATTGTCGATCTCGGCCTCCTCGGCCGAGCCGTGCATCAGCCGCTCCAGCCACAGCCGCTCCGGGGTGCCGCGGGTCATGCGGTCGATCTGGCGGTCGATCTCGTCGATGGCCTGCATGGTATACAGTTCGAGGTGCTGCCGGGTGGCCTCGCCATAGACGATGACCAGTTGCGGGCGGCGGCCGGCCTCCCAGTCGGGATCGCAGGATTCGAAGACGCGGCGGAACTTGGCCGGGATCGACAGACGCCCCTTGGCGTCCACCTTGACCTCCTCCTGGCCTCTGAACCTGCGTGCCACCGCCCTGCGCCTCACTGCCTTCGCTTTCCGGCCCGGCACCTGCCGGACATGGAAAGGGCGGATCGGACTGCTGCCACCGTCCGATCCGCCCGCCCTCGTCCCATTTCTGGGCCTCGGTCATGCCGAGGGATCGTCCCGGTCTTGTGCGCGCCACCTGGGGGTGCTGCTCATGCGCGAGCCGGGATCATGTTGCGGAAAAGGGGGTGCCTGTATGAGCTTGCCTCGCCGTGGGGTTCTTTGTGCCCCGTGCTGTCCCGTTTCCGTGACCCAGATGTGGCATGGGAATTCATGGGAAGCAAATGGATTTTACCACCCCCTTCGGGGAGGCCGCCGAGCAGAATCGGAACATAATCAGAACACAAAAGCTTGATCGCGCACAAGCGGGAAGGTATGGCGGTCATTTTCTTGGTTAACACAAGATATAGTATGCGAGATTTTTCGCCACACTCGCCCAGAAAATCCCACAAGGGCGCCCTACCACCCCGGATCGGGCACAAATCACCCACCGAATCGCGGCCGGAGGGGCCGGATCGGGGCGGATTTCCCGCTCACGCCGGGGTGATTCGCCGTGAATCCGCGGCGCGGCCGGAGGCCGTGACTGCGCCATGCCGGCCACGGGGCCATGAAATCCCACAAGCGCCATGCGGGGACAGGGCGGGACCACGAAATCCCGGATGCCGCCGGATCGGGCGGCACGGTGCCATGAAATCCCGGATCGGCGCGGCTCAGGCCAGGCCGGCCTGGACCAGCCCCTCGGCCAGCCGGGCATAGGCGGCGGCGATCGGCCCCTCGCCCGCCGCGACCGGCACCCCCGAATCGCCCGAAAGCCGGATGTCGAGGTCCAGCGGCACCTCGCCGAGGAAGGGCAGGCCCAGCTTCGCCGCCTCGGCGCGCACGCCGCCGTGGCCGAAGACATGCGCCTCGTGCCCGCAATTGGGGCAGATGAAGACCGACATGTTTTCGACCAGCCCCAGCACCGGCGCCTTCAGCCTGGCGAACATGTCGATGGCCCGGCGCGCATCCAGCAGCGCCACGTCCTGCGGGGTGGACACCACCAGCGCCCCGGTCAGGCGGGTCTTCTGGCACAGGGTCAGCTGCACGTCGCCGGTGCCCGGCGGCAGGTCGATCAGCAGCACGTCCAGCGGCCCCCAATCGACTTGATTCAGCATCTGCTGCAAGGCGCCCATCAGCATCGGCCCGCGCCAGACCACCGCCTGCCCCTCCGCCACCAGCAGGCCCAGCGACATCAGCCGCACGCCATGCGCGACCAGCGGCACCAGCCGCTTGTCGGGCAGGGTCTCGGGCCGGGCGGAAACCCCCATCATGCGCGGCTGCGAGGGACCATGAATATCGGCATCCAGCAGCCCGACCCGACGCCCCTGCCGGGCCAGCGCCACGGCGAGATTGGCCGCGAGCGTCGACTTGCCCACCCCGCCCTTGCCCGAGGCAACGGCGAGGATGTTGCGCACACCCGGAATCGGCGCCGGGCCTTGCGCGGCCTCCTGCGCGGTCTGGTGGCGGCCGATCTTCAGGGATGGCGGCGCCTTCTGCGCCACCTGCACGGTGGTGGCGATGGACACCGCCGCCACCCCCGGCAGCGCCCGCACGGCGGCCTCGGCCGCGGCCTCGATCTGCGCCGCCTCGCCGGCGCGCTCCGCCGGCAGGTCCAGCACGAATCGCACCTTGCCCGCGTCGACCGCCAGCGCGCGCACCGCGTCCAGCGCCCCCAGGCGGCCGCCGCCGGGCAGCGCCAGCCCCGCCAGTGATTCGAGGATGCGCGCGGCGAGGGGATCGTTCTGGACCATTGCGGCCTCCATCAGCATCCGGCCGCCCGGATCGGCCGCGCCGGCGCCCCGAGCATGGCGCCGGGGAGCCGGCTTCGCAAGGCGGCGGCGATCCATGCAGATGCAGCCACAGGCGCGCACATTTCCGCCGCATCGCAGCATTTGCTGGGTTTTACGTTGCGTCATTTGCATAACTGATCCGTGACCAGCGGCACCGTGTCGCAATTTCAAGACACGGTTAGCCTTATTTATCGGTGGTTATGCGGAAATTTCGGCAAAATCAGCCATGCACAAGACGCATGCCTGATTTGCTTGCTTGTCCATTGTGCATCCGCAGCAATCGCGCCAAATATTGGACAACGAAACGGCGCGGGACCCAAAACCGGGCAGCGCGCCAGAGAGCAGATGAATGAGGTTGGCCATGTCGGTCCTCCATACCACCACCACGCCCGTCCGGGGCGGTTTCTTCGCCCGCATCGCCGAGGCGTTCCTTTCGGCCCGCGAGGCCCGCGCCCGGCGCGTCATCTACCAGCAGACCCTGCGCGAGCTGCGCAGCCTGTCGGATCGCGACCTTGCCGACCTGGGGATCAACCCCAGCGCCGTCGAGACCGCCGCCTATAACGCGACCTACGGCCGCTGAGGCATTCCATTCCCGCGCCCCACTCCTCCCTGGGGGCGCGGGTCGGGCGACACCCTTTCCTCCTCCCTGGGGTGTCGCCGTAAACATCGGGCCGAACGGCCCGGACATGCCCGGCCCTCTCCTCCTCCCCGAGGGCCGGCGCAGCGGTGGCGGCACCTCCTCCCGCCTCCACCGCGACCATGCGCGGCCCTTCCTCCTCCCTGAGGGTCGCGGCTTGGCGGTGCCCTCTCCTCCCCGGGCGCCGCCAGAAATTCGGATGCCGGCCTCTCCTCCTCCCCGAGGCCCGGCAGCGGTGGCGGCCTCCTCCCGCCTCCACCGCGACCATACGCGGCCCCTCCTCCTCCCTGGGCCTGCGTTGCGGCGGCGGTGCCCCTCCTCCTCCCTGGGCGCCGCCGCCTTTTCATTGCCCGCGCCCCTGTCACCGGCCCAAGGCCTGCGCTATGCTGGCGGGAAATCAATGGATTGCGGGCGATGCTCAGCTATCAGCACATCTATCACGCCGGGAACCTGGCCGATCTGCACAAGCATGCGCTGCTGGCCTGGATGCTGGCGCGCATGGCGGAAAAGCCCAAACCCTTCCGCTATATGGAAACCCATGCCGGGCGCGGGGTCTACGACCTGCACGACGAGCATGCCCGCCGCACCGGCGAGGCCCGCGCCGGCATCCTGCGCGCCGAGGCCGAGGGCTGGCTGCCCCCCGACCACCCCTTGCCGCGCGCCATCGCCTCGGTGCGCTCGCGGTTCGGGGATACGGCCTATCCGGGCAGCCCGGCGATCGCGGTGGCGCTGCTGCCGCGCGACTGCCCGATGGACCTGGCCGAACTGCACCCGCAGGAATGCGCGGCGCTGCGCGCGGTGATGCCCTCGCGGGTGCGGGTGCATCAGCGCGACGGGTTCGAGATGGCGAATGCGCTGTGCCCGCCGATGCCGCGGCGGGGCATGCTGCTGATCGACCCCAGCTATGAGGTCAAGGACGATTACGACCGCCTGCCCGGCCTGATCGGGCGCATCGCGCACAAATGGAACGTGGGGGTGATCGCGCTGTGGTATCCGATCCTGACGGTGCCCCGGCACGCCCCGATGCTGGCCGGCATGGCGGGCGCGCATCCCGGCCTGCTGGTCTCCGAAGTGCGCTTTGCCCCGGCGCGGGAGGGGCATGGCATGATCGGCTCCGGCATGGCGGTGATCAATCCGCCCTGGGGGCTGGCCGAGGAAGCGGCCCGGATCGAGGCGCTGTTCGCCGCCCGCGCCACCTGAAACGCGACGGTGCCGCCTGCTTCGGGACGGCGCAGGCACGGCATGGATCGCCGCGGCATCCGCAGGCGGCGCGGGTCAGGCGACAGCCTTGCGGCGGCGCACCACCGCCAGCCCGCCAAACGCGGCCAACAGCACCCCGACCGCCGGCAGCGGCACCGGCAAAGCCGTGCCGGAAACTTCCAGCATCGCCGATTTCAGCATGAAACCGTCCGCCCCGAAGGTTTCGCTGAAGGAAAGCGGCGCGGCCCCGGTCAGGGCGGAAAGCCATCGTCGCGGCAAGCGCAAGCCCCGCGACCGAGAGAGGTTTCCGAACCATCCGTCCATTCCGCCATGTCGATCAATCCAGAGGGGCGGAATTGCCCTGCTGCCGCGAGGCCGCCATCCGCGCCCCTGTCACGCGCCCAAGATCGAAAACGGCAATACCCTGAAAATACGATAGAAGTTCGATCGGCAGTATAAGGTCCCGAAACCCCTTCGCGCGCTGCGGGTCAGGCGCCACCGCTCTCCACGGATCGGCCTTGTCCGGCCGGTGGGCCGGGGAACGGGACAGGGCCGGCATGCCGCATGCCGGCCGGGGCGCAGCCTCGGACCACGCCCCGGCGCCCCGCGAAAGGGGCGCGCGCGGCGACTTTCAGGGGACCAGCGCCGGCACCGCGCCGGTATTGAAGGCGGCGGTGGTAAAGCGGACATCCCGGCCGATGACCTCGATCGCCACCCGGCCCTCGGTGCCCGAGGCGCCGACCTCGTCCAGCGCGATCACCGCGGGCAGCGTGGTCCCGGCCGGCAGCGCGGCACAGGCCAGCAGCGCGGCGCTGGGCGAATCGGCGGCCGTCACCGCGATGGCCATGTCGCCGGCGGTCACCGCGTCGGCGCTGACGCGGTTGGTCTCTTCCTCCTCGATGCGCAGCGGTGCCGGCATCGGCGCGCCGTCGGGGGCGACCCGCGCCCAGTCGTCCAGCTCGTCGTCGTCCAGCTCCAGTTCGCCCAGATCCTTGACCACCTGCTCGGGCGCGAAGCCGTCGCAGGTGCCGCGGAACAGATAGGCGCCGAAATCGCCGTTATCGGCCAGGGCCGGCACGGCGCTGGCAGCGACAAGCGCGGCGGGCAGCAGGAAACGGGCAATCATGATGGGACTCCTTCCACAGTGTCCCCCATAAACAGGATCGCGGCTCTCAGGGTTCCACCCGCCTGGCCGCCTGCCGGAAGGCCAGCCAGAAGGCAAGGCGGATGAACAGGACCTGAATCGCCGTGATCGCGGCAAAGATCAGGACCAGCATCGGCCCTCCCGCATTGGAGAAGGCACGCCACAGGAACTTGTCGCCCGAGAAGCTGAAGACGGCGAGACCCGCCGACAGCACGCCGGAAACCAGGCCGCAGGCCAGCGCAAGGCGCCATGCGCGCCCGTTCGCCGGAACCGCCCCTTCGCGCAGGACCCAGTTCTGCGCCGCCGCGCTGGCCGCCGCAAAGACGATGATCAGCCCCATCGCCGGATTGTCGAACGGAATGAACAGCACGAGGATATTCAACAGGACGGTCAGAAGGACGAACGCCGCAGCGAAGATGCCGACGATCATCAGGGGCGGGACAGAACGCGCATCCGTGGGCTGCATCAAAGCGATCCTTTTGCAAAGCCGGCTCCCGACCTGCGTTTCGGGCCTGACCATCTGAGCAGAGTTTCCCCGCCGCCGCAACGCGGCACCGCATGCCGCCCTTGCGGCTTTCGCGGGCCGGGTGCCGGCAGGTCCCAGTGAAAACTTGCGCGCGGCGGCCTTGCGCGCTAGGCCCGCGACAGTCCGACCGGACTTCATCCTTCCTCAACCGCAAGGCCGCGTCATGTCCGCAAGCAACCGCCCCCTCGGCCCCCGCACCCGTGCCATCCATGCCGGCGCCCGCCGCAGCCAGTATGCCGAGATGTCGGAAGCCCTCTACATGACGCAGGGTTTCCTTTACCCCAGCGCCGAGGCCGCCGAGGCCCGCTTCAACCATTCCGGCCCGGACGAGTTCATCTATGCCCGCTACGGCAACCCCACCAGCCGGGTGTTCGAGGACCGCATGGCCTCGCTGGAAGGGGCCGAGGACGGCTTTGCCACCGCCTCGGGCATGGCCGCCGTGCACGGGGCGCTGTTTTCCTTCATCCGCCCCGGCGACCGGGTGGTGTCCGCGCGGGCGCTGTTCGGGTCGTGCCTTTACGTGCTGGACCTGCTGAAGGCCTTCGGGGCCGAGATCGTGTTCGTGGACGGCACCGACAACGACCAATGGCGCGCCGCGCTGGCGACGCCGGCCAAGGCGGTGTTCTTCGAAACCATGTCCAACCCGACGCTGGAGGTCATCGACATCGAGACGGTCGCGGCGCTGGCCCATCAGGCCGGGGCCACCGTCGTCGTGGACAACGTCTTCACGACGCCCGTCTTTTCCCGCGCGATCGAACTGGGCGCCGATGTGGTGGTCTATTCCGCGACCAAGCATATCGACGGCACCGGCCGCGCGATGGGCGGGCTGATCCTCGGGACGCGCGATTTCGTGCGCGGCGTGGCCGAGCCGTTCCTGAAGCATACCGGCGGCGCCATCAGCCCCTTCAACGCCTGGCTGATGCTGGGCGGGCTGACCACGATGGACCTGCGCGTGCGGGCGATGGCCGCCAGCGCGCAGGCCGTGGCCGAGGCGCTGGCCACGCATGACGGCGTGCGGGTGATCTATCCGGGCCTGCCGGGCCATCCCCAGCACGCGCTGGCGCAGGCCCAGATGGGCAGCGGCGGCACCATGATCGCGATGGAGATCGCCGGCGGCAAGGACGCCGCCTTCCGGGTGCTGGACGCGCTGGAAGTGGCCTCGATCTCGAACAACCTGGGCGATGCGCGCTCGATCGTGACGCATCCGGCGACCACCACCCACCAGCGGCTGAGCGCCGAGGAACAGCTTGGGCTGGGCATCACGCCGGGCCTGATCCGGCTGTCGGTCGGGCTGGAGGACACCGCCGACCTGATCGCGGATTTCGAGGCCGCGCTGGCCGGGGCCGGGCTGTAATATAAGGGGGCGCGCAAGACCGCGCCCCTTGCCCAGCGCGCCGCCCCGGCCCATATGCAGCGAATGAAGGACAACGCGCCCCCCAGCCGCCGCTATCCGGCCGATTTCCGGCCTGACGCCGCCTATCTGGCCGACCTGCCCGATTTGCAGAACGGGCCGGCCAGCCTGATCGTGGGCGCCCGCCGGCCGATCCAGCATGTCGGCATCGCGGATTTCCACCTGCCGATCCGCTACCTGACCCGCGACGGCGGCGAGGTCACGCTGGAAACCGCCGTCACCGGCACGGTGTCGCTGGATGCCAACCGCAAGGGCATCAACATGTCGCGGATCATGCGCAGCTTCTATGCGCATGCCGAAAGGACCACCAGCCTGTCGGTGATCGCCGCGGCCCTGGCGGATTACCGGCTGGACCACGAAAGCCTGGGCGCCCGCATCCTGATGCGCACCCGCTATCCGATGCGGGTGGCGGCGCTGCGCTCGGAGCTGGCGGGATGGCAATATTACGCGCTGGCGCTGGAACTGGTCGAGCGCGGGGACGAGCGCCTGCGCATCATGCATCTGGATTACGTCTATTCCTCGACCTGCCCGTGCTCGCTGGAACTGTCCGAGCATGCCCGCGCCAGCCGCAACCAGCTGGCAACGCCGCATTCGCAACGCTCCTGCGCGCGGATCTCGGTGGTGATGCGCCCCGAAGCGGGGAAATTGTGGTTCGAGGACCTGATCGAGGCCTGCCGCCGCGCGGTGCCCACGGAAACGCAGGTCATGGTCAAGCGCGTGGACGAACAGGCCTTTGCCGAGTTGAACGCCGCGCATCCGATCTTCGTCGAGGATGCGGCGCGGGCCTTTGCCGAGCAGCTGATGGCCCTGCCCGCGGTCGGCGATTTCCGCATCATCGCCAGCCACCAGGAATCGCTGCATTCCCATGATGCGGTCAGCCTGCTGACCGAAGGCCCGACCTTCGCGCAGGACGTGCTGGACCCGGATACGTTTTCGGTGCTGCGGCGCTGAATGTTCTATCTGCTCACCGCCTTCATCGCCTTCCAATCGGCGAGATTGCTGGTGAATGATCTGTTTCTGCGCGACCGCTACCCGGCATGGCGCGAGCGCCGGCTGCGCGAGGGGCGGCGCGCCGGGTATCCGGCCTTCCTGATCCTCTACGGCAGCCCGCTTTTTGACGGTGCCGGATTTCTGGAATACATGCACCCGGACAACCGGCACTTTCGCCGGCGGCTCGCCCTGACCGGCCTTTTCCTTTTCGCCGCCCTGTTTCCCCGCCTGTGGCTGCTGCCGGCCATCGTGATCGCACAATTCTGACGACCCCTTGAAACCCCGCCCCGCCGCGCTATGTGGGTGCGGTGGACCGGGCCCCTCTGGCGATGCACCCGCATCGTGATGTCGGCCACGATGCGGCATGCATCGGTGGAACGACGGCCCCTGACCCCTCGCGCCCCCCATCCGTGCCGCAGCAACGCAAAGGTGGGACATGGAGCTGCTTTCTATCCTTTTTCTGGGCCATGCGCTTTGGCTGTGGCTGCTGTTTCTGGGGCTGGTGCTGGCGCTGCTGGCCTTCGACCTCGGCGTGCTGAACCGCGACGGGCACGAGATTTCGGTGCGCGAAAGCCTGTGGCTTTCCGCCTTCTACATCGCCTGCGGGCTGGCTTTCGGGGCCTTCGTCTGGTGGCAGCTGGGCCGCGATTCGGCCTTCGACTATTTCACCGGCTTCGTGGTCGAGAAATCGCTGGCAGTGGACAATATCTTCGTCATGGCGATGATCTTTTCCGCCTTCGCCATCCCCCGCGCGCTTCAGCACCGGGTGGTGTTCTGGGGCATCCTCGGGGTGATCGTGCTGCGCGGGATCATGATCGGCATCGGCGCGACGCTGGTGGCGCGATACGAATGGGTGCTGCTGATCTTTGCCGGCTTTCTGGTCGTCACCGGCGCCAAGATGCTCATGAGCCTGCGCGAGCCGGAGGCCACCGCCCCGCCCGGCTGGATCACGAAGCTGGTCGGGCGCATGCGGGTGACGCGGCGGCTGCATGGCCGCGCCTTCTTCGTGCGCCGTCCCGACCCCGCACACCGGGGCCGCACCCGGCTGTGGGCCACGCCGCTGTTCGCGGCTCTGGTCGCCATCGAGGCCGCCGATCTGGTCTTCGCCGTGGACAGCGTGCCGGCGGTGCTGGCGATCACCACCGATCCGTTCATCGTCTATACCTCGAACATCTTCGCCATCCTGGGCCTGCGGGCGCTGTATTTCGCGCTGGCGGCGATCCTGCATCGCTTCCACGGGCTGAAGCCCGCGCTGGCCGTGCTGCTGATCTTCATCGGCGGCAAGGTGCTGGTCGCGGCCGCCCTGGGCATCCACAAGGTGCCGCCGGCGCTGTCGCTGGGCGTGACCGCGCTGATCCTGGGCGCCGGGCTGGCTTGGTCGCTGTTCAGCACGAGGGGCGCGAACAAGGCGTGAACACCATCTTTTCATGGCGCGGCTTTCGGCCTATGGTCGCGCCATGAGCGAATTCGACGAATACGACGCCTTCGAGGCGGCTGTCCCCCTGTCGCGCCGCGCCATGCAGGCGATGGCGCCGGCGCCCACCCCCTATCTGGACGGGCTGAACCCCGCCCAGCGGCAGGCGGTCGAGACGCTGGACGGTCCCGTCCTGCTGCTGGCCGGGGCCGGCACCGGCAAGACGCGGGCACTGACCACGCGCATCGGGCATCTGTTGGTGCAGCACCGGGCACGGCCGGGCGAGATCCTCGCCGTGACCTTCACCAACAAGGCCGCGCGCGAAATGAAGGAACGCGTGGCCCGCCTGCTGGGCGAGGCGGGCGATGGGCTGCCCTGGCTGGGCACCTTTCATTCGATCTGCGTGCGCATCCTGCGCCGCCATGCCGAACTGGTCGGCGGCGGCGGTCACAACCTGACCCCGCGCTTTACCATCCTGGACACCGACGACCAGTTGCGCCTGCTCAAGCAGCTGATCGCGGCCGAGAATATCGACGACAAGCGCTGGCCGGCGCGCATGCTGGCCGGGCTGATCGACGGCTGGAAGAACCGCGCCCTGCGCCCCGACCGGGTGCCGGCCGCCGAGGCTGGAGCCTTCGACGGCAAGGCCGTGGCGCTATATGCGGCCTATCAGCAGCGCCTGCTGGTGCTGAACGCGGTCGATTTCGGCGACCTGCTATTGCATTGCGTGACGCTGTTCCAGGCGCATCCCGACGTGCTGGAGGGCTGGCAACGCCGCTTCCGCTATATCCTGGTGGACGAGTATCAGGATACGAATATCGCGCAATATCTGTGGCTTCGCCTGCTGGCGCAGGGGCACCGCAACATCTGCGTGGTCGGCGACGACGACCAGTCCATCTATGGCTGGCGCGGGGCCGAGGTCGGCAACATCCTGCGTTTCGAGACCGACTTCCCCGGCGCGCAGGTGATCCGGCTGGAACAGAACTATCGCTCGACCCCGAACATCCTCGGCGCGGCCTCGGGGCTGATCGCGGCGAACAAGGGGCGGCTGGGCAAGACGCTGTGGACCGATGCCCCCGATCCCGGCACGCCGGTGCGGCTGATCGGGCACTGGGACAGCGAGGCCGAAGCCCGCTGGATCGGCGAGGAGATCGAGGCCCTGCATGGCGGCCACCGCGCCAGCCTCGGCCGGATGGAGTTGAACGACATCGCCATCCTCGTGCGCGCCAGCCACCAGATGCGCGCCTTCGAGGACCGCTTCATGGCCATCGGCCTGCCCTATCGCGTCATCGGCGGCCCGCGTTTCTACGAGCGCGCCGAGATCCGCGATGCGATGGCCTATTTCCGGCTGGCGGTCAGCCCCGCCGACGATCTGGCCTTCGAGCGCATCGTGAACCTGCCCCGCCGCGGCGTCGGCGAAAAGGCGTTGCAGGCCGTGCAGGCGGTCGCGCGCGAGGCCGGCCTGCCGCTGCTGGACGGCGCCGCGGCCGCCGTCGCCGCCGAGGCCGTGCGCGGCAAGGCGGCCACGGGCCTGCGGGTGCTGGGGACGCAGATGGCGCGCTGGCACGAGGAGGCGCTGACCGCCACCGTCAACCATGTCGAACTGGCCGAGCGGATTCTGGACGAATCCGGCTATACGGCCATGTGGCAGAACGACAAGTCCCCCGACGCGCCGGGGCGGCTGGACAACCTCAAGGAGCTGGTCAAGGCTTTGGAGGAGTTCGACAATCTGCAAGGCTTCCTCGACCATGTGGCGCTGGTGATGGACGCGGCCAGCGGCGAGCAGGCCGACGAGGTGTCGATCATGACCCTGCACGCCGCCAAGGGGCTGGAATATCCGGTCGTGTTCCTGCCGGGCTGGGAGGACGGGCTGTTCCCCAGCCAGCGCAGCATGGACGAAAGCGGCCTGAAAGGCCTGGAGGAGGAGCGCCGGCTGGCCTATGTCGGCCTGACCCGCGCCAAGCGGCTGGCCACGATTTCCTTTGCGGGCAACCGGCGGCTTTACGGGCAATGGCAATCCTCGCTGCCCTCGCGCTTCATCGACGAATTGCCTGAGAAGCATATCGAGGTGCTGACCCCGCCCGGCCTTTACGGCGGCGGCTATGGCGCGGCGGCGCCGGTGCAGACCCGCGCGGCGACGCGGACCGAGGAACGCGCGCGGGCGGCGGACCCGCACAACTCGCCGGGCTGGCGGCGATTGCAGGCGCATAAGGTGGCGCCGGTGTCGCACAAGCCGCCGGTGCAGATCGACCATGACGCGGCGGCAGGCATGAGCGTGGGCGGCCGCGTGCGGCACCAGCGTTTCGGCATCGGCACCATCATCGGCATCGCCGAGGACACGCTGACGGTGCAGTTCGAGGCCGGCTTCAAGACGGTGAAGGCGCCCTATGTGCAGGTGGTGGAGGGCACGGCGCAGACCTCGGACGATGTGCCGTTCTGAACGGCGGCGCCAGCCGGCCCGTCCGGGCAATCCTCGCGCAGCGGGTTGATGCGGCGCAAGCGCCGGAACGATATGCCACCATTCCCGCGCGGAATGGACACGGCCCTCGAACACCCGGACGGTTCCGCGCGGCAGGATGGTGCGGGATGGGCGGGCACCCGCTGCACTCCCGCCCCCCGGCTGACAGGATGCGGCCCCGGACCGCTTGCTCCCGCAGGATTGCCTCGCGCCGGCCCGCGATCTGCACCGAAAGGTGCAGCGCGCCGGGGATGGCCTTGGAGGCCATCCCCGGCGCGGCGCTGCCGCCCGGCCGCAGGCGGGCACCCGCAGCCGCCTATCCCTTCGGCAAGGCCCGCCAGCCGATGTCGCGGCGATAGAAGCCGCCGGGCCAGTCCACCGCCTCGGCCAGCGCATAGGCCCGCGCCCGCGCCTCGGCCAGCGAGGCGCCGCGCCCCGTCGCCGCCAACACCCGCCCGCCATTGGCGACGATCCGGCCATCCCGCAACGCCGTGCCGGCATGGAACATCATGTGGTTGCTGTCGTCGGGCAGCCCCTCCAGCCCGCCGATCACCGCGCCCTTGTCCACCGAACCGGGATAGCCCGAGGCGGCCAGGACCACGCTCAGCGCGTGGTCGTCGGCCCAGGTCACGCGCATCTCGGCCAGCCGGCCCTCGGCGGTGGCTTCTAGCAGGTCCAGCACCTGCGCGCCCAGCCGCATCATCAGCACCTGGCATTCCGGATCGCCGAAGCGCACATTGTATTCGACCAGCCGCGCCTGCCCCTCGTGGATCATCAGCCCCGCGAACAGCACGCCGGAGAACGGCATCCCGCGCCGGGCCATCTCGGCCATCGTCGGCCGCACGATCCGCTCCATCACCTGCGCCTCCAGCGCGGGCGTCAGCACCGGGGCGGGGGAATAGGCGCCCATGCCGCCGGTATTGGGTCCGGTATCGCCCTCGCCCACCCGCTTGTGGTCCTGGGCGCTGCCCAGCGGCAGGCAGGTCTCGCCATCGACCAGCACGAAGAAGCTGACCTCCTCGCCCGGCATGTAATCCTCGATCACCAGCTCCGCCCCGGCCGCGCCGAACGCGCCCTTGAAGGCGGCGTCGATGGCGGCATGGGCCTCGGGCAGGGTCATCGCCACGGTGACGCCCTTGCCGGCGGCCAGCCCGTCGGCCTTCACCACGATCGGCGCCCCGCGCGCCGCCACGTAGTCATGCGCCGGCCCGGCGGCGTCGAAGCGCGCCCAGCCGGCGGTCGGCGCGCCGGCGGCATCGCAGACCTCCTTGGTGAAGCGTTTCGAGCTTTCCAGCCGCGCCGCAGCCGCCGAAGGCCCGAACACGCTGATCCCCGCCGCCCGCAGCGGGTCGGCCACGCCGGCGGCCAGCGGCGCCTCCGGCCCGACCACCACCAGATCGACGGCGTTCTCCTCGCAGAACCGGACCAGTTCGGCGCCGTCGAAGATGTCGAGGTCCACCAGCCGCGCGATGCCGGCCATGCCGGGATTGCCGGGCGCGGCGAAGATGCGGTCGCATTTGGGGTTCTGCCGGATCGCCCAGGCCAGCGCATGCTCGCGCCCGCCGCCGCCAAGGATCAGAATGTTCATCGCGATTCCCCCATGCGCGGCCCCGCGCCGCCTCGCGGTTCCTCTAGGCATATCGCGGGCGCGAGGCAACCGCCGGGGCATTGACCCCGCGCCGCGCCCGCCCTACCCCCAAGGCAGGCGCGCAACCACAAGGCCCCGCATGTCCGTCCTGTTCGACGACGACGACGCCCCCGCCGGCCAGGGCAACGCCCCGGCGCTGACGGTCTCGGAAATCTCCGGCGCGGTGCGGCGGGTGATCGAGGGCGAATTCACCCGCATCCGCGTGCGCGGCGAGGTCGGGCGGGTGTCGCGGCCGCGCTCGGGTCATCTGTATTTCGACCTCAAGGACGATGCGGCGGTGCTGGCGGCGATCTGCTGGAAAGGGCAGGCCGCAAGGCTGGAAACCCAGCCCGAGGAAGGGATGGAGGTCATCGCCACTGGGCGCCTGACCACCTATCCCGGCCAGTCGCGCTATCAGATGATCGTGGAATCGGTGGAACCCGCCGGCCTCGGCGCGCTGATGGCGATGCTGGAAAAGCGCCGCGCGCAACTGGCCGCCGAGGGGCTGTTCGATGCCGCCCGCAAGCGGCCGCTGCCGGTGCTGCCGCGGGTGATCGGCGTGGTCACCTCGCCCTCCGGCGCGGTGATCCGCGACATCCTGCACCGGCTGCGCGACCGCTTTCCGGTGCATGTGCTGATCTGGCCGGTGGCGGTGCAGGGCGCCGGCTGTGCGCCCGAGGTGACGGCGGCGATCCGGGGCTTCAACGCGCTGCCCGAGGGCGGGCCGATCCCGCGCCCGGACCTGCTGATCGTGGCGCGCGGCGGCGGTTCCATCGAAGACCTGTGGGGGTTCAACGACGAGGCCGTGGTGCGCGCGGCCGCCGAAAGCCGCATCCCGCTGATCTCGGCCGTGGGGCACGAGACCGACACCACGCTGATCGACCATGCCGCCGACCGGCGCGCGCCCACGCCCACGGCGGCGGCGGAAATGGCGGTGCCGGTGCGCGCCGACCTCGCGGCCCGGCTGGCGGATCTGGGCGCACGGCAGGCGCGGGCCTCGGTCCAGCGCATGACCCAGACGCGGCAGCGGCTGCGCGACCTGGCGCGTGGCCTGGGGCGGCCGCAGGCCCTGACCGAAAGCGCCCGCCAGCGCCTCGACCTGACCGGGCCACGGCTGGAACCGGCCCTGCGCGGCCTGGTCTCGCGCCGCCGGGCCGAGCTGGCCGAGCTGGGCCTGCGCCCCTCGGCCCTGACCCAGCGGCTGCGTGCCGCCCGGCGCGAGATGGACAAGGAGGGCGAGGCGCTGGCCCGCGCGATGGAGCGGCTGCGCAGCGACCGCCGCCGCCGGCTGGCCGACCTGTCGGCACGGCTGGCCAGCGGCATGGCCCATCGCGCCACGGCGGCGCGGCAGCGCAACGCCGATTTCCGCATCCGGCTGGACACCATCGACCAGCGCCTGCACCCGGCGGTCACCCGCCGGATCGGTGTCGCGCGCGAAGGGCTGGAACGCCTCGACCGGCTGCGGCAGATGCTGGGCTATCCCGAAACGCTCCGGCGCGGCTTTGCCGTGGTCCACGGGCCGAAGGGGCTGCTGAAAACCGCCGCCGCCGCCGAGGCGGCATCGGAATGGCGGGTGGAATTCGCCGATGGCAGCGTGGCCGCCGCCCCGCTGAGCCACCCGGCCCCGCCGCCGCTGAAGCCCCGCAAGCCCCGTGGACCGGGCGAGCAGGGCAGCCTGTTCTAGCCCGCGCCGCGCCCCTCGGGCAGCAGCAGCGAGGCATCGCCATAGCTGAAGAAGCGATAGCCCCCGGCCAGCGCGTGGTCGTAGATGCGGCGGATGCGGTCGGTGCCCATCAGCGCCGAGACCAGCATCAGCAGCGTCGATTGCGGCAGGTGGAAATTGGTCATCAGCCCGTCGGTGACGCGGAAACGATAGCCGGGATAGATGAAGATCCCGGTCTCGCCGGAAAACGGCGCCACCCGGCCCTCGGGCGTCGCCGCCGATTCGATCAGGCGCAGGGCGGTGGTGCCGACCGGGATCACCCGGCGGCCCTCGGCGCGGGCGGCGTTGATGGCGGCGGCGGCCTGCGGGGCGATCTCGCCGCGCTCGGCATGCATCCGGTGGGTGGTCACGTCCTCGACCTTGACCGGCAGGAAGGTGCCGGCGCCGACATGCAGGGTCACATGCACCATCTGGACGCCGCGCGCCCGCAGGGCCTCCAGCAGCGGCAGGTCGAAATGCAGGCTTGCGGTGGGGGCGGCGACGGCGCCGGGATTCTCGGCCCAGACGGTTTGATAATCCTCGCGGTCGGCGGCGTCGGGGGGGCGTTTCGCGGCGATATAGGGCGGCAGCGGCATGGCGCCGACCTGTTGCAGGGCAGCATCGAAAGCCGCCCCCTCGGCATCGAAGCGCAAGGTCAGGTCGCCCTCGCCGATGACGGCGACCTCGGCCGACAGCGCGGTGCCGAAGCGGATCACCTCGCTCTGCCGCAGCTTGCGCAGCGGCCGCGCCATCGCGCGCCACAGCCCCCCCGGCGCCGGCTCCATCAGCGTGACCTCGATGCGGGCCTCGGCCGCGCCGCGCCGCCGGGTGCCCGAAAGCCGTGCCGGAATCACGCGGGTGTCGTTCATCACCAGCAGGTCGCCGGGGCGCAGGATGTCGGGCAGATCGAACACATGCCGGTCGGTGATCGCGTCACCTTCGGCCAGCAGCAGCCGCGCCGCGCTGCGCGGGCGCGCAGGGCGGGTGGCGATGCGGTCGGGGGGCAGGTCGAAATCGAAATCGGACAGCTTCATGCCCGCCTGTTACGCCAGATCGCGGGCATGAAAAAGGGGCGGGACAGGCCCGCCCCAGCGGTCATCGGCCGCCGGTCAGGCGTCCAGCTTCTCCACCGGCCTGGCGGCGGGCTTGCTGATGGCGATCTGGCGGGGCTTCAGCGCCTCGGGCACCTCGCGCACCAGGTCGATATGCAGCATGCCGTCCTGATAGCCGGCCCCCTCGACGCGGATATGCTCGGCCAGGGTGAACTTGCGCTCGAAGGCGCGGGTGGCGATGCCGCGATGCAGATAGGTGCGGGCCTCGTCGGAATCGGGCTTGCGGGCGGTCACGATCACCGCGCCGTCGCGCACCTCCACCGACAGGTCGTCGGCCGAGAACCCGGCCACAGCCAGCGTGATGCGATAGGCGTCATCGCCGGTCTTCTCGATATTGTAGGGCGGGTAGGTGCTGGCGGCGGCATCGGCGGTCAGCGCGCGGTCCATCAGGTCGGCCATGCGATCGAAGCCGACAGTGGCGCGGTAAAGCGGCGAAAGGTCAAGGTTGCGCATGTCATCCATCCTTGCATCAAGCGATGTGTTGAGGCCCCCCGGAAACCGGGCGGGCGAAGCGTCGGCGCCGTCATGGCCCTCCGACAGGAACAAGGTGGGAATGGGCGGTTTGCGTTTCAAGAGGGTCGAGGCCGCAGGTTTTCCACAGCCGGATCATGGGGTTGAAACCCATCCTTCACCGGAATCCGGGGCGGTGCCCTTCGGCCGTGCCGATGGAGCGAAGCGTCCGCCGGCGCCAGGAAGCCGGTCCCCGCCACCGGAGCCTGCGGTCAGAGACCGACCAGCGCCCGCGCGAATTCGTCGGGATCGAAGGCGTCGAGGTCGTCGATCTGCTCGCCCACCCCGATGGCATGGATGGGCAGGCCGAACCGGTCGGCCAGCGCCACCAGCACGCCGCCGCGGGCGGTGCCGTCCAGCTTGGTCATCACCAGCCCGGAGACATCGGCCATCTTGCTGAAGATCTCGACCTGGGTAATCGCGTTCTGGCCGGTGGTGGCGTCCAGCACCAGCAGGGTGTTGTGGGGCGCGGTCTCGTCCTTCTTGCGGATGACGCGGACGATCTTGGCCAGTTCCTCCATCAGGTCGGCGCGGTTCTGCAACCGCCCGGCGGTGTCGATCAGCAGGATGTCGGCGCCATCCGCCTCGGCCCTGGTCATGGCATCGAAGGCGAGGCTGGCGGGGTCCGACCCCTCGGGCGCGGTCAGCACCGGCACCCCGGCGCGGCTTCCCCAGACCTGCAACTGCTCGACCGCGGCGGCGCGGAAGGTGTCGCCGGCGGCGATCACCACCGACTTGCCCGCGGCGCGCAACTGGCTGGCCAGCTTGCCGATGGTCGTGGTCTTGCCCGAGCCGTTGACGCCCACCACCAGCACCACCTGCGGCTTTTTCGCATAGATCGGCAGCGGATGCGCCACGTTGCGCATGATGCGGGCGACCTCATGCGCCAGCGCCTGCCGCAGGTCATGGGCCGAGATGCGCCGCCCCATGCGCCCCTCGGCGATATTGGCGGTGACGCGCAGCGCGGTCTCCACCCCCATATCGGCCTGGATGAGCATGTCCTCCAGCCCCTCCAGCATCTCGTCGTCCAGCACCCGGCGCGGTTCCTCGACCGGGGCGGGGGCCTCGGCGCGGCCCAGCAGGCGATCGACAAGGCCGGGCTTGCGGGCAGGCTCGGGCGCGGGCACCGGGGCCTGCGGCGCAGGCGGCGTTGCGGAGGATGGCAGCGTGGCCTGCGGCGCGGGGGCCGAGGGCGGCGGGGCGGCATCGCCCTCGCCCACCAAGTCGTCCAGCCCGCCGCCGATGCGCGAGGAGGATTTGGTCAGCCGCTCGCGCAGCTTGGAGAAAAAGGACATACCGCCCCCCTTGGCCCGCCTGTCGGCAGCCAACCTAAGGCTTCGCGTCGGCAAGGGAAAGGCGCCGGCGGCCATATGGCGGAAACCGGATGCGTTATTTCCGGGCGGAGGGCGCGGTTCGGCCGGGGGCCAGCAGGCCCGGCACGTGGCGCATGAATGCCTGCGCAAGCCCCCGTGGCCGGGCCGGGGCAGGCAGGCGCCGAATCGCCCTGGACACAGGAGCAGGATGATGGCGCAGATCAGGAAAAGGCTGGCAACCTCCTGAAGAAACGCTGGAAATATCATCTTCGTCCCCCGTTGACGGGTCACGCGACCCGATGGCGGCAAGCACGACGCACGGTCCCGCCGCCACACCCGCCAATGGCCGGCATAGCGGGAAATTCCTGACAAATCGTTCATATGATGCGTAAAATTGCAGATGTTATTCCGTGGCGAAGGCCGGCGCCGGCGGGCTACATGGACAGCAGGAGCCGCAACGCACCCCCTGCCCGCCCCTTCGCGCCGCACGACAAGGCGGGTTCCTTTCGCGTGGGATTGCCGCCCCCCGGCCGGACCGCGCCATCGCCCGGAGGCGCCGCGTCCGCTATCGGAACCGCTGACGGCAAGCATCCCGCACCGCCCGGATCGCCGCGCCAGCCCGATGCGCCCCTGCCCCGCGCCGCGCTGGCCGGGCCGGGCGCGGCCGCGCGTCATGGGCCGCCGGGTGAAGCGGAGGAGGGCGATGCCGCCATGAAGAAAGTATCCGCCACGAAACAGCACCCTCATGCGGGGGCGATCCGCCGGTTGGCGGAGACGATGGATGACTCGCCTTGAGGCCGGGCGGCAGCGCCGCGCTGCGGGTGGTCCGGGGGCCACCCGCAACGCGCTGCACCCCCCGGCGCAGGAGGGGCGCATGCGAAATCCGCCCCGGACAGGCGGGGCGCCCGGAAGCCGTCGTCCCCATGCCGCAGTGCCCGCGCCCCGAGATGAAGGCGGCATCCCGGATCGGGCGCGGGGAGGCGCGCGGCATCGGAAACATCGACGGCAAGGGCCTGATCGGATGCCGCCTGTGCAAGGCGGGCCGGACGCGGGGCGATGCCATCGGAATAGCAGGCCCTGCCCGTCCATTCGGCCGCAGGGACAGCGCCCCGCGGGCGTCAGGGATCGGGCGCCGGGCCATCTCCTGCCGCCAAGCCGTTGTAACACCGCTGCCAGGCGCTATTCTTGCACCGCGCAAGAGGGGATCGTGATCATGGCCGTGGCCCGCCGCCGGGTGCTGTATATTCCCGGCTACGACCCCATCCCCCCGCGCCGCTATCGCGAGCTTTATCGCCGCGAAGGGGCCGAGCAGGCGCGGATCGCCGGCTATGCGCTGACCCTCGGCGCGCGCAGGGACCGGGGCGGCTTCGGCTGGGGCGTGACGGGGGTTTTCCCCGACGCCACCCCGGACACCACCGAAGGGGAGACGGCGGGGCGCTCCCGGCACGGGGGCACCGAATCCTCGAAGACCGCCGCGGGTGGGGACGGCGAGGCGAGGACCCGAGGGGAGGCCGGGGCTTGCGGCTGCTCTTGTCGGCCGGCGCCGGACGGCGCGCCGGGCACCGGGCGGAACGTGGATGCCGCGCCGGCCCGTGCCTGCCAAGGGATGCCGGCGGAGGGTGGCCCATCGGCCGCCTCGACGATGGATGCCGGCCACGGCGAGAATCCCGGCGCCACGGCCGGCATTGCGCAGGACAGGAACGGCACGAGCCCGGCCCCGACGGATAGCCATGCGCCTGCCGTGGCCACGGACAGGGAGAGGCGCCAGGCCGCCGGGCAGAGGATGGCGGCCGCGACACCGCGACAGGCCGGGACCGATGCGCCGCCGGCCAGCGCCGCCCCGGCCCGAAGGGTCGAAACCGAAATCGAGGTGCTGGTCTGGTCCGATGTCGTCGCGGCCAGCATGGGGCGGTCGATCCTGGCGACCTATGGGCAACTGCTCCGCACCGCCTGGATCTATGTCGCCTCGGGCGCGCTGGCGGCGATGATGCGGCTGCGGCGGGGGCCGGTGCTGGCGGCGCTCTATCCCGTGGCCGTGCTGCTGGTGCAGGCGCTGCTGGCGGCCGTCGCCGCCACGGCGGCGGGATGGGCCACGACACGCCTTGCGCCGTGGTGGGTGGCCCTGGCGCCGGCGGCGGTGGCCTTCGTGGCTGTCCTGATCGGCTGCAAGCGCCTCGACGGGCGGCTGTTCGCGCATTACCTCATGCACGACTACGCCTTCACCGCCCGGCTGCGCGGCGCCTATCCGCCGGAGCTGGAGGCCCGCATCACCCGCTTTGCCGACCGCCTGGCCGAAACCCTCGCGGACGACTGGGACGAGGTGCTGGTCGTCGGCCATTCCTCGGGTGCCTATCTGGCGGTGTCGGTGCTGGCGGAGCTGACCCGCCGCGAGTCGCCGGACCCGAGGCTGGCACTGCTGACGCTGGGCCATGTGGTGCCGATGGCGGCGTTCCTGCCGCAGGCGCGAAGGCTGCGCGGCGATCTGGCCGCGGTCTCGGCCAGCCCGATCCCCTGGGTGGACGTGACCGCGCCGGGGGATGCGTGCAGTTTCGGCCTGTGCGATCCCGTCGCCACAAGCGGGGTCGAGCCGGAGACCCGCAACGGCCCGCTGGTCCTGTCGGCGGCGTTTTCGCAGACGCTTTCCCCGCAGCGGCTGCGCGCCCTCCGCCACCGCTGGTTCCGCCTGCATTTCCAGTATCTTTGCGCCTTCGACCATCCCGAAAGCTATGACTATTTCGCCATCACCGCCGGGCCGCTGACGCTGGCGGAACGCTTTGCCGGACGCCGCCACTCGCCGGGGCGGATCACCCGCGCCGTGTCTCCCTATCGGGACCGGGCGGCATGATCCCGCCCCGCCCGGCCAGCAGCGAACGGCGCGGCGGCCTGCTGCGGCTGGCCCGCGCCTTCCGCCACGACCTGCTGTCGGCGCTGCCCGAACGCTTCTACCGCGCCTGGATGGCCGAGTTCCGGGCACCCTTCCTGCACAGCTTCGTCTGCAACGACCCCGATCTGGTGGCGCTGGTCCTGCGCGGCGATCCGGCGGAATTCCCGAAATCCAGCCGCCTGCGCGAAGGGCTGGCGCCGCTGCTGGGGCATTCGATCTTCGTCACCAATGGCGAGGAATGGGCGCGCCAGCGCCGCATCATCGACCCCGCCTTCGAGGGCGGGCGCCTGCGCGAGACCTTCCCCGCGATCCGCGACGCGGCGCTGGCGCTGGAAACCCGGCTGACCGCCCTGACCGGCACGGAAATCGACATCGAGCCGGAGGCCAGCCACGCCGCGTCCGACGCGATCTTCCGCACCTTGTTCTCGCTGCCGATCGAGCATGAGATCGCCGCCCGCGTCTTTGCCGCCTTCCGCGCCCATCAGGATGCGCAGCCGATCGTGAACCTCGCCGGCCTGATCCCCCTGCCCCGCTGGCTGCCGCGCCCGCATTCGCGCCGCACCCGCCGCACGGCCGCGACCATCCGCGGCCTGATCCGGCAGCTGGTGGAGGCGCGGCTGGCGGCCATCGCCGCGGGCGAGGCGCCCGACGATCTGGCCAGCAAGATCATGACCACGCCCGACCCGCAGACGGGGCGAGGCTTCGACCGCGACGAGATGGTCGATCAGGTGGCGATCTTCTTCCTCGCCGGACATGAGACCTCGGCGGCGGCGTTGTCGTGGTCGCTGTGGCTGCTGGCCAATGCGCCGGACTGGCAGGCCCGCGTGGCCGAAGAAGCCGCCACCCTGCCCGCGGTCCCGGATTTCGCCGACCTGTCGCGCCTGCCCGTCACGCGGGCGGTGTTCCGCGAGGCCATGCGGCTTTATCCCCCGGTGCCCATGCTGGTGCGCGAGGCGGCGCAGCCACAGACCTTCCGCCAGCGCAAGGTGCCCAGGGGCGCGCAGCTGGTCCTGTCGCCCTGGCACCTGCACCGCCACGAACGGCTGTGGGAGGCCCCGCACGAGTTCGACCCCGGCCGCTGGGAGACCGAGAACGGCCGCGCCATGATGCGCCGCGCCTATATCCCGTTCAGCGCCGGTCCCCGCGTCTGCCCCGGCGCCGGTTTCGCCATGATCGAAGGGGTGCTGATGATCGCGCTGGCGCTGCGGGCGGCGCGGCTGGAGACCGCCGGAACCCCGGTGCCGGTGGCCCGCCTGACGGTGCGCGGCCGCGACGGCATCCGGCTGCGGCTGATCCCGCGTTGAGGCGGGGTTCGGTGCGCGCGGGCACGCACCCTGCGGGCGCGGCCGCCGCCCCTTTTCACGCCGCCAGCGCGGAGAAACGCCAGCCCGGCCGCCGCCCTGCCTCAGGATGCGCGCTTGCACGCACCGGCCCGAAATGGTCCCCCGCACCCGCTTGCCATCGTCGCGCAATTGCGGTATGCCATTGCATACAGATCGGACCGCCTCGTTTGCCTGTGCAAGCCGGGGCGTTCCGCTATAATGCCGTCATCCGCCGCAAGGCGGCCCAGCCCGCCGCCCGAAGTTTCGGACATCAGCCAGCCAAGGACAGGAAGGCCCAGCCATGCCCATCGTCACCGGAACCGATACCGCCCGCACCCGCCGCAATCTGACGGTCGGCGGTCAGGACTTCGCCTATTACTCGATCCCCGCCGCGACCGAAGCCGGTCTGGGCGATTTCTCGAAACTGCCCGCCTCGCTGAAGGTGGTGCTGGAGAACATGCTGCGCTTCGAGGATGGCGGCCGCACCGTCAGCGTCGAGGATATCAGGGCCTTTGCCGAATGGGCCGAAAAGGGCGGCCAGAACCCGCGCGAAATCGCCTACCGGCCCGCGCGCGTCCTGATGCAGGACTTTACCGGCGTGCCGGCGGTGGTCGACCTTGCCGCCATGCGCGACGGCATCAAGGCGCTGGGCGGCAACGCGCAGAAGATCAACCCGCTGAACCCGGTCGATCTGGTCATCGACCACTCGGTCATGGTGGACGAGTTCGGCACCCCCCGCGCCTTCCAGTTCAACGTCGAGCGCGAATACGAGCGCAATATCGAGCGTTACCAGTTCCTGAAATGGGGCCAGAACGCCTTCCAGAACTTCCGCGTCGTGCCGCCGGGCACCGGCATCTGCCACCAGGTCAACCTGGAATACCTGGCGCAAACCGTCTGGACCGATACCGACCAGAACGGCGCCCAGGTGGCCTATCCCGACACGCTGGTCGGCACCGACAGCCATACCACGATGGTCAACGGCCTTGCCGTGCTGGGCTGGGGCGTGGGCGGCATCGAGGCCGAGGCGGCGATGCTGGGCCAGCCGATTTCCATGCTGATCCCCGAGGTGGTGGGCTTCAAGGTCACCGGCGCGCTGCGCGAGGGCGTGACCGCCACCGACCTGGTGCTGAAGGTCGTGCAGATGCTGCGCCAGCACGGCGTGGTGGGCAAGTTCGTCGAATTCTACGGCGAGGGGCTGGACCACATGCCGCTGGCCGACCGCGCCACCATCGCCAACATGGCCCCCGAATACGGCGCCACCTGCGGCTTCTTCCCCATCGACGACGAGACCCTGCGCTATCTGCGCCAGACCGGCCGCGACGAGGCCCGCATCGCGCTGGTCGAGGCCTATGCCAAGGAGAACGGCTTCTGGCGGACCCGCGACTATGCGCCGGTCTATTCCTCGACGCTGGAGCTGGACCAAGGCGACGTGGTGCCGGCGATCTCGGGTCCCAAGCGCCCGCAGGATCACGTCGCGCTGACCGATTCGGCCTACGAGTTCCGCAAGTATATCTGCGGCACCCGCAAGCTGCCGGAGCCGACGCCCACCGCCGAAAAACGCTGGAACGGCGAGGGCGGCGCCCCCGAACCCGAGGACCTGCCCGGCCATCACGACGGTTATCAGTCCGGCACCGTCGAGGGCGAGGGCTACAGGCTGCATGACGGCTCGGTGGTGATCGCGGCGATCACCTCCTGCACCAACACCTCGAACCCCTATGTGCTGATGGCCGCCGGGCTGGTGGCCCGCAAGGCCCGCGCGCTGGGCCTGAACCGCAAGCCCTGGGTCAAGACCTCGCTGGCGCCCGGATCGCAGGTGGTCGAGGAATATCTGCGCGCCGCCGGGTTGCAGGACGATCTGGACGCGCTGGGCTTCAACCTGGTGGGCTTCGGCTGCACGACCTGCATCGGCAATTCCGGCCCGCTGGAGCCGGCGATCTCGAAATGCGTCAACGAGAACGATCTGGTCGCCGTGTCGGTCCTGTCCGGCAACCGCAACTTCGAGGGCCGGATCAGCCCCGACGTGCGCGCCAACTATCTGGCCAGCCCGCCGCTGGTCGTGGCCTATGCCATCGCCGGCGACATGAACATCGACCTGACGACCGAGCCGCTGGGCATCAGCAAGGACGGCCAGCCGGTGTTCCTCAAGGACATCTGGCCGACCTCGAAGGAGGTTTCGGAACTGGTGGAAAGCGTCGTCACGCGCGAGATGTTCCAGGCCAAATACGCCGACGTGTTCAAGGGTGACGAGCGTTGGCAGGCCGTCGAGGTCACCGATTCGGAAACCTATGACTGGCCGGCGACCTCGACCTATATCCAGAACCCGCCCTATTTCCGCGGCATGTCCAAGGAGGCCGGCACCATCCACAACATCGACGGCGCGCGGGTTCTGGCGCTGCTGGGCGACATGATCACCACCGACCACATTTCGCCGGCGGGTTCCTTCAAGCCGACGACTCCGGCCGGCAAATACCTGACCGAGCGTCAGGTGGCCCCGCGCGATTTCAACAGCTACGGCTCGCGGCGCGGCAACCACGAGGTGATGATGCGCGGCACCTTCGCCAATATCCGCATCAAGAACGAGATGCTGGACGGCGTGGAAGGCGGCTATACCAAGGGGCCGGACGGCGCACAGACCTCGATCTATGACGCGGCGATGGACTATCAGGCGGCGGGCGTGCCGCTGGTGGTGGTTGGCGGCATCGAATACGGCGCCGGCTCCAGCCGCGACTGGGCGGCCAAGGGCACCGTGCTGCTGGGCGTTAAGGCCGTGATCGCCGAGTCGTTCGAGCGCATCCACCGCTCGAACCTGGTCGGCATGGGCGTGATCCCGTTCGAGTTCACCGGCGGCGACAACCGCAAGACGCTGGGCCTGACCGGTGACGAGGTGATCTCGATCGACGGGCTGGAGGGCGATTTCAAGCCGCTGTCGCTGGTGCCCTGCACCATCCGCTATGCCGATGGCACCGTGAAGGTGATCCAGCTGAAGGCCCGCGTCGATACCGAGGTCGAGATCGAATACCTCAAGAACGGCGGCGTGCTGCATTACGTGCTGCGCAACCTGGCCCGCGCGTAAGCGGCGGGTGAGACGCGGAAAGGCCCCGGCATTGCCGGGGCCTTTTTCGTTGGCGGCGGGCGGTGATTCGCGCCGGCCTCCGCGCCGGTCGCGGCGGGACCAGCGCCGGCGCCATCGCCAATTGCGGCGGCGATGCCGGCCTCATCCGGCGATTGCAAAATGACGCCGCGGGCGGGGGCGGGCAGCGATTGTATTTGATGGGACCGCAGGCCGGCACTACGCAGAAGGGACTGTCACGCTGGAGGGCAGGAGATGCCGAAATCCACAATACGCGCCGTCCTTGTTGGCCTGGCCATGCTGGCCGCGCCGGTCGCTCAGGCGGCCCCGCTCGACGGGCTTACGCTGTCGGCGGACTATCGGTTCCCCGACCTCGGCACCGTCTATCCCGCGGCCACGGCGACCGGGCCGTTCGTGGTCGGCACCGGGCCGGCCCCCGTCATCGAGGTCGAGGGCGTGACCACGATCTCGCTGGACTTCCTCGGCAATTCGCTGACCGTGCTGCTCAACACCGTGCTGGCCTCGCCCACCTGGAACGATACCGCCTTCAACGGGCTGCGCATCGCGCTGGGATCACCGGGCAGCTTCACGGGCTTCGGCGCGACCGGCGCGACCGCAGGGGCGGTGACCACCTCGTTCACGCCGGACGCGCTGCTGATCGACTGGGGCGGTCTCAGCTATGCCGATGGCACGAGCCTGACCTTCGACATCGCCTATGCCGCGCCGGCCGCAGTGCCGCTGCCGGCGGGGCTGCCGCTGCTGGCGCTGGCCCTTGGCGGGCTGGCCGTTCTGGGCCGCAGGCGCCGCGCCGCCTGACGGCGCCTTATTCGACCCCGTCCAGCAGGGGCCGGAACTGCTCGGCGATCACCCGCTGCGTGACCGGGCCGGCGAAGCGCATCAGGATCTTGCCCTCGCCATCGACCACGAAGGTCTCGGGCACGCCATAGACGCCCCATTCCAGCGCGTTGCGGCCGCTCTCGTCGGCGCCGGTGGCGCGGTAGGGGTTGCCCAGCTCGGCCAGAAAGCCCATCGCCGCCGATGCCCGGTCCTTGTAGTTCACGCCATAGACCGGGATGCCCTCGGCCGCCAGTCCGGTCAGGTTCGGATGCTCGACCCGGCAGGGCGCGCACCAGCTTGCCCAGAAATTCACCAGCTTGACCTCGCCATCGGCCAGCATCCCCTCCGGGATCGGCGGCAGGTCGGCCAGCGGCGTCAGCGCCAGTGCCGGCGCTTCGCGGCCCAGATAGGCCGAGGGCAGTTGCTTGTCGCCGCCCAGCCCGAAATAGAACGCCGCCGCCAGCGCGGCGAAGATGGCCGGGGGCAGCGCCAGCAGCGGGGAAATCCTAGCCATTGCGGTCGCCCTCCTCGGTCTCCAGCGCGCGGCGGGCACGGCGCGCGGCTACCAGCGAGGCCGCGATCAGCGCCCCGATACCGGCCAGCCCGATGCCATAGGAGGCCAGCACCACGAAGGCATGTTTGCCGAGGATCAGCGTCTCGGGCAGGGTCATGGCCGCACCTCCGCCATTTCGCGCGCCACCTGACGCGCGCGCAGGGCCGCCAGCCGGCGGCGGCGGATCTCGGTCCGGGTGCGCAGCAGCACCAGCGCCACGAACAGCAGCCCGAAGCCCAGCATGCACAGGTAGAGCGGCGCCTTGTAATCCCAGGCCATGCGCGTGCCGGAGGCCACCGACAGCGAGGCGTTCTGATGGATGCCCTGCGACCAGAACAGCAGCGCATAGCGCGACAGAACTGCGAAGACCGAGCCGACGATGACCATCATCGCCGTCAGGTCGGCGGCGGTATCGGCATCCTCGACCACGTTCCACAGCGCGATATAGCCGATATAGAACAGCATCAGCACCAGAAAGCTGGTCAGCTTGGGGTCCCATTCCCACCAGGTGCCCCAGGTGACTTGCCCCCACAGCGCCCCCGTCACCAGCGCCACCGCGCACAGCACCGCGCCCACCGGGGCGGCGGCGCGGGCGGCCAGCGCGCTGACATGGTGGCGGCGGACCAGCCAGATCAGCGAGGCCACCAGCATCATCGCCCAGGCATTGATGGCCATCATCGCCGCCGGCACGTGCAGGAACATGATCTTGACCGAGGCGCCTTGCCTTGCCTCGGGCGGGGTGAAGGCAAAGCCCCAGACCAGCCCGACCGCGCAGCACAGCGCGGCCAGCACCGCGACAGGCGGCAGCACCCGCCCCGAGGCGTGCATGAACTTGACCGGATTGGCGTATTCCCAAAGCGACATGGCATTCCTCTAGCCCCCTGCCGGAGGCGCCTCAAGCCCGCTCAGCGCATGTTGACCCGCAGGGCGGCGGCTGCGGCGAAAGGTGTCAGGGCAAGGCAGCCCAGGGTGATCGCCGCCAGGAAGGCCAGCGGCGTGGCGGCCGAAAGGCCGGCGGCGCCGCGCCGCACCGCCTCGGCCCCGAACAGCAGCGTCGGGATGTAAAGCGGCAGCACCAGCAGCGAGAGCAGCAGCCCTCCCCGCCTCAGTCCGACGGTCAGCGCGGCGCCGAAAGCCCCCAGCAGCGACAGCGCCGGCGTGCCGAGGCCCAGCGTCAGCATCAGCCAGGGCAGCGCCGCGCCGGGCAGGTGCAGCAGCGCCCCGAACAGCGGCGCCGCCAGCGTCAGCGGCAGGCCGGTGGTCAGCCAATGCACGGCGGCCTTGGCCAGCACCACGCCCTCCAGCGGGATCGGGCTGGTGGCCAGCAGGTCCAGCGAGCCGTCCTCGCTGTCCAGCGCATAGAGCCGGTCCAGCGACAGCAGCGAGGCCAGCAGCGCCCCCACCCACAGGATGCCGGGCGCGATAGGCGCCAGCGCCCGCGCATCCGGCCCGACGCCGAACGGGACCAGCGTGCACAGGATCAGGTAGAAGGCGAGGCCGAGGCCAAAGCCCCCGCCCGCCCGCAGCGCCAGCCGCAGGTCGCGCAGCAGCAGGGCGCTCACCGGCACGCCTCCCGCGCGCGGGTGGTTTGAAAAGCGATGGCCAAAGCGACGACCTCACGCTGCCCGGTTGCATCGGCAAGCGATGTTGATGCAGGCCTTGCCGGCGAACACGACCCGCCCCCGCTCCGTCGGGCATGGCCTTGCGCATGCGGGCGGGTGCCGCCTTGACCATCACCCATCAGGGCGACGGCCCCGGCCCGGCCCTCGCGGACTGTGGCCTCACCCCGCCATGCGCGGCGCGGCCTCATCCGAACGCCTCGTCGAAGCTGGCGCGGCGGCCCGGTTGCGGGCGGGTGCCGGGGCGGGCGCGGAACGGCGTGAGGTCGAGGCTGCGGGCGCCCGGCAGGCCGAGGTCGACATGGGTAGCGATCAGCGCAGCCCCCCCTTCGGCCAGATGCGCCCGCAACAGCGCGGCGAAGGCGGCCACCGAATCGGCGTCCAGCGAAACCGTGGGTTCGTCCAGCAGCCACAGCGGCCGCCGCGTCACCAGCAGGCGCGCAAGGCCCAGACGGCGCTTCTGCCCCGCCGACATCTCATGCGCCATGCGTTCGGCCAGGCCGGACAGGCCCAGCGCCGCCAGCGCCGCCGCCACCGCGCCGGCGGGGTCGGGATGGTCGAAGACCCGCGCCCAGAAGGCGAGGTTCTCGCGCGCGGTCAGGGTGGATTTCAGCCCGTCGGCATGGGCGGCATAGGCGACCAGATCGGACGCCATCGCCACCTGCCCGGCCAGCGGCGGCGCCAGCCCGGCCACCACCCGCAGCAGCGAGGTCTTGCCGATGCCGTTCGGGCCGCGCAGCAGCACCGCCTCGCCGGGGGGCAGGTCCAGCGAGACCCCCTCCAGCACCGGCCGGCCGCCGCGCGCCACCGCGAGGCCCGACAGCCGCAGCATCAGACCGGGATCAGGGCGGCGGCGACGCGCCGGCCCTCGGACAGAAGCACGTTGTAGCTGCGCGCCGCCGCCGGGCTGGCCATCGCCTCGACCCGCAGCCCGAGCGATTCGGCGGCATCCAGCAACGCCTCGGGCGGGCGGGCGATCTCGGCCCCCATGCCCAGCAGCAGCAGGTCGGCGCGGCCGGCCAAGATGGCCAGCGCCCCGCTGTCGTCGAGGCCGCCCCAAGGGGCCGCGCCGCCCTCATGCACCAGCAGCGGCCCGCGCCAGACCGTGCCGCCCAGCCGGAAAAAGCCGGGGCCGTAGCCGTCGATCGGCACGGCCCCGGCAAAATCGGTGGGCGCCATCGCCATCAGGGCAGGTCCGCATAGGGACCGGGCACCTTCTTCTTCCTGGCCTCATCGCCCCAGTCGCGGCGCACGCCCAGCCACAGCACCACGTTCTTGGCCAGATAGACCGTCGAATAGGTGCCGACGATCACGCCCCACAGCATCGCGAAGACGAAGCCGCGGATCACGTCGCCGCCCAGCCACAGCAGCGCCCCCAGCGCAAGGATGGTGGTCATCCCGGTCATCACCGTGCGCGACAGGGTTTCGTTGACCGTCAGGTTCATGATGTCGCGCAGGGCCATCGTCTTGTATTTGATCAGGTTCTCTCGCAATCGGTCGAACACGACCACGGTGTCGTTGACCGAATAGCCCAGGATGGTCAGCAGCGCGGCGATGGTGCTGAGGTCGAAGCGGATCTGGAACAGCGCGAAGATGCCCACCGTCAGCAGCACGTCATGGATCAGCGCAATGACGGCCCCCAGCCCGAACTGCCACTCGAACCGGAGCCAGATATACAGCAGGATGCCGAGGGTCGCCGCGCCGACCGCCTTGAAGGCGGTCATGATCAGCTCGCCCGAGACCTTGGGGCCGACCGATTCCACCGCCGCGAAGCGCACATCGGGATCGACGGTGCGCAGCGCGGCCTCGATGATGTTCAGGTCCTCGGGCGTGATCGAGGCGTCATCGCCCTCGGCCGCCAGCCGGACCAGCGCCACGTGGCGGTCGGCGCCGAAGGTGGGGTCGAAGACCTCGGTGATCGACACGTCGCCATAGCCCAGCCCCGACAGCGCGCCGCGATAATCGGCGACCTCGAAGCTGTTCGGGCTTTCGGTGCGGATCGAGGTGCCGCCCTTGAAGTC
This sequence comes from uncultured Paracoccus sp., assembly GCA_934533075.1. Classification (GTDB taxonomy): domain Bacteria; phylum Pseudomonadota; class Alphaproteobacteria; order Rhodobacterales; family Rhodobacteraceae; genus Paracoccus. The sequence goes on from CAKTBJ010000009.1 coordinate 48,506, forward strand.
GATGCCGAAATTCAGCCCCATGACCAGCGTCACCACCACCGAGGCCACCATCAGGAAGATGGAGATGCCGGCGGTCAGCCACTGGATGCTGAAGAAGTCGATATTGGTCTCGTCGGGAACAAGTTTCAGACGGAATGCCATGACGTTTTCCCCTTACAGGACCAGTTCGGTCGGGCGGCGGCGCTCGATCCACCAGATGATCATCAGCCGCGTCAGGAAGATGGCGGTGAAGACCGAGGTGACGAGGCCGATGGTCAGCGTGACCGCAAAGCCCTTCACCGGGCCGGAGCCGAGGAAGAACATCACCAGCGCCGCGATGAAGCTGGTCAGGTTGGCGTCGATGATCGCCGACATGGCTTCCTTGAAGCCGGTGTCGATGGCCAGCGTGACGTTCTTGATGCGCCGCAATTCCTCGCGGATACGCTCGTAGATGATGACGTTGGCGTCCACGGCGGTGCCCACGGTCAGCACGATGCCGGCGATGCCGGGCAGGGTCAGCGTGGCCCCCATCAGCGACATGATGCCGAGGATCATCACGATGTTGACCAGCACCGCGACCGAGGCGAAGAACCCGAACAGCCCATAGCTGGCGATCATGTAGGCGACCACGGCGACGGTGCCGACGGTGCCGGCCAGCCGCCCGGCGTCGATGCTGTCCTGACCCAGTTCGGGGCCGATGGTGCGCTCCTCCAGGAAGGTCATCTCGGCCGGCAGGGCGCCGGCGCGCAGCAGCACGGCCAGCCGGTTCGATTCCTCGAAATCCATGCTGCCGGAGATCAGCCCGGTGCCGCCCATGATGGCCGAGCGGATCACGGGCGCGGAAATCACCTCGTCGTCCAGCACGATGGCGAAAAGCTGCCCGATATTGGCGGCGGTATAGGTGCCGAAGGCCTTGGCGCCCTGGGCGTTGAAGCGGAATTCGACCGCCGGCAGGCCGTTCTGGTCGCGGCTGGGAATGGCCGTCACCAGCTCGTCCCCGGTCACGACCGGGCTGGCGTCCAGCGTATAGTAGACGCCCGGCTCGTCGGCGGCGGGCAGAAGCATGTTGCCCACGCCCGGACGGGCATTCGGGTCGGTGCCGCGCCCCAAGACCGGGTGGAAGGTCAGCTTGGCGGTGGTGCCGATCAGCTGCTTCAACTCCTCGGCCGAGCCGATGCCGGGCACCTGGATCACGATGCGGTTGGCGCCGGACAGCACGATGGTCGGCTCCCTCGTGCCCACCTCGTCGATGCGGCGGCGGATGATTTCGAGGCTTTGCAGCATCGTGCGCTCGTCCGTCGCGGCCTTTTCGGCCGCAGACAGCTGCACGGTCAGGCGGTTGCCGCTGGCCGAGACCTCCAGGTCGCGCTGGCCCACGCCGGTCAGGGTGACGACCGGCACCGACAGGCCACGGGCGATCTCGGCCGCGCGGCTGATCTGGTCGGCATTGGTGATCTCGACCGCCAGGGTCGACGGGTCGGATTCGACGCGGCGAATCGGTCCCAGCGCGTCGCGCTGCGCCGCCAGCGCGTCGCGCAGTTGCGGCCACAGGCTGTCCATGCGGGCCTTGTAGACCTGTTCGACCTGCACCTCGCCCAGCAGATGCGCGCCGCCGCGCAGGTCGAGGCCCAGATTGACCAGACCGGAGGGAAGGAAGGACGGCCATTGCGCAATATCGGCCTCCTGCGCGGCGGTGGCGGTGCCGCCGCTGCGCTCGACGGCCTTGACGGCGTCGTTATGCGTCTCGACGCGGCCATAGAACACGTTCGGGACCGCCAGCGCCACGATCAGCGCCGTGACCAGCAGGATCAGAACCCGCTTCCAGGTTTCCATTTGCAGCATGATGGCGGCCTCGGGCTTTCTTATCAGCCGTTCGCGGCGACGGGAGCGGTCTTGTTGATGACGTGCTGCACGGCGTTGCGCACGATGCGGATGCGCACGCCCTGCGCGACCTCGACCTCCAGATCCTCGTCGCGGACATGGGTGACCTTGGCCAGGATGCCGCCCTGGGTCACGATCTGGTCGCCCTTGCGCAGATTGGCCACCATGTTGCGGTGTTCCTTCATCTTCTTCTGCTGGGGGCGGATCATCAGCATATACATGATCACGAAGATCAGGATCAGCGGGATGAACTGCGCGAAGGTTGCGGCGGCACCGCCGCCAGCGGCGGCCTGGGCGTAGGCGGGGGTCACGAGCATCTGGGTTCCTTCCGGTCAATGCGGGTGCGCGCCACGGACGAAGGCCGCCCGCGCGGATCGGCGCGCAACCTAAGGCCGCGCGGGGGGTTTGGCAAGGAATTGCCGGTCACAGCCCCATCAGCGCCGCATGCGCCGCGGAGGCCTTCGTCCCGGCCCGGCCATCGAGGCCGATCCGGGCCGCGCGGGCCGGCCCGCGGGCGTGCGCTGCGGGGCCGCTTTCAATGCGCCGCGGCCCAGTTGGCCCCCTGCCCCGCATCCACCACCAGCGGCACGTTCAGCCGCACGGCCGGCGCGGGCGCATCCACCATCACGGCGCGGGCGGCCTCGATCAGGGCGGGGGCCTCGGCTTGGGCCACCTCGAACACAAGTTCGTCATGAACCTGAAGCAGCATGCGGGCGTCGATGCCCTCGATAGCCGCCGGCATGCGGATCATCGCCCGGCGGATGATGTCGGCGGCCGCGCCCTGAATCGGCGCGTTGATCGCCGCACGCCGCGCGCCCCCCGCCGCCGGCCCGGTCTGGTTGATGCCCGGCGTATGGATCTTGCGCCCGAACAGCGTGGTCACGAACCCGTCCGCCTTGGCCCGCGCGATGGTGTCGTCCATATAGGCGCGGATTTCCGGGAACCGCTGGAAATAGGTGTCGATGAAGGCCTGCGCCTCGGCCCGAGGAATCCGCAGGTTGCGCGCGAGGCCAAAGCCGGAAATCCCGTAGATCACCCCGAAATTGATCGCCTTGGCCCGGCGGCGGACACCTGGGTCCATGCCCTCGACCGGGACGCCGAACATCTGGCTGGCGGTCATGGCGTGAATGTCGATGCCGTCGCGGAATGCCTGTTTCAGCGCCGGAATATCCGCGACATGGGCCAGAATCCGCAGCTCGATCTGGCTGTAGTCCAGACTGACCAGCACCCGCCCCTCGGGCGCGATGAAGGCCTCGCGGATGCGGCGGCCCTCCTCGGTGCGCACGGGGATGTTCTGAAGGTTCGGATCGGTCGAGGCCAGCCGCCCCGTCTGCGCCCCGGCGATGGAGTAACTGGTATGCACCCGCCCGGTATCGGGATCGACATGGCGCGGCAGCGTGTCGGTATAGGTCGATTTCAGCTTCGACATCGCCCGCCAGTCGAGGATCAGCCCGGCCAGCCGGCGCCCTTCCTCGCTGCCTTCCGCCGCCAAATCCTCCAGCACATCCGCCGAGGTGGACCAGGCGCCATTCTTGCCCAGCTTGCCGCCGGGCAGGCCCATCTGGCCGAAAAGAATGTCGCCCAACTGCTTGGGCGACCCGAGGTTGAAGGGACTGCCCGCGACCTGCTGGGCCTCCTCCTCCAGCGCGGCCATCTTCTGCGCGAAGGCCCCGGACATGCGCGACAGATGCGCCGGGTCGATCAGGATGCCCGCCATCTCCATCCCCGCCAGCACCGGGATCATCGGGCGCTCAAGGGTTTCGTAAGCCGTGGTCACGCGGGCCTCGGGCAGGCGCGGGCGGAAGGTCTGCCACAGCCGCCATGTCACATCCGCGTCCTCGGCGCCGTAGCCGGCGGCCTTGTCCAGTGCCACGCGGTCGAAGGTGATCTGCGCCTTGCCCGAGCCGATCAACTCCTTGATCGGCAGGCAGATATGGCCAAGATAGGTCTCGGCCAACTCGTCCATGCCGTGATTGTGCAGGCCCGCATGCAGGGCATAGGACAGCAGCATCGTGTCCTCGATGGGCGCCATGCGGATGCCGTGGCGGGCCAGCACCTTCCAGTCGTATTTGGCGTTGTGCAGCACCTTCAGCACTGCGGGGTCTTCCAGCAGCGGCTTGAGCAGGGCCAGGGCCTCGGCCTCGTCCATCTGGCCGGGCGCGCGGGCGCCGCCGCCGAACAGATCGGCCTCGCCCTCGACATGGTTCAGCGGAATATAGGCGGCATCCCCCGCCGCCAGCGCAATCGAGATGCCGGCCAGCCGCGCCTGCATCTCGTTCAGCGAGGTGGTTTCGGTGTCGATGGCCAGCGCCCCGGCCTCGCGGGCGCGGTCGAGCCATTCGGCCAGCGTGGCCCCGTCGCGGATCACCGCATAGGCGTCGCGGTCGATGGCCGGCCATGCGGGGGCGGCGGGGGCGCCGGGCTGCGGCGCGGCCTCGGCCACCGGCGCCGGGTCGGGCAGGTCGGTCTCGAAACGGTCGGCCACGCGCCGGGTCAGGGTGCGGAACTCCATCCGGTTGAGGAAATTCAGCAGGGTTTCCGGCTCGGGATCGCGGATTTCCAGACTGTCCAGCCCGAAATTCAGCGGAGTCGCCGCATCCAGCGTCACCAGCTTTTCCGAAATGCGGATCAGCTCGGCATTGTCCAGCAGGGTCTGGCGGCGCTTGGGTTGCTTGATTTCCTCGGCGCGGGCCAGCAGGGTCTCGATATCGCCATATTCGGCGATCAGTTGCGCGGCGGTCTTGATGCCGATGCCCGGCGCGCCCGGCACGTTGTCGGTCGGATCGCCGGCCAGAGCCTGCACCGCCACCACCTGTTCGGGCGGAACCCCGAATTTCTCGATCACCTCATCCGGGCCGATGCGCTTGTTCTTGATCGGGTCCAGCATCTCGACCCCGCCACCGACAAGCTGCATCAGGTCCTTGTCGCTGGAGATGATCGTCACCCGCCCCCCGGCCGCGCGCGCCTGTGCGGCCAGCGTGGCGATGATGTCGTCGGCCTCATAGGCCTCGATCTCGATCGACGCGAGGTTGAAGGCCTGCGTGGCCTCGCGCGTCAGGGGGAATTGCGGGCGCAGATCCTCGGGCAGCGGCGGGCGGTTGGCCTTGTAGTCGGGGAAGATGTCGTTGCGGAAGGTGCGCGAACTGTGGTCGAAGATCACCGCCGCATGGGTGGGCGCGTCGCCATTGCCGCCCTCCTCGATATAGCGCCAGATCATGTTGCAGAAGCCCGCGACGGCGCCGATGGGCAGCCCGTCGCTGCGCCGGGTCAGCGGCGGCAGCGCGTGATAGGCGCGGAAGATGAAGGCCGAGCCGTCGATCAGATGCAGATGGCAGCCCTTGCCGAATGCCTCGCCCATATCCCGCCCCCGTTTCCTGCGCTGGGGGTGATGTGCCACGAAACGCCGCCCGCTTCCAGCCGCTTGCCCCCGGCTGGGCCTTGGGCCAAACAGGCGCATGGCTAGGCCCGTCACCACATTCACCTGCACCGCCTGCGGCGCCCGCTTTCCGAAATGGTCGGGCCGCTGCGATGCCTGCGGCGAGTGGAACACCATCACCGAGGAGGCCCCCCTGTCCCAAGGCCCCGCCGGGCGCGGCCTCGGCGCGGCCAAGGGCAAGCTGGTGGCGCTGACCGGGCTGGATGCCGCCGAGCCGCCGCCCCCGCGCCGCGAGTCGGGGCTGGCGGAACTGGACCGCGTTCTGGGCGGCGGGCTGGTCGAGGGCAGCGCGATTCTGGTCGGCGGCGATCCCGGCATCGGCAAATCCACGCTGCTGTTGCAGGCGGCGGCGGCGTTTTCCCGCGCAGGGGCGCAGGCGGTCTATTTCAGCGGCGAGGAAGCCACCGCGCAAATCCGCATGCGCGCCCAGCGCCTCGGGCTGGCCGATGCGCCGGTGCGGCTGGGCGCGGAAACGGGCCTGCGCGACATCCTGACCACGCTGGACGCCACCCGCCCCGACCTTGCCGTGATCGATTCGATTCAAACCCTGTGGTCCGATACGGTCGAGGCCGCCCCCGGCAGCGTCAGCCAGGTTCGCGCCGTCGCGCATGAGCTGGTCACATTCGCGAAATCGCGCGGGACGGCGGTGGTGCTGGTCGGCCATGTCACCAAGGAGGGCCAGATCGCCGGCCCCCGCGTTGTCGAGCATATGGTCGATACCGTCCTGTATTTCGAGGGCGAACGCGGCCACCAGTTCCGCATCCTGCGCAGCGTCAAGAACCGCTTCGGCCCGGCGGGCGAGATCGGCGTCTTCGAGATGACCGGCGCCGGCCTGGCCGAAGTCGCCAACCCCTCGGCGCTGTTTTTGTCCGAGCGCGGCCAGCCCGTCCCCGGCGCGGCGGTCTTTGCCGGCATCGAGGGCACGCGCCCGGTGCTGACCGAAATTCAGGCGCTGGTCGCCCCTTCGACGCTGGCCAGCCCGCGCCGCACCGTGGTCGGCCTCGACTCGGGCCGGGTCAGCACCATCCTCGCCGTGCTGGAGGCGCGTTGCGCGATTCCCTTCGCGGGGCTGGATGTTTTCCTCAACGTTGCCGGGGGGATGCGGGTCACGGAACCCGCCGCCGACCTCGCCATCGCCGCCGCCCTGCTGGGCGCGAGGGAGGATGTGGCGATTCCCGCCGAAGCTGTAATCTTCGGGGAAATCAGCCTGTCGGGGGCGTTGCGTCCCGTCACCCAGGCGGAAAACAGGTTGAAAGAGGCGGCAAAACTTGGTTTCACGCAGGCGATTTTGCCCGAAACCCAGAAGGTCGAGGGCGAGGGACAGATGCAGCTGATCCGCAGCGCCGACCTCACCCGCTTCGTGGGCGAGATGTTCGGCGCCGGCTGACGGCGCGCGCAAAGGGACGGGAACCGGCATGGACGGCTTTACCACTATCGACCTCATCGTGGCGGCGATCATCGTCATCTCGGCGATCCTGGCCTATGCGCGCGGCTTCGTGCGCGAGTCGCTGGCCATCCTCGGCTGGATCGCGGCGGCCGTGCTGGCCTTCATCTTCGCCGAATCGATCCGGCCGATGATCCAGAACCTGCCGGTGCTGTCGAAATTCCTGGGCGACAGCTGCGAGCTGGCGCTGATCGCCAGCTTTGCCGTGGTGCTGGCCGGCGCCCTGGTGGTGTTCTCGATCATCACGCCGCTGTTTTCCTCGGTCGTGCAGCGGTCGGCGCTGGGGGGCGTGGACCAGGCGATGGGCTTCCTGTTCGGGGTGGCGCGCGGCATCCTGATCGTCGCCATCGCCTTCCTGGTCTATGACCGCGTGCAGGGCGAGCGGCAGATCGACATGGTGGACAATTCGCGTTCGGCGGCCATCTTCGACAGCATCAGCAGCCAGTTGAACCAGTCGATGCCGCAGGACGTGCCGACCTGGCTTCAGGCGCGCTTCGACCAGTTCACCGCCGCCTGCACCGCCGAAAGCACCGTCTCGCCCCAGACCGAGACCCCGGCCGCGACCAACTGATCCGGCACGACGCCACGAAAAACGCCCCCGCGCCCGCGCCGGGGGCGTGACTTTTTGCCCCGCTGCGCCTATGTGCGGGGCAGCCCCCTTTGCCTGCGCCCCACGAGGTCCGCCGTGCCCAGCCAGATGCAGCCCTTCCTGTCCCATCCTTTCGATTCGGACCGCCTGCATGAGGAATGCGGCGTGTTCGGCGTCATCGGCGCGGCCGATGCGGCGCAATTCGTGGCGCTGGGCCTGCATGCGCTGCAACATCGCGGGCAGGAGGCCGGCGGCATCGTCAGCTATGACCCGGAGGGCGGCTTCAACAGCGCCCACCGCTTCGGCTATGTGCGCGACAACTTCACCAAGCCCGACGTGATGGCCACCCTGCCCGGCGCGCTGGCGATCGGCCATGTGCGTTATTCGACCGCCGGCAAGAAGGGCGCCGCGATCCGCGACATCCAGCCCTTCTTCGGCGAATTCGCGATGGGCGGCTGCGCGGTGGCCCATAACGGCAACCTGACCAATGCCGAGGCCCTGCGCCGCGAATTGATCGAGCGCGGCGCCATCTTCCAGTCCAGCAGCGATACGGAATGCATCATCCACCTGATGGCGCGGTCCATCCAGCGGTCGATCCCGGAGCGGATGAAGGACGCGCTGCGCCGGGTCGAGGGGGCGTTCTCGATCATCGCCATGACCCGCACCAAGCTGATCGGCGTGCGCGACATGCTGGGCGTGCGCCCGCTGGTGCTGGGCCGGCTGGGCGAGGAGGGCTATGTCCTGGCCTCGGAAACCTGCGCGCTGGACATCATCGGCGCCCGTTTCGAGCGCGAGATCGAGCCGGGCGAGATGGTGGTGATCTCCAAGGGCAAGGTGGAGAGCCAGCGGCCCTTCGGCCCCTCGCGCGGGCGGTTCTGCATCTTCGAGCACGTCTATTTCTCGCGCCCCGATTCGATCTATGGCGGGCGCTCGGTCTATCAGACGCGCAGCCAGATCGGCGTGGAACTGGCCCGCGAGGCGCCGGTGGAGGCCGATCTGGTCTGTCCGGTGCCCGATTCGGGGACGCCGGCGGCCATCGGCTATGCGCAGGAATCCGGGATTCCCTTCGGGTTGGGCATCATCCGCAACCAGTATGTCGGCCGCACCTTCATCGAGCCGAACCAGCAGATCCGCGACATGGGCGTGCGGCTGAAGCTGAACGTGAACCGGGCGATGGTCGCGGGCAAGCGCATCGTGCTGGTGGACGATTCGGTGGTGCGCGGCACGACCTCGCGCAAGATCAAGGACATGATCCTGGAGGCCGGGGCGACCGAGGTGCATTTCCGCATCGCCAGCCCGCCGACGGCATGGCCGTGCTTTTACGGGGTGGACACGCCGGAGCGGTCCAAGCTGCTGGCGGCGCAGATGTCCCCGGCCGAGATGCGCGACTGGATCGGCGTCGATTCGCTGGCCTTCATCTCGCTGGACGGGCTGTATCGGGCGGTGGGCGAGGCCGGCGGGCGCAACAACGACCGCCCGCAATATTGCGACGCCTGTTTCTCGGGCGAATATCCGGTGGCGCCCTATGACCAGATTCAGCACGGCTTCCAGATGAAGGAGCCGCCCGAGGCGGCGGAGTAGACGCCCTTTGACGGCCCCGCCCCCGCGCGGGGCTTTTTCATGCCAACGAATGTAAAGCACCCTTTACATTCCCGACAGACCGCCCATATGTAAAGCGTGCTTTACATATGGAGGTTCCGATGCGTGACTTCATCTCTTTCCTGATCGGGCTGGCGGCTTATGCCGCCATGCTGATCCTGTCGCAGAAGCTGCTCGCCGGCAGCATCGGGGGCAGCACCCCCCGCATTCTGGTGTCGCTTCTGCCCATGCTGCCGGCGGCTTTCATCTGTGCCACCGTGATCCGCAGCATCCGCCGCCTGGACGAAATGCAGCGCAAGCTCCAGTTCGAGGCCCTGGCGCTGGCTTTCGCGGGCACGGCCCTGATGACGTTCGGCTATGGCTTCCTTGAAGATGCCGGCTTCCCCCGGCTTTCGATGTTCGTCGTCTGGCCCGTCATGGCGACGCTGTGGGCCATCGGCGTCCTTCTGGGCCGGGCGCGCTTCCGGTGAAGAACTGCGTTCAGGAACTGCGCCAGCAACGCGGCTGGTCGCAGGCCGATCTGGCCGGCCGCCTGGGCGTGTCGCGGCAGACCGTCAATGCGCTTGAACGGGGGCGCTACGATCCCAGCCTGCCGCTGGCCTTCAGCATCGCCCGGCTTTTCGAAGCAGCAATCGAGGAGGTTTTCCACCCGGACCCGCAATGAGGTCCGGGGCGCTTTATGCCGGGCAACGATTCACCCCCGCAGCGCCTCCTGCGGCGGCCCGTCCTCCAGCATCACCCGCCGCGACAGCGAGGCGAATTCGCGCATCATCACCCACCAGACGGTGATCGCGGTGGTGGCCAGCAGCCACCACGCCCCGATCAGCCAGCCCAAGGCGCCCAGCGCGAAGTAGACCGTCCGCAGCCCGGCACCGAAATGGCGCGCGGCGGCGATGTTCAGGTCGCCCGCCTGCCGGATGCGCGCCGCGCAACGCGGGTCCGAGGCGTCGTTCGGGATCGCCCCGATCATGATCGAGCAATAGCCGTGCAGACGGTTCGACCAGACGAAGCCCAGAAACGCCCGCGCCACCAGCGCCACGACCAGCAGCAGCTTGATGTTCCACGCCTCGATGGCGCTGCGGCTGACATCGAACTGGCCGGCCAGCTCGCGCAGCCAGCCGACATTGCCGATCAGCGCCACGCCGCCGCCGATGGCGATCATGGTGGTCGAGGCGAAGAAGGCCGTGCTTTCGCGCAGGCTGCCCATCGTGATCGCGTCGAATACGCGCGGGTCGCGGCTGATGACCTGCGCGATCCACTCGCGCCGATAGCCGCGCATCAGCACCGTGACGGACGGGTGGCGGGCCGGAGGATGCTCGATCAGCCAGCCGCAGACCTGCCAGGCCAGCAGCAGCACCGCGACCGCCAGCAGGTCGAAGCCGGTCAGGCCGGGCGGCAGGCCGGGCAGCGCCCCCATCAGAACGAGACGGGGCCGCTGTAAAGCCCTTCATAGACGGGTTGCAGGGTCTCCATCTCGAACAGCGAACTGACCGAGGTGCCGTTCCAGATCGACATGATCGCCTGCGCGAACATCGGCGCGGTGGGCACGATGCGGATGTTGCGCGCCGCCTGAACATGCGGGGCCGGCTGGATCGAATCGGTGATGACCAGCGATTTCATCACCGACTTCTCGACCCGCTCGACCGCCGGGCCGGACAGGACGCCGTGGGTGATATAGGCATGGACCTCGGCCGCGCCGTGATCGACCAGCAGCTGCGCCGCCTTGCACAGCGTGCCGGCGGTGTCGCAAATGTCGTCCACGATGATGCAGGTCTTGCCGGCTACCTCGCCGATCACGGTCATCTCGGCGATCTCGCCGGCCTTTTCGCGGCGCTTGTCCACGATGGCCATCGGCGCCTTGATCCGCTTGGCGATCTCGCGCGCGCGGGCCACGCCACCCACATCGGGCGAGACCACCATCAGGTCGTCCATGCGCCCGGCAAAGCTGTGCAGGATGTCCAGCGAGAAGATCGGCGCCGAATAGAGGTTGTCCACCGGAATGTCGAAAAAGCCCTGGATCTGCGTGGCATGCAGGTCCAGCGTCAGCACGCGGTCCACGCCCGCCTCGGTCAGCAGGTTCGCGACCAGCTTGGCGGAAATCGGCGTGCGGGCCTTGGCGCGGCGGTCCTGCCTTGCATAGCCGAAATAGGGAATCACCGCCGTGATCCGCGCGGCGGAACTGCGGCGCAGCGCGTCGGTGATGATCAGCAGCTCCATCAGGTTGTCGTTGGCCGGGTTGGATGTCGGCTGGATGATGAACATGTCCTCGCCGCGGACGTTCTCATAGACCTCGACGAAGACCTCCTGGTCGTTGAACCGCTCGACCCGCGCATCGACGAGGCCGACATTCATCCCCCGATGCATGGACATGCGCCGCGCGATGGCCTGCGCCAGCGGCCGGTTGGCATTGCCGGCGATCAGTTTGGGTTCGGTCATGGCGGGCATCGCGAAAGGCTCCATCGGCTTTGGGGACGCCGGGACCGGAGGGGGGATTCGGCGCAACTTGCCCCCGCCTTATCACCCGTCTAGCGTCGTCGCCACCTGTCTGGCACCTGATTTGGAGGGAATGCCCGTGGCCCATATAGATTACTATCTCAGCACGCCCAGCCCCTGGGCCTATCTGGCCGGCAACCGGCTGGAGGAGATCGCCGCCCGGCACGGCGCGACCATCACCTACAAGCCGGTCTCGCTGAAGGACCTGATCCTCAAGATCGAGAACGGCCAGCCGCGCCCCGAACGCTCGCCCGGCCGCATGGCCTATCGCGATCAGGAATTCTCGCGCTGGGCCGCGCATCTGGGCATGAAGCTGAACCTGCGCCCGGCCCATTTCCCGGTGAACGGCGCGCCCTCGGCCTATGTGGTCATCGCGGCGCAGGCGGCGGGGGCGGATGTGGGGCCGCTGGTGCAGGCGCTGGGCCGCGCCGTCTGGGCCGAGGATCGCGACATCGCCGACGATTCGGTGCTGCGCGAGATTCTGGCCTCGCTGGGGATGGACCCCGGACTGGTGGATAGCGGGCTGTTGCTCGGGGCCGAGACCTTCGCCCGCAACCTTCAGGAAGCCGCCAATGCCGGCGTGTTCGGCGTGCCTTTCTATATCATCCGGGAAACGGACGAACGCTTCTGGGGGCAGGACCGGCTGGACTTCCTCGACCGGACGCTGGCGCGGCTGTGAGCGTCCATCCGCGCCACTGGCCGGGCGATCCGGCCCGCCCCGGCCTTGCGCTGCATTGCATGCTGGGCAGCGGCCGGGCCTGGGACGAGGTGGCCGCCGGTCTGGGCGGCGCGCTGGACCTGCGCGGCTTCGACCTGCCCGGCCACGGCCGCAGCCCGGACTGGCAGCCGCAGCAGGGGGTGGATTTCCACACCCATGTCACGCGGCTGGCGGCGGCGATGATCGACCGGCCGCTGGACCTGATCGGCCACAGCTTCGGCGCCACGGTGGCCCTGCGCATCGCGGTGGGCGCGCCGGAGGCCGTCCGCAGCCTGACCCTGATCGAGCCGGTGCTGTTCGCCGCCGCCGACCCGCAGGCCCGCGAGGCGGAGGACGCCCGCCATGTCGCGATGGCGCAGGCGCTGGCCGAGGGGCGCGACGCGGATGCCGCGCGCGATTTCATGGCGGTCTGGGGCATGCCCGGCTGGCAGGCGCTGCCGGCGCCGGCCCGCGCGGCGATGGTGCGCCAGATCCGCCTCGTGGCCGATACCCATGCCGCGCTGGCCGAAGACGCCCACAACATCCTGCGCGAGGGCGGGCTGGAGGGCATCGACGCCCCGGTGATGATCGTCACCGGCGGCGATTCGCCGCCCGTCATGGCCTCGATCGCCGAGGCGCTGGCCGCGCAGCTGCCCGATGTGGGCCGCGCCGTGGTGCCGGGCGCCGGCCACATGCTGCCGATCAGCCACCCGGCGCAAACCGCCGGCCTGATCGCCGCCAATCTGGAGCGCGCCTGACGACTTGCCCCCCGCGATGGCTTGGGGCACAAGCGGGGCATGATCATCCTCGGCTTCCTACTGTTCGGCATCGGCTTCGGCATCTGGCGGGCGCGCCGGCGGCAGGGCGACCGCGCCGACATGGCCCAATACGGTGCCGTGTTCGGCCTGATCTTCGCCACGCTGGGCGCCATCCTGACGGTCGTGATCCTGCGGCTGGGCTGACCCATGTTCCGCCCCTTCCTCGATGCGCTGAAACGCGAGGGGGTGCCCGTCTCGCTGCGGGAATATCTGGACCTGATGGCGGCGATGCAGGCCGGGCTGGACGGCACCACGGTCGAGGGCTTCTACCAGCTTTCCCGCGCCCTGCTGGTCAAGGACGAGCGCCATATCGACCGTTTCGACCGCGCCTTCTCGGCCAGTTTCTCGGGGCTGGAAACCGTGCCGGTCGAGGCATTGGTGCATGAGCAATCCATCCCCAAGGCATGGCTGGAAAAACTGGCCGAGAAGATCCTCACCCCCGAGGAACGCGCGAAGATCGAAGGCCCCGGCAGCTTCGAGGAGTTGATGAAGCGGCTGGCCGAGCGCCTGCGCGAGCAGCAGGCCCGGCATCAGGGCGGCAACAAGTGGATCGGCACGGCGGGCGCCTCGCCCTTCGGCGCCTATGGCTACAACCCCGAGGGGGTGCGCATCGGTCAGGACGAATCGCGCCACCGCAAGGCGGTCAAGGTCTGGGACAAGCGCGAATTCCGCGATTTCGACGATTCGGTGGAACTGGGCACCCGCAACATCAAGGTGGCGCTCAAGCGTCTGCGCCAATGGGCGCGGCACGGCGCGGCCGAGGAGCTGGACCTGCCCGCCACCATCCGCGCCACCGCCGATCACGGCTATATCGACGTGCAGACCCGGCCCGAGCGGCGAAACGCCGTCAAGGTGCTGCTGTTTCTGGACGTGGGCGGGTCGATGGACGACCACACGCGGCTGGTGGACGAGTTGTTTTCCGCCGCCCGCGCCGAGTTCAAGCATATGGATCACTTCTATTTCCATAACTGCCTGTATGAATCGGTCTGGCGCGACAACCGCCGCCGCTGGGACGAGCAGGTGCCCACCTGGGACCTGCTGCACCGCTATGGCCGCGACTATAAATGCATTTTTGTCGGCGATGCCTCGATGTCACCCTACGAGGTCGCGGCGCGCGGCGGCGCCAACGAGCACTGGAACGAGGAGCCGGGCGAGGTCTGGCTTCGCCGCGCCGCCGAGACATGGCCCGATCACGTCTGGCTGAATCCGGTCCCGCAAGCGCATTGGCGATATACCCCCTCCATCGGCATGATCGGCCAGGTTTTCGAGAACCGGATGATGCCGCTGACGCTGGACGGGCTGACGCGGGCGATGCGCGTGCTTGGCTAGGCCGGAAGCAGGCCCCATATTGGCCCCATGTTGAAATTCCTGCCCCTGCTTCTGATCGTCCTCTATGCCGTGGTGATGTGGCATTTCTCGATGCTGCGCACGCGGCGCGAGCTGGCGGCCAATTCCACCCCGCTGACGCATCCGCGGCTGGCCCCGCTGCTGAAGCGGCTGGGATCGGCGATGGACCTGCCCCCGGTGCAGGCGCGCGTCTACGAGGTCGCGGCGGTCAACGGCCTCGCCGCGCCGGACGGGCGCATCTATCTGACGCGCGGGTTTCTGGACCGGCTGGACAGCGGCGCCGTGACCGAGGCCGAACTGGCCTCGGTCGTCGCGCACGAGCTGGGCCATGTCGCCCACGGCCACAGCCGCCGCCGCATGGCCGATTTCGCCGGCCAGAACCTGATGCGGATGGTGCTGGCCGGGGTGCTGGGGCGGTTCCTGCCCGGCATCGGCGCGATGATCGCCAACCTGGCGGCGCGGCTGGTCGCCGCCCGCCTGTCGCGCCGCGACGAGTTCGAGGCCGATGCCTTCGCCGCCGCGCTGATGACCAAGGCGGGCCTGGGCACCGCGCCGCAGAAATCGCTGTTCGCCAAGCTGGACCGGCTGGCCGGCGGCGGCGGCGGCATGGGCATGCCGGGGGCGGCCTGGCTGGCCTCGCACCCGCCGGCGCAGCAGCGAATCGCCGCCATCGAGGCGCTGGAAACCCGCTGGCAGGGGCAGCCGCCCCAGCTTTAGGCGGGGCCGGTGCGTGTAAACACGCACCCTACCGCCCGCCACCCCGCGCATGTGCAGGGTGTGCGCTCACACGCACCAATCCCCGCCACGCCCTGCAAACGTAGGGTGCGTGTTCACACGCACCAATCCCCGGCGTCACACATGCCCCGGCAACCGGAAGGCCGCAGGCGGCGTTCACCCCTCGCCAACGGGGCGTTCTGCACTTCGAGACTGGCCCCCCAGCCTATTGCCGCTAGAACCGGGCGCATTCGTCGGCGCCCGCGCCGGACCCTGTTCAGAACGGAGATTTTCATGGACGCCCTGAACCGTTACGCCCCGCAGATGCGCAGCGTGCTGCGCATCGTCGCCGCGCTGATCTTTCTTGCCCACGGCACGCAGAAGATCCTCGGCTTTCCCGCATCGGAGATGAACCCGCCGGCCTTCTCGATCTTCTGGACCGCCGGCATCATCGAGCTGATCACCGGCACGCTGCTGGTCCTTGGCCTGTTCACCCGTCCGGCGGCCTTCGTTGCCTCGGGCATGATGGCCGTCGCCTACTGGATGGTGCATGCGCCGCAAAGCCCGTTCCCAGCGCTGAACGGCGCGATGCGGCCATCCTCTACTGCTTCGTGTTCCTGTATCTGGCCCTCGCCGGGCCGGGACCGTGGAGCCTGGACGCCAAGATGGGCAAGGACAGCTAAGAAAAGGCGCGCATGAACACGCACCCTGCCGGAGGCCCCGCGAATGCGGGGCCTTTTCTATCGGGGACGGATTCGTCAGGATGAGACAGAATTCTGATAGCCGCTTTCGAGACGGAGCGGACGTTCGTCCACAGAAACCCCAAGGCGGAGGACAGCCTCACGCCGTCAGAAGGTTGGCGTCCCGTGCAAGCCGCCATTTGCCGTCGGCCTCTCTGCGCCAAAGAGTCAGGGTGTATCCCGATCGACTGACGGGATCGCTCCCGGACGAAGTCGCCCTCATCTCGATGCGATTGCGGGTAAACGCCCAATTCCCGAGAATCTGGATTTCGACGACTTCGTTCGTGCCCTCTATCTGCATGTCGCCGCCGCTTTCCGAGGCCATTGCAAAAGCCTCCTTTCCAAACGGCTCATGCCCCGCCACCATGAAGACCGCATCATCGGTCATCAGCGTCAGGACGGTTGCAATGTCCCCCGCCTTGGTCGCGGTCATCCAGGTCTCAACGGCTTGCCGGATCGCCTTTTCGTCGTCGTCCATCTTCCGAGGCCTTCCACATCGCGATACCGTCCCACGTTAGCCTTGCTCTCGAATGACCGCAAAGGGCTTCAAAGCGACTTTCCGCCCTGCCTCACTCCACCGTCACCGATTTCGCCAGGTTGCGGGGCTGGTCCACATCCGTGCCCTTGGCGACGGCGGTGTGGTAGGCCAGATACTGCATCGGCACCGCATAGACCATCGCCGCGAACAGCCCGCCGCCCGAGGGCACCGCAAGGCCGGCACGCACCCCCTGCCCCGCCAGCGCCAGCCCCTCGGCATCCGAGACCAGCAGCACCTGACCGTGCCGGGCCATGACCTCCTGCATGTTCGAGACCGTCTTGTCGAACAGCCCGTCGCGCGGGGCCAGCACCACCACCGGCATGTTGCGGTCGATCAGGGCGATGGGACCGTGCTTCAACTCGCCCGAGGCATAGCCCTCGGCATGGATATAGCTGAGTTCCTTCAGCTTCAGCGCCCCTTCCAGCGCGACCGGGAACAGCGGCCCGCGCCCCAGATACAGCACGTCGCGCGCCTCCGACAGCCAGTCGGCCAGCCGGGCGCAGTCGTCGGACATGTGCAATGCCTGCGCGATCAGCCCCGGCACGCTGCGCAGATCGGCCAGATGCACGGCCAGCCCGGCGGCATCCAGCCGCCCGCGATCCAGCGCCGCCTTCAGCGCCAGCACCGCCAGCACGCCCAGCTGGCAGGTGAAGGCCTTGGAGGAGGCCACGCAGACCTCGATCCCCGCCAGCGACGGCAGGGCCAGATCGGCCTCGCGCGCGATGGCCGAGGTGCCGACATTCACCACCCCCAGCACATGCGCGCCCTTGCTTTTGGCGTAATGCAGCGCCGCCAGCGTGTCGGCGGTCTCGCCCGACTGGCTGATGAAGATCGCCGTGTCGCCCGGCCCCAGAGGCGGCTCGCGATAGCGGAATTCCGACGCGATATCGACCTCGCAGGGCAGGCCGGCCAGACGCTCGAACCAGTATTTCGCCACATGCCCGGCATAGGAGGCCGTGCCGCAGGCCACCAGCACCAGCCGCCCGGTGGCCGAGAAATCGACCCCCTCGGGCAGCATCAGCCGGTCGCCGGACAGGTAATGGTTCAGCACGTCGCCCAGCACCGCCGGCTGCTCGGCGATCTCCTTGGCCATGAAATGGCGGTATCCGCCCTTGTCGATGACGCTGGCGCCGGGATCGACGCGGCGCTCCTCGCGCAGGGCCGGCAGGCCGGCGGCGTCGAAGATCGCCACGCCCGCGCGGGTCAGGACGGCATGGTCGCCATCGGCCAGATAGGTGATGCGGTCGGTGAAGGGCGCCAGCGCGATGGCGTCCGAGCCGATGAACATCTCGCCTTCGCCATGCCCCACGGCCAGCGGGCTGCCGCGCCGGGCGGCGATCATCAGGTCGCGCTCGCCCTCGAAGACGAAGGCCAGCGCGAAGGCGCCTTCCAGCCGGGCCAGCGTCGCGCGCACGGCCTCGACCGGACCCATGCCGGCGGCCATGTTGCGCGCGGTCATCAGGGCGACCACCTCGGTATCGGTCTCGGACGAGGGGTTCACGCCGGCGGCGATCAGCTCGTCGCGCAGGGGGCGGAAATTCTCGATGATGCCGTTATGCACCACGGCCACCGGGCCGTGGCTGTGCGGGTGGGCATTGGCCTCGGTCGCCGCGCCGTGGGTGGCCCAGCGGGTATGCCCGATGCCGGTGCGCCCGGTCAGCGGCTGATGCACCAGCCGGTCCGACAGGTTCACCAGCTTGCCCACCGCCCGGCGCAGGCCCAGCACCCCGGCATCGTCGATGGTGGCGATGCCGGCGCTGTCATAGCCCCGATATTCCAGCCGCTTGAGCGCGTCGACCAGTTGCGGCCCGACCTCGTGCCGACCCAGAATCCCGACAATACCACACATCAGTTACGCTCCTTCTTGGCGGCCTTGGCGGCGCGCAGGGATTCCATCAGGCGTTTGGCGAGGCCAGGCTTGACCTCCTGCCGGGCGCGGGCGATGGCCAGCGCCTCGTCGGGCACGTCGCGGGTGATGGTGCTGCCCGAGGCGGTCATCGCCCCGTCGCCCACCCGCACCGGCGCCACCAGCATCGTGTCCGAGCCGATGAAGGCATTCGCCCCGATCACCGTGCGGTGCTTCATCACCCCGTCATAGTTGCAGGTCACGGTGCCGGCGCCGATATTGGTGGCCTCGCCCACATCGGCGTCGCCCAGATAGGTCAGGTGCCCGACCTTGACCCCTTCCGCCAGGACCGAGTTCTTCACCTCGACGAAATTGCCGATATGGGCGTCGCCGCCGATCTCGGCGCCCGGACGCAGGCGGGCAAAGGGGCCGATGGTCGCGCCGGCGCTGACATGGCAGCCCTCCAGATGGCAGAAGGGCAGGATCTCCGCCCCCGATTCCACCGTCACGCCGGGACCGAAGACCACGTTCTGCCCGATCACCGCGTCACGCCCGACATGGGTGTCCAGCGCGAACCACACCGTCGCCGGATCGGCCATCGCCACGCCCGATTCCATCGCCTCGGTCCGGGCGCGGGTCTGAAAGCGGGATTCGGCGGCGGCCAGTTCGGCGCGGGTGTTGATGCCCAGCGTCTCGGCCTCGTCGCAGGTGACGACCGCGACCGGGCGCCCCTCGCCCCGCGCCAGCGCCACCAGGTCGGTCAGGTAATATTCCCCCGCCGCGTTGTCGTTGCCCAGCCGCCCGACCAACTCGCGCAGCAGGTCGGCATCCAGCGCCATCACGCCGCTGTTGCACAGGGTGATGGCGCGCTCGGCCTCCGTGGCGTCCTTGAATTCGACGATCCGCTCCAGCCCGCCCTCGGCGGTGGCAACCAGACGGCCATAGCGGCCCGGATCGGCGGCCTCGAACCCCAGCACGACCACGGCGGCGGGGTGCGACAGCATCGCCTCCAGCGTCTCGGGGCGGGTGAAGGGGGTGTCGCCGTAAAGCACGATCACCCGGCCTTCGAACCCCTCCAGCAGCGGCAGGGCCTGCGCGACGGCGTGGCCGGTGCCGAGCTGCTCGGGTTGCAGGGCGATTTGCGCCTCCGGGTCCAGCCTGCCCACGGCGCGGCGCACGGAATCGGCGCCGTGGCCGACCACCACCACCACCCGCGCCGGGTCCAGCCTGCGCGCCGCCGCCAGCGCATGGCCGACCAGCGGCACGCCGGCCAACCGGTGCAGCACCTTGGGCAGGTCGGACTGCATCCGGCTGCCCTGTCCGGCGGCCAGGATGATGGCGGCATTCTGGTCCTGCGACATCGTTATCCCCTTACATCTTACCGCCGGGCTTCTACCGAGGGGCGGCACCGCGATACAAGACCCCCGCGAATCACGGTTTCATGCAAAGGATTTCAGCCCATGACCGGCACGGTGGTCTTCGACCTGGACGGAACGCTGGTGGACACCTCCGCCGATCTGATCGCGGCGGCGAATGCCTGCTTTCGCGCGCGGGGGCTGGGCGACCTGCTGGACCCGGCAGGCGACGCGCTGACCGCGTTCCACGGCGGCAGGGCGATGCTGAACGCGGGCTTCGCGCGGGTGGGCGGGGACGTGCTGGTCCCCCCCGGCGCCGTCGAGGAGGATTTCCCGCGCCTGCTGGACTTCTATGCGCAGGACATCGCCCGCCACTCGCGCCCCTATCCGGGGGTCGAGGCGGCGCTGGACGCGCTGGCGGCGGCGGGCTGGCGGCTGACTATCTGCACCAACAAGCCCGAGGCGCTGGCCGAGCAGCTTCTGCGCCTGCTGAACCTGCGCGACCGCTTCGGCGGGCTGGTCGGCGCCGATACGCTGCCGGTACGCAAGCCCGACCCCCGCCCCTATCACGAGACGGTGGCCCGCGCGGGCGGCGAGGTCGCCAACAGCTTCCTCGTCGGCGATACGAAAACCGACCATGCCACGGCGCGGGCGGCGGGGGTGAAGGTGGCGCTGGTCGGCTTCGGGCCGGAGGGCCGCGGGGTGTCGCGGCTGGCGCCGGATGCGATCCTCGCCAACTATGACGACCTGCCGGCGCTGGCCCGCGACTGGCTGCGCCCGGCCTGAGCGGCGCCGCGGCCAGCCATCGGGGCAGCCGACAGACCGGACTGGCAAAGCCGATGCGGAAGCCCCCGGCGGGCCGGCACGACAGCTTTGGGGCGATTGCACCGTATCCGGCCGATACCGGCATGCCCACCCGCTTGCATCGCATCGGTCCGGCACGGAGGGATCGCCCGAAAGGCCGCGCCCATCCCGGCCCTGTCGGCCTGGGCGACGCCCCGGCAGCGGCTGGGCCGGTGAGGCGAATTCCCCGCCTGCGGCCCGAGGGTGCCGCGCCGGCGCGGAAATCGGCGGCAGGCAACCGCCGATGCGCCGGCAAGACCTCGCCGCCGTTGCAGTTTGGCAACGATCCTGGCCTCTCGGCCCGGTGGCGCACGGATTGACGCAGGGGTGATTTGGCGTGCCCGGCGACCGGGGCTAAGGACGGAGCATGACCAGCCCGCAGCCTTGCCCCAGCCCCGTCCTGACCGTGCGACACGCCGCTTTCGGCCTCGCCCTCGGCCTCGGGGCATGGCTGGCGGCGGTCGGGGGGGTTATGGCCCAGCCGGTGATCGACGCCGCCACCAGCGTTCAGGCCGCCGGCCCACCCGAGCGCCGGGCGCCCGAGCCGGAAGCGCCGCCGGAGGCCGATCTGGTCCAGCGCCGCGGCCCGGCCGAGGCCGACGCGGCCGGCATGAACAGCCTGATGGCTGCCCCCGCCGCCGGGGGGGGGGCCGGTCTGGCCACCCTGCCCGCCGGCCCGCTGCCGCCGCAGCCGGTGGTGGTCGAGCTGTTCACCGCGCAAGGCTGTTCCGCCTGCCCGCCCGCCGATGCGCTGCTGGCCGACATGACCGAGCGCGACGACGTGCTCGCCCTGTCCTTCCATGTCGATTACTGGGATTACCTGGGCTGGCCCGACGGTTTCGCCAGCGCCGCCTTCACCGCCCGCCAGCAGGCCTATGCCCGCGCCTTTCACGAGCGCGGCCTCTATACCCCGCAGATGATCATCGGCGGCACCGACACGCTGCTGACCCCGCGCCCGGCGGATCTGGGCGCGCTGATCGACGCCCATCGCGCCGCGCCCCCCGCCCTGACCCTGACGATGGAGCGCGAATCCGGCCGCAGCCTGCTGACACTGACCCCGCGCCGGGCGCTGCCGGGCCGGGTCGAGGTGCTGTTCCTGCGCTACCTTCCGCAGCGGCAGGTCAGCATCGGCGGCGGCGAGAACGACGGCCGCCGCCTCGCCTATCGCAATATCGTGCTGCGCATCGACAAGCTGGCGGACTGGGACGGGCGCAAGGTGCTGCGCCTGTCGGTCAGCCCCGGCGCCGATACGCCCGACGACGCCAGGGCGGGCGACTTGCCCGCCGATACCCGCCACGCCATCATCGTCCAGCAGGCCGGGCCGGGTCCGATCCTGGCCGCCATCCGCCTGGACTGAGGAGACCCCATGCCCGACACCGCCCCCCCCGCATCCGGCCAGCCCGAGGCCGCCATCCGCCCCGCCTGGCTGAGGGGCGCGCTGGAATACGGGCCGCTGGCGATCCTGCTGGGCGGCTTCCTGCTGTTCAGGAACCGCCCGCTGCATCTCGGCGGCCATGAATGGGACGGGCTGGTCGCCGCCACGCTGCTGTTCATCCCGGCGCAGGTGCTGGCGACGCTGGCGATGTGGCGGCTGTCGGGGCGACTTCAGGCCATGCAGGTCGTCACGCTGGTGCTGGTCGTGGGCCTTGGCGGGATCACGCTCTGGGCCGACGATCCGGCCTATATCAAGATGAAGCCGACCTTCCTCTACCTGCTGATCGCCGCCGTGCTGTCGCTGGGGCTGGCGATGCGCCGCGCCTGGCTGGGCGTGGTCTTCGGCGCCGCCTTGCAGATGCAGCCGGAGGGCTGGCGCATCCTCACCCTGCGCTTCATCGGGCTGTGCCTGGTGCTGGCGCTGGCCAACGAAATCGTCTGGCGCAGCTTTTCGGAAGGGTTCTGGCTGGGCTTCAAGCTGGCGGTGCTGCCGCTGGCGATCTTCGGCTTCATGCTGGCGAATTACGGGCTGATCCAGCGCCACCAGCCGCCGGAATCCGCCGATCGGGGCTGACAGGCCCCCCGCCCGGCGGGAAAATCGCCCCCGACCCGTGCCAAGGCCCGCCGCAAGGGTTATCTTCCGCGCAGGAGGAGGCGCGGCCCGCCCGCCGCGCGGCGAAGGGAAACGGGACCAGCCATGTTCACACGCCAGAGCCGCGACCAATTGCTGTCCGCCCTCGGCCGGGTGACGCATGGCGCCCTGCGCCTGACCACGCCCGAGGGCGAGACCCACGATTTCGCCGGTCCCCGGCCCGGTCCCGAGGCCGCGCTGGTCCTGCATGACTGGCGCGCGGTGCGCCAGGTGGCCGCGCGCGCCGATATCGGCCTGACCGAGGCCTATCGCGACGGCTGGGTGGACACGCCCGACCTGGCCGCCCTGCTGACCTTCGGCCTGCTGAACGAGGACGCGCTGGACCGCTATGTCTATGGCAACCGCTG
Source organism: uncultured Paracoccus sp. (assembly GCA_934533075.1). Lineage (GTDB taxonomy): Bacteria > Pseudomonadota > Alphaproteobacteria > Rhodobacterales > Rhodobacteraceae > Paracoccus. The sequence continues at coordinate 71,258 of CAKTBJ010000009.1, forward strand.
GCAGGAGCTGGCGATCCGCGCCGCCTATTGGCTGGACCGCAACACCCGCCGCGGCGCCCGGCGCAACATCGCCGCGCATTACGATCTGGGGAACGCCTTCTATGCGCTGTGGCTGGACCCGACGATGACCTATTCCTCGGCCCTGTTCGCAAAAGGCGACGACCTGACCGCCGCGCAGTTGCGCAAATACGACCGCATCATCGACGGCCTGCCCTCCGCCTCCGGCCCGCTGCTGGAGATCGGCTGCGGCTGGGGCGGCTTTGCCGAGCGGGCGCTGGGCCGGGGCGATTTCGCACCCAAGGGCCTGACCCTCTCGCACCGGCAGGCCGAGTTCGCACGCGCCCGCCTCGGCCCCGGCGCGCGGATCGCCGTGCAGGATTATCGCGACGAATCGGGGCGCTACGATCACGTCGTGTCCATCGAGATGTTCGAGGCCGTGGGCATGCGCTACTGGCCCGTCTATTTCCGCAAGCTGCGCGAGGTGCTGACCGATCGCGGCCGCGCCATGATCCAGGTCATCACCGTGAGCGATCGCTATTTCGACCGCTACCGGCAAAGCGGCGACATGATCCGCAGCTTTATCTTTCCCGGCGGCATGCTGCCCTCGCCCCGCCGCTTCGAGGCCGAATCCGCCGCCGCCGGGCTGCGCATCGAGGACGGCTTCGCCTTCGGGCAAAGCTATGCGGACACGCTGGCCGAATGGCTGCGCCGCTTCGACGCCGCGCGCGACGGCGTGCGGGCGCTGGGCTTCGACGAGGGGTTCATCCGCGTCTGGCGGTTCTATCTCGCGGCCTGCCTGGCCTCGTTCAGGGTGGGACGCACGGATGTGATCCAGTATCGGCTGGCCCGCGCCGCCTGACCCGAGGTTGACAGCCCGGTCCCCCCGCGCCATCCCAAGGCACCAGCCAACAGGGGGGTCGGGGTGCAGATTCAGGTCATCGGGCTTTGCCGGTTCTCGCTGCTGGTCGAAGGCGGCTACAAGCGCGCGCCCGAGGACATCGCCGCCCGCGCCGCCTATCTGTTCGACCCGCGCCGGCTGGCCATGCGCTTTGCCTGGTTCCGCAACGTCACCCTGCCGGCGCTGAAGGCGCAGACGGAAAGGGATTTCCGCTTTATCGTCCTGACCAGCGAGGCGCTGCCGGAGCCGTGGCGGTCCACGCTGCTGGAACTGGTCGCCGGCATCCCGCAGGTCGAGGTCGAATTCGCCGGCCCCGGCCCGCATCACCAGGTCGCCAGCGACGCCCTGCGCCGGCGGATCGACCCCGAAGCGGAGGTGATCGCGCAATTCCGCGTCGACGACGACGACGCCGTGGCCCGCGACTATATCGAGCGCGTGCATGCCGATTTCGCGGACGGGCTGGCGCCGCTGTTTTCCCGTTTCGGCATGGTGGCGCTGGACCATGTGCGGGGGCTGATCCTCGACGCGGACGGGCATGCGGCGCGGCTGTTCCAGACCTGGATGCTGAACTGGAACTGCGCCCAGACGGTCTATTTCCCGCCCGAGGAGCGCCGCGCCCTGTTCGATTTCGGCCATCACCGCCTGCATGCCACGATGCCCACGGTGACGATGGGCGACAGCAACATGTATGTGCATGGCCGGCACGGCACCAATGACAGCCAGTTCGACATCCCCCGCTTTGACACCCGGCCTTGGGACATGGGCGCCCTGCAACGCCGCTTCGACATCGACATCGACGCCTTGCAGGCCGACCTGCGCGCGGCGCATGCCGTGGCCGGCGCGGCCCCCGTGGGCGCCGAGCCGCCGCGCCACTGGCCAAAGCCCGGCCAGTAACCGCCCGATCCACCGCAAGATCCGCATCCGCCCCCCTTCCTTCCCGCCAATCCAGCACAGACAGGTTGAGAAACCATGAACGCCGCCCCCCTTCCCGACCGCGAAAACGACATGCGCGAGGCGATGGCCCGGCTGGCCGCGATCATGGCCGCCCTGCGCGACCCGGAAACCGGCTGCCCCTGGGACGTGGTGCAGACCCATGCCTCGCTGACCCCCTATGCCATCGAGGAAGCGCACGAAGTCGCCGATGCCGTCGCCCGCGAAGCCTGGGACGAATTACCGGGAGAGCTGGGCGACCTGCTGCTTCAGGTGGTGTTTCAGGCCCGCATCGCGCAGGAGGCCGGCCGGTTCGACCTGACCGACGTGGCGAATGCGATTTCCGACAAGCTGGTGGCGCGGCATCCGCATGTCTTCGGCACCGAATCGCGCGACAAGACGCCCGAGCAGCAGGTGAAGGACTGGGAAACCATCAAGGCCGGCGAGCGCGCGGGCAGCGGCGCGCGCGGCGTGCTGGACGGGGTGGCGCTGGGCCTGCCGGCGCTGACGCGGGCGGTCAAGCTGCAAAACCGCGCCGCGCGGGTGGGTTTCGACTGGCCGGATGCCGGGCAGGTGCTGGACAAGCTGGCCGAGGAAACCGCCGAACTGGTCGCGGCCACCGACCCCGAGCACCGGGCCGAGGAATTCGGCGATCTGCTGTTCGTCATGGCCAATCTGGCCCGGCATCTCGACATCGACCCCGAGGCCGCCCTGCGCGATGCCAACGCGAAATTCACCCGCCGCTTCAACCGGATAGAGGCCGCTCTGGCCGAGAAGGGCCGCCACCCGCGCGAGTCCACGCTGGCGGAGATGGACGCGCTGTGGGATGCGGCCAAGGCGGCCGAGCGCGCCCTAGACTAGCGCCTTGCGCAGCATGTTCAGCGCCACGACCACCAGGAACGCGGCGAAGATCCGGCGCAGCACCAAGGCATTGACCCGATGCGCCAGCGCCGCGCCAAAGGGCGCCGTCACCATCGTCATCGCCACCGTCACCGCGAACATCGGCAGGCTGACCGAACCCACCGTCCCCGGCGGCGCCCTGTCGGCCGGCACGAACAGGAACATCAGCACCGAGGGCGCCGCGATCAGCGACCCGAAGCCCGAGGCCGTGGCCACCGCGCGCCGCACCGGCTGGCCGTAAAGCGTCAGCGACGCCACGCCCAGGATGCCGCCGCCGATACCCAGCAGCACGCCCACCAGCCCGATGGGGAAGGCCAAAGCCGCCCTCAGCGCGCCGGTGGGCAGGCGGTCGCCGATCCGCCAGTCGGGATTGCCGAACGCCATATAGGCCGCGAAAACCGGCACCAGCACGCCGAAGACGATCTTCAACTGCCGCGTATCCATCTGCGCGACCAGCACGGCACCCAGCACCGCGCCGACGCCGATCCACGGCGCCCAACCGCGCAGCACGACCCAATCCACCGCGCCCTTGCGGTGATGCGCCAGAGTCGAGCGGATCGAGGTCACGAAGATCGTGGACAGCGAGGTCGCCACGCAGATCCGCATCATGTCCGGGCCATAGAAGCCGGTGGCGGTCAGCACGGCGGAGAATGCCGGCACCAGCACCACGCCGCCGCCGACGCCCAGCAGCCCGGCCAGCAGCCCGACCACGGCCCCCACCGCCAGCAGCAGCGCGACCATCAGCGCCCAGTCGGACAACAGCAGATGCATCAGGCCCCGACCGCCTCCAGCGCCGCGTCATAGGTGTGCAGGTTGCCCGCCGGCCCGGCCTCGGACAAGACCCGCTTCCACAGCCGCGCGCCGGGGCGGGCGTGGAACAGGCCCAGCATGTGGCGGGTGATCTGGTGCAGCCGCCCGCCTTCCTCCAGATGCGCCATGATGCGCGGCCGCATCGCCAGCGCCACCGCCTGCGGACTGGCGAAGGGCGGCTGCGCGTCCCATGTGCCGAGGATGTCGAAGGGCTGGTGATAGGCCGCGCGCCCGATCATCACCCCGTCCAGCCCGGCTTCCAGATGCGGCCGCGCCTCGGCCAGCGAACTGAGGCCGCCGTTGATCTCGATGCTCAGATGCGGGAAGCGGGCTTTCATGCGATGGACCAGCGGATAGTCCAGCGGCGGAATCTCGCGGTTTTCGCGCGGGGACAGGCCCTGAAGCCAGGCCTTGCGCGCATGGATGATGACACGCCGCACCCCGGCACCCGAGACGGCCTCGACAAAGCCGGGCAGAACGGTTTCCGGCTCCTGCTCGTCCACGCCGATGCGGCATTTCACGGTGATCTCGGTGCCCTGCCCGGCCTCGCGCATCGCCGCCAGGCAATCGGCGACCAGCGCCGGGTCGCGCATCAGCACCGCCCCGAAGCAGCCCGATTGCACCCGGTCGCTGGGGCAGCCGACATTCAGGTTGATTTCGGCATAGCCCCAGGGCGCCGCCAGCCGCACGGCCTCGGCCAGTTCGGCCGGGTCCGAGCCGCCCAGTTGCAGCACCACCCGCGCCCCGTCCTCGCCGCGCGCCAGCAACCGCGCGCGGTCGCCATGCAGGATCGCGGGGGCGGTGATCATCTCGGTATACAGCCAGGCCTCGCGCGACATCAGCCGGTGGAACTCGCGACAGAACCGATCCGTCCAGTCGATCATCGGCGCCACGGAAAGGCGCGCGCCCCCGCTCATACCGGCAATTGCCGCAGGGCCAGGAACAACAGTGCCGCCAGCGCCGCCGAGGCCGGGACCGTGATCACCCAGGCCGCGCCGATGGTCAGCACATGCGCGCGGCGCACCAGCTTGCGGCGGCTGCGTTCGAGGGGCGAGACCTCCGCCGCCGGCAGGGCCATGCGGGCGCGGCGCAAGCGGCGCTCGGCATCCCATTCGCGGAAGAAGCCGACGCCGAAGATCGCCCCCACCGCGATATGGGTCGAGCTGACCGGCATGCCCAGC
>CAKTBJ010000010.1 GCA_934533075.1 uncultured Paracoccus sp.
CCCTCGGCGGGGCATGGCGGCTCATGGCGCCAGCCCCTGCCTGGCGTCCCGCAAGGCCGTGGCGGCGCGCAGGATGAAGGGGGTGCCGCAAATCCAGTCCGGGCTGGACAGCGCCGCCGCCGGGATCCAGCTCCGCGCCGAGACCAGCGCCGGGTGGTCGAGGATTTCCTCGGATCGCGAATGGCCGGCATAGGGCCGGTCGAGGATCAGCATGTCGGGCCGCGACAGCAGCAGCAGTTCCAGCGGCAGGACGCCGCCGCCGGCAATGCCGGCCCCGTCGGCGATATTGGCGAAGCCGCCCAGCGCCACGATCCGTCCCGACAGGCTGTCGCTGCCCGAGGTATAGCCGTTCGCCGCATACAGCGCCGCGCGGGGGCGGGGGTCTGGCGCGTCGCCCTCCAGCCGCGCCAGATCGGCGTCGAACGCCGCCAGCAGCGCCTCGGCCGCCGCCTCGCGGCCCAGAAGCGCGCCCATGCGGCGCAGGCCGTCGCGGATGGCGGGGATGTCGCTTTCGGGGGCGAAGGTCTCGACCCGCACGCCCATGCGGCGCAGCAGGTCCACGCTGGTCCGGTTCGTCCAGGCCCCGGCCAGCACCAGATCGGGGCGAAAGCCCAGGATCTCCTCGGCCTGCCCGCGATTGGCGGGATAGGCGCCGGCCGCCTCGACCATCGCGGAGGATCGCGGGTCGCGCGCCAGATGCGAGACCGAGACCAGTTGTCCCGGCGCCGCCAGCAGCATGGCCATCTGGTCGGTGCACAGGTTCATGGACACCACCCGCATGGGCGGATCGGCGGGCACAGGGACAGGGGCAGGGACGGAGGATGCGGGGCCGGTTTGTGAAAAGCCTGCCGGGGCAGGCGTGACGGCAGCGGTCCGGCCCTGTTCCGGCGCGGCCGGAATCGAGGCGCCCGGCGCGGGATCGCTCAGGGCCGGATCAGGCGATGCAGGGCCGGCCACAACGGGCGCCCCGCCTGTGGCCTGCGCCGGCTCGGGATGCGCCGGGGTGGAACCGGCCACCACGGAACCGGCCGCCGCCGGCACCGGGGTGGCCGCCAGGGCGAGGCCGGCGAGGCAGCCGGCCAGAAGCCCCCGTCCTACCATCGGGCCTGCACGCCCAGCCAGGCGGTGCGGCCCTGCGAGGCATAGCCCCACACGTCGGAATAGGCCTTGTCGAACAGGTTCACCACGCGCCCGCTCAGCCGCACCCGGTCGTTCAGGTCATAGCCCGCCGCCAGGTTGACCACGGTATAATCCGGCAGCCGCGCGGTCGAGAAATCGCCGAACCCCTTCACGTCGAAATTCCCCGAGACATGGCGCAGATCGCCCGTCACCTGCCCGCGCCCGCCGGCAAAGGCCCATGTCGCGGACAGCCCGATCTCGTGCCGGGGGCGGCGCACCTCGACCGAGCCATCGGGGTTCTTCGCGTCCAGATAGGTATAGCTCAGCGACAGGCTCAGCGCGTCGGTGGCCTGCATGCGGGCGGCGACCTCCAGCCCCTGGCGCGGGCTGTCGCCGCTCTGGTTGCGATAGCTGTATCGCACCACGCCGCCGTCGCTGCCGACGATATGGGTCTCGATCTCGTCGCGCAGCTTTTCGTTGAACCAGGTCACATCGACCACGCCCAGCCCGTCCGGCAGCGTGACCTCCATGCCCAGGTCGAAGCCGCGATTGCGTTCGGGGCGCAGGTCGGGATTGCCGTCATAGACCGACCAGCCGAAATCGTAATGGCCGAAAAGCTGGTCGTAGGAGGGGTTCACGATGCCGTTGCCGGCCGAGGCATGCAGGCGGACGGGCTGGTCCGGCACCTGCCAGGACAGGCCGATATTCCAGCTTGTCGCATCCTCGAACACCTTGTTGAAATCGCGCCGCAGCCCGGCCTGCACATCCAGCCCGTTGTCGTAGAAGCCGCGATATTCCAGCGCCACCGACGCCATGTCGCGGCGGAAATCCGGGGCCTGCGAGGATTCGTCGCGCTGGCGCTCGGCCAGCAGGTTCAGCAGATGCGCGGAATCCGCCACCGCCCGCCCGTCGAGGCCGAGGCTGGCGCGGTATTTCAGCTTGCGGGTCTCGCCCCGCGTCCAGGCGCCGTAGTTCCATTGCCTGAACACGGTATCCTGATAGTCCAGCCGATGCGTCAGCCGCCCGCCGAGGGTGGACAGCTCCGCCCAGACGCCGCCCTGGAGCTCGCGCCGCTCGCTGGTCAGGCCGGGGGTGTCGACGATGTAGTCCTCCGGCTCCGCCGCCAGCCAGTCGGCATCGTCGAAATCGTAATCCTCCCGCGCGCGGCGCAGGGTGAGGCCGAGGCGCAGGTCCTCGGTCGCCTGCACCCAGCCGGAGGCGGCCAGCGTATGCCGCCGGATGCCGTCCTTTTCCCCGCCCGATCCCGACTGGTCGAAGCCGTGGTCGTCGCGGCTGGCAAAGCTCAGCGCCACGCCGCCGCGGGCGGTGTCGTGGGTCAGCCACAGGTTGCCGGCGGCGCCGTTGCCCAGTTCCAGCCCGGCGCCATAGGCCAGCCCCTCGCCGCCCCTGCGGGTGATGATGTTGATCACGCCGGAGGAGGCGTTCGAGCCGTAATAGACCGATTGCGGCCCGCGCAGCACCTCGATGCGGGTGATGTCGGCGGTCTCCAGCCCGCTGAGCGTGTATTCGTCCGAGCCGCCGGTGGCCTCGATGCCGTCGATCAGGATCAGCACCTGCCGGGCCTCGCCGCCCCGGATGCGCACCGCCGTCAGCGAGGCGCCGCTGGAGGAGACCGAAACCCCCGGCAGCGCCCGCAGCGCGTCCTGCACCGAGGCGATGCCGCGTGCGGCGATGTCCTCGGCGGTCAGCACGCTGTAGGCGCGGCCGAAGGCATCCGGGGCGATGGGGGTCAGGCCGCCCGACAGCACCACCGGGTCCAGCGCGATGGTGCCCTGCTGGGCCAGCGCCGGCACCGGCAGCAATGCCAGCGCGACAAGGGAGAATCGGGGTCGGAACATGCCTTCGTGCCTTTCCGGTGCAGGCGGCGCCTGCGGTTGCGCGACGGCCTGCGGAACGGCTCGGACGGCCGCAGGCGGGTGATCGTCACCTCTGCGGAACGGCCGCTTTCCGGGCGCCCCTCGCGCCGGAAATGGGTGCGTGCTGCGGCAGGTCTCCTGACTTGCGGATCATCGCTCGGACCGGCCTTCCCGGTTGCCCGGTGGCATGATCGGCCGTCGCTCTCCGCCTACAGTTGCGGGGGCAGTCCCGGACTGCACCGGGTTCCCTTTTCATCCGGCGGCGCCGGAACCGAAGCAGCCCCTCCTTGGCGCAGCGCGGGGCGCGGAGTCAAGCATGGCCGCGCCCCCGCCTCCGCGCCTGTGGCGGGCCTGCTGCAATGCGCATCCGTTTTTCGTGAATCCGCCTTGCGCAGGCGGCGGGATGCCTGCACGCTCTGGTTGCCGGGCGTGGCGACGGGGCTTTTCACCGGCGGGAAATTCGCCGATGAGTTTCAGGGCGCCATGTTGCGCCCGATCTATGCGAGGCGGATCGCCGGCGGCCCAGGCGTGCCGCGCCGGTCGCCGGTTACCGGGGGAGGGTGAATGCCATGACGCTTTCAGCGATACGACGATGCGACTTGCGCGCGGGGTTTCTGGCCGCGCTGTTGCCGGCTCTGGCGCCCGGCATGGCGCAGGCGATGCCGAGGGTCAGCGCCGTGGTGGACCTGGCGGCCGATGATGGCGGCGTCGAGGCCATCGAGGCGCTGGCCGGGCAGTTGCCCCGGTTCCCCACGGTGATCGACCTCGACCTGACCGTGAGGCCCGATCCCGAGGGCCTGCTGCGGGTGGAGCTGGTGACCCTGGAGGGGGCGCCGCCGACGCCGCTGGAATGCGATGGCGGCTTCGGCCGGATCGACGGCGATCATGTCGGGCTGCGGCTGCCGTTCGGCGCGATCCATCCGAATCTGCTGTTGCAGGTGGACCTGGCCGGCCTGTCGGCGCGCGACGGGCTGGTGCTGGGCTGCGCCGATGACGGATCGGAGGTCGCCGTCTTTCACATGATGGGCCGCTTTCTGGTCAGCGGCGTGGATATTCCGGCGGCGCGCGAGGTGCTGATGGTGGCCCAGCCGGTGGCCGCCCGGCCGGTGGTGGCACGGCCGGCCGAGTGACGGGCGCCGGCGGGGCGCGTTGCGGCGGCGGGCGGCGGGCCGAAGATGGCGCCCGTCCCGGCCCGCGGCATCGCCTGTACGATCGGCGCCACGGTGCGGAACGGCCGTAGCAGGTCGCCGGGGAAGCCGGCCGGCCCCTCGTTGATCCTTGGGCAGCACCATGCCGGCGCCGGCCATCGGCGCCCGACAGGCCACGCCGCCCGTGATGCCGGCACGCCAGCGATCCGCCCCGCAGCGCGCCATTCGCGAGGGTGCGCGAAATTCCGGGACCTGAAAGCTGCACCCCACGGGTGCGGGATCGCAATCTTCCGCTGCCGACATCCCGGACGGGATACGGAGACCCGCCTTGCCGGAGGGCCGCCGCCTTCGTCACCCTGCGAGAGGGAGAATCGAGACTCCGGGACCTGAAAGCTGCGCACCCCGTTGGTGCGGGTATTGTGCTCTCGCGATACCGACAGGCAGGGCCGGCGCGGAAGGCCCGGCATCGGATCACAGGCCCGCCTTGCCGAAGGGTCGTCGCCTTCATGGCCGGCGGTGGCATGGACCGTCCCACCCTTGTCACCTTGTCACCTCGCTAAAAGGAGGGGGGATCGAACCTCCGGGACCTGAAAGCTGCGCGCCCGCGAGTGCGGGCTTTGCGATCTCCCGATCCCGCCCCGGCCGGCGCGGAAGGCCCGGCATCGGACCATAGCCCCGCCTTGCCGGGGGGGGCCGCCTTCATGGCTGGGGTGGCATGGACCGCCCCCTTCGTCATCCTGCGAAAAGGAGGGCGAAACTCCGGGGTCCGCAAGCTGCGCCCACGGGTGCGACGCTCGCGATTTCCCGATGCCGACGGGCGCGACCGGAATGGCGGCGACACCCCGGACGGGGCGCGGAGTCCGTCAAGCCGCCTTGCCGGAGGGGCGCCGTCCTTGCGGCCGGGGGCGGTGTTTTACTCCGCCGCCATCTCCAGCCGCAGGGTGCAACGCTGGCCGGCCGGGATGGTGTCGTCGGGATTGGGCAGTTCCAGCCGCAGGCCGAAGGTGCCGCTGGCCGCGTCCAGCACCTTGTCGATCACCGCGATGCGGGCCGGCACCTCGCGCGCGTCGGGCTGGGTCAGGCGGACGATGGCCGGAGTCTCGGCCGCCAGCCCGCCCCACAGCCCGACCGGCAGCCAGCTTTCCACATGCAGCGGCTGGATCTGGGCCAGCCGCAGGATCGGGCTGTCCTGGCGCACGAACTCGCCCGCATGCAGGTGGATGTCGGTGACGATGCCGTCGATCGGGCTGGTCACGGTCAGCTGGTCCAGCAGCGCCTGCTGGCGCTCGACCTCCATCGCGGCCAGCCGCAGGGCGTAGTCCTCGGCATCCAGCTGGTGGCGGGCGATGGCGAAGGCGGCCTCGTCCTGCTCCAGCTGCGAGCCGCTGCCGGCGCCCGATTGCGCCAGCCGCCTGCTGCGCGTGACCTGCGCCTCGGCCAGATGCAGCCGCGTCTCGGCCACGTCGCGGGCCTGCCGGGCGGCCGCCTGCTCGCGCGTCAGGGCCAGCGTGGCCGCCTGCACCCGCGAATCGAGCCGCGCCAGCACCTGCCCGCGCGCGACATGGGCGCCGCGCCCGACCAGCACCTCGGCCAGCAGCCCGGTGGTGGAGGAGCCGATCTCCAGCACCTGCGCGGGTTCGACCACGCAATCGAACTCGGCCGCCCGCGCGGGAAGGGCGGCCAGCGGCAGGCAGGCGAGAAGCAGGGGGCGCAGGGTCATGGTCCGGGTCCGGTTGTCGGGGGCTTCGGCACTATCCGGCGGCGGGCGCGGCTTGGCAATGCGGGAAGTCGGGCCGGGTCCTGGCGGGGACGATGCATGCAAGCACGCATCCGGCGCTTTTTGCATGGGTCGCCGGAGGTGCGTTCGCATGTGTGACGACCCGGCGCAGAGGCCGCTTCGCAGGCGCCGGCCCCTGCGTCCGGATGCGCGCCCCATGCCCTCCGCGCCGGACACCGGTGCGCGCTTTCCTGCTCTGCCCCCCGGCGAGGATGCGGCCAAGGCACGGGTGTTGCCCACAGATGCAGCGGATACCCGCCGCATGCGCTGCCAGGTGCGCGTTGCATATACGCGGCGCTCCCGCGCTGATGCCGCTCCGCAGGCACCAGCGTCTTGCATCTGGATGCGCTGCATCTGCCATCTGCCTTCCGCGCCGGACACCGGGAGCACGTTTGCATGCTCGGCCCCCCGGCGAGGATGCCGCTAAGGCACGGGTGTTGCCCACAGATGCAGCGGATACCCTCTGCATGGGCTGCCGGGTGCGCGTTGCATATACGCGGCGCTCTCGCGCGGATGCCGCTCCGCAGGCATCAGCGTCTTGCATCCGGATGCGCTGCATTTGCGTATCGCGGAGGTCGCCGGGCGCGCGTTGTTCATGCTTGGCCCTCTGCCGCGCAGATGCCGATCCGCAGGCGCCGGCATCGTGCATCTCCATGTGCAGCGTGGCCGTTCCGCATGGGGCACGGGATGCATGTTTGCCTGCACGGCCTCCCGGTGAGGATGCCGCTCCGCAGGCACCAGCCTCCTGCATCCACAGGCGCAGCGCATGCCTTTCGCATGGGCCGCCGGGCGCGCGCGCTCCTGCACGCCGCCCGCAGACGTATGCCCTCCGCGCCGGCTGCCGGCCGCGTTAGCCTGCGCCACATCCCGGTGAAATGCCGTTTCGCAGGCACGGGCGCCCACACGCATGCCAAGCCGGTCGGGTGCGGATGTGCATGCATCGCAACCCGGCATGGGCGGCCGCCCTCACTCCTGCCGCCCCGTAAAGGCCAGCGTCTTGCCCTGCCGCTTTTCCGATTCCAGCAGCGCCCGGCGCATGGCGGCGTGGCTGCGCTCCAGCCGCTTTTGCGCATGGCGCAGCGCGAAGGCCCGCAGGCGGCGGCCGCAGAGCATCGGCGCGTGGCGCAGCAGCAGCCGCAGGGGCAGGGCGGCGTGGTCGAGGATCGGGTCCGCCAGCGACAGCCAGCATTCGAAGCTGCCGGGATCGCCCTGGCGCCCGGCGCGGCCGGCGAACTGGTCCTCCTGCCGGCGGGCCTCCTGCCGGTCCACCAGCAGGACGTGCAGCCCGCCCGCCGCCGCCACGCCCGGACCCAGAACGATGTCGGTGCCGCGCCCGGCCATGTTGGTCACCACCGTCACCCGCCCCGGCTGGCCGGCCTGGGCGATGATGGCGGCCTCGCGTTCCTCGGAGGTGGCGTTCAGCACCTCCGGCGCCAGCCCGGCGGCACGCAGCCGGGCGGCCGCATCCTCCGACCCCGCGACCGAGCGCGTCCCCACCAGCACCGGCACCCCCCGCCGGTGCAGGTCCAGGCAGCGCGCCACCGCGCTCTGCCAGCGGGCTTCGTCCGAGGCGAAGATCCGCGGCCGCAGGTGGCGGCGGATGACCGGGCGATGCGTCGGCACCTCCATCACCCGCAGGCGATAGACCCGCCACAGTTCCGCCCGCACGCCGCCGGTGGTGCCGGTCATGCCGCCCAGCCGCAGATAGCGCCGGAACAGCCGCTGATAGGTCATGCGGGCGATGTTGCGGCGCTCGGGGCTGGCCTCGACGCCCTCCTTGACCTCGATCAGCTGCTGCAACCCGCCGCTCCAGCTGCGATCCGGCATGACGCGGCCCGAGTCGCCGGCCACGATCAGCACCTTGCCGTCGCGGATGATGTAGTGATCGCCCTCGTGGAACAGGTGCAGCGCGGTCAGCGCCTGCCGGGCCAGCTCCTCGCGCCGCACCCGCCCGCGCCAGAGCGGGCCGAGGTCGCGGGCGCGTTCCGCCACGGCCTCGGTGCCCTCGGGGGTCAGGATCACGCGGTTCTCCTGCGCGAGGATGCGGAAATCCCGGCCCTGCGTGAGGCCGCGCGCCAGCGCCAGCGCCTGCGCCGCCTGCGTGCCGTCGATCCCCGCCGGCACCTGCGCCGAGATCACCAGCGGCGTGCGCGCCTCGTCGATCAGCACGCTGTCGGCCTCGTCCACGATGGCGAAATGCAGGCCCCGCAGGCGCAGGTCGTGCTGGCGGGGATGGGTCAGGGCCTCGACCTTCAGATGCAGGTCGCTGTCGGCGGCGCCCAGGGCGATGCGGTCGCGCAGATAGTCGAAGGCCAGGTCCTTCGCCGTGCAGAAGCACACGTCGCAGGCATAGGCGCGCTGGCGGGCCTCGGTCTCCATCGTGCCGGTGACGAAGCCGGTAGTCAGGCCCAGCCGCGTGTAGAAGGGTTCCGAGATGCCCGCGTCGCGCTGGGTCAGATAGTCGTTGACGGTGACGACATGCACCGGCCAGCCGGCCAGCGCGGCGGTGGCGGCGGCCAGCGAGGCGGTCAGCGTCTTGCCCTCGCCGGTGGCCATCTGCGCCACGGCGCCCGACAGCATCGTATAGGCGCCGATCAGCTGCACGTCGTAAAGCCGCCGCCCCGATTGCCGCGCCAGCAATTCGCGCAGGGCGGCGAAGGCGGCCGCGGTGGGGACCAGCGGGAAGTCGCCCGCCTTGCGCAGCGCATGGCCGACGGCGCGGGCGCGGGCGGCCAGCTCCGCATCCGTCAGCGCCGCCATCGCCTGCGCATGGGCGGCGGCGGCGGGGACGATGGCGCGGATGCGGTGGCGGGTCAGCAGGGTGCGCGCCTGCCGGATCGGCGTGGCCAGCGTCAGCAGGATCTCGTCCAGCAGCCCGGTCTGGTCGCGGATGCGGCGCTCGGCCCGGCGCCGCAGTTCGGGGGCGGTGGCGTCAGACATCGGTGGCGCCGGGGTCGGGCCGGCACGGGCGGCGGCGGCGGGCATGCCGGGCATGGCGCAGGCCGGGGCATGGCGCGGACGGGAGGCCGGTGATGCGGGGGGCATGGCGGCGGCGCCGCTCGGGGGCGGCGTCAGGCATCGGTGGCGCCGGGGTCGGGCCGGCACGGACGGCGGCGGGCGGGCTGGGCAGGCCGGGCATGGCGCGGGCCGGGGCATGGCGGGGACGGGAGGCCGGTGATGCGGGGGACATGGCGGCGGGAATGGATGGCGAGGATCGGCGGCCGTGGCGCGGCGTTGCGGCAAGGGGGCGCGCGTCAGACATTGAAATAGCTCAGGAACAGTTGCCGCAGGCTGCGGGCGATGCGCGGGGCCAGCGGCGCGCGGCCGTGGTCGAAGCGGATGAAGACGCGGCTGCCCAGCAGCCCCTCCGGCGCGCCCGAGGGCATGAGGTCGAAGACGAACAGCCCCTCCAGCGCGTGCTGGCCGCCGTCGCGGCCCTGCGCGGTGACGATGGCGCCGCCGCCTTCGCGCGACAGGGCCAGCGCCGGCAGATCGGTCTGCGCCGCCGGCACCATCGCCGCCACCGAGGCCGGCACCGGCCGGGCGCGGTCGGTGGTATAAAGCAGGTCGATGCGGTCCGTGCGGCCGCGCACCAGGTCGACCTCGGCCTGCGTGACCACGCTGCGCACCGGCAGCGCGCCGGGCGGCACGACATAGCCCGCCAGGTCGCCCTGCCGCAGGAAGCGGCCCGTCAGGTCGGTGGCGCGGGGCAGCACGAAGCGCCCCGCCACCCCGGCGCGGATCAGCAGCCCCTCCTGCCGCTGGCGGGCATTGGCCAGCGTGGCGTCGATGCCGCGCAGCTGCTCGGCCAGGATGTCGGCGCGCACCCGGTCGGAAAAGCGCACCGTGTCCAGTTGCAGGTGCAGTCCCTGCTGCTGGGTCTCCATCAGGGCGATGGCGGCGGCCAGCGCCGGGTCCTCCAGCCGCAGCAGGGGCGCGCCCTGCGCCACCTGCGCCCCCGGCACGGCGAGGATTTCCGCGACATTGCCGGAACTGGCCACGCGCAGGTCGGCGCCGGCGGGGGGCCAGACGACGCCCTCGGTCACGGTGGCATAGGGCAGGGGGATGGCGAAGAACACCGCCGCGATCGCCCCCAGCGCGCCGCCCGTCACCCAGAAGGCCCGCGCGCCCTTGCCCTTCAGCCGCGGCGAGGTCAGCAGGAAATGCACCCCCTTCAGCAGCGGCAGGACCAGGCTGGTGAACAGGAAGAAGATCGCCAGCGCCGTGCCGACCCAGAACAGCTTGGTCGCCACCAGCAGCGCGATGGCGAAGGTCAGGACCATGCGGTAAATCCACGAGGCCACCGCATAGAACAGGAACCAGCGGGCCTCGCCGGGCGCCGTCACCGGGCTTTCCGCGTTCTCGACCCCCAGCAGGTAATGCTGGACCAGATAGATCACATAGCGGTTCGCGCGGCTGGCGAGGTTCGGGATCTCGATCCAGTCCGACAGGATATAGAAGGCGTCATAGCGCAGCAGCGGGTTGCCGTTGAACAGCAGCGTCGAGATCGAGCCGATCAGCATCACATTGAAGGCCGCCGCGCGGGCCAGCCCCGGCTCCATGTTCACCCACAGGATCATCGCCGCCGCCGCCAGCCCGAACTCGACCATGATGCCGGCGGCCGAGACCGCGATGCGCCGCCACTTGCTGGAAAACGACGTGGCCGAGGAGGCATCGACATAGGGCGCCGGCATCATCACCAGCAGCATCACCCCCATCTCGTGCACGCGCCCGCCCCAGACCTTGGCGGCGATGCCGTGGCCGAATTCGTGCAGCAGCTTGATGACGGGATAGATCAGCAGCGTCAGGCCGATATTGCCGGCGCTGATGATCTGGTCGGTCGAGGTCGCGGTCAGCTCGCCCCAATGCAGCGCCGCCAGCACGATGCCGGCGGCGACCAGCGCCAGCCAGGCCAGCAGGCCCCAGATGGTGAAAAGCGGCCGGAACAGGGGCGCCAGCCGGTCCAGCATGCGGTCGGGATCGAACAGCGGCCAGCGCAGCGCCATCGGGTTGCGGAAGCGGCCCAGCAGGTCCTGCCGGCCCTGCCTGGCCGCGCGCTCGGCCAGTTCCGACACGTCCGGGGGCACGTCGCCTTGCAGCAGGTCGTTGCCGTGCAGCTGCGCCAGCAGGCGGATGGTCTCGGCCTGCGTCGGCGGGTCGTCGGCATAGCGGGCGCCGGTGATGTTCCAGATCTCGTCCAGCGTCCGCCGCCCGTCCATCAGCGAGATGAACAGGTTCGCCGCCGGCGATAGGCGGTGATAGCGCCCGCTCTGATGGTCTTGCAGAACATACCACAACTGCCCGCGAAAGCGGTGGCGGTGCAGCTCGACATGGCCGCGCAGGCGCAGGCGCAGGGGCGCCATGCGATACCAGGAAGGATCGAACAGCGATTCCGCCATCAGCCCGCCCAGCGCCACCAGGCCAGCCGTGCCCAGTTGACCATCGGCCGGGTCCAGATGGTGATCAGCCGCTCCTGCCGCACGGGAATCTTGGCGATGCCGGTCATGCCGGGGCGCAGGCGGATCAGCGCCGGGTCGGTGGCGGCCCAGTCCGGGGCCAGGTCGGCCTCGGCCCGGAACAGGTTGCGGCCGGCCTGCGCCTGCGCCACCGGGGTCACGGCGCGCAAGGCGATGGGGAAGCTTTCATCGGGCAGGGCGGAAAAGACGATGCTGCCGTCCTGCCCAGCCTCCAGCGCCGCGACCTCGCGCTCGTCCACGCTCATCTCGACGCGGTAGCCGGTCAGGGGTGCGATCTCGAACAGCACCTCGCCGCGGCTGACGGCATCGCCGATGCGCTGCGTCAGGTCGCCCGAGATCACCACGCCGTCAAAGGGCGCCAGCAGCCGCGTCCGGGCGATCTGCTCGTCGATCAGGCGGATCTGCGCATCGGCCTGCGCGATCTGGCTGCGGATGACATTGGCCAGCGAGGGCTGCCGCGCCGCCAGCGCCTCGTCGTATTGGTGGCTGAACTGCGCGCGCTCGGTCTCGCGGCGCAGGCGGTCGAGGGTGAAGTCGCGGTCGTCCAGCTGCGCCAGAAGCTGCCCCTCGGTCACGATGTCGCCGGCGCGGATGTCCGATGCCTGGATGAAGCCGTCATAGGCGGCGGTGACGGCGCGGCGCTCCTTGCCTTCCAGCACGGCCTCGGCGGTGACGCGGAAGGTGCCGGTGGCCAGCGACAGGAACAGCACCGCCGCCAGCGCCAGCAAGGTGACCAGCTTCAGCACCGGATGGCCGAAGCCGAACAGGTTGCGCAGCTGGCGGCGGGCGGCATCGGCGGCCTTGGCGCCCAGCCAGCGGTCGTTGAGGCGCTTGTCCTCCAGCATCGGCGCCAGCAGGGCCACGGTGGCGTCCAGAAGCTGCATGGTGGCGGTGTCGAAGGGCGGGCCTTCGGCGCGCTCGAAGGTGAAGGCGCCGATGAAGCGGTCGCCGAGGAACATCGGGATGCTCAGCGCCTGCCCGCCGCCTTGCAGCCGGGCCAGCGCGGCATGGGCCATCGTGGCCAGCGGGCGGTCGTCGGGGGCGGGGTAAAGGATGGTGGCGCGCTGGTCGATGGCCTCGTCCATCGCCGAGCCGAGGCTGCGGGCGATGCTGTGGCTTTGCCCGAAGCGCGCGCTGTGCGAGATCGCCGCCACCTTCACCGCATGCCCGCGCCGGAAGCCAACGGAGACCCGGCTGCAATCGGCACGGATGGCGAGGTCGGTGACGGCGGCCATCGCGGCTTCGCGGAAGCCCTCGTGATCCAGGGCGTTGGTGAGGATGTCCAGCGCCACCCGCGCCCGGCGGTCGGCGCCTGCGGCCTGCCCGGATTCGCGCAGGCGCAGATCCTCGCGCAGCCAGCCGGCGCCCCATTGCAGGCGGCGGATGGCGGCGGTGGCGGCCTCGCGGGCAAGCTCGGTGTCGGGCTGGGCCTCCAGCGCCACGCCGACCAGCGTGCCCAGGCGGGGGGTGCCGGGGGTCTCCGGTCCGGGCGCGTCCAGCAGCACCGGCATCGCCACCACCGGCGCGCCGGGCAGGTCGGCGCGTCCCCGCGCGATGGCGCGCGATTCCTGCAAGGCCAGCCGCGCGGCGGTCTCGATTTCCGCCAGCGCGCGGCCCGTGGGCGGATCGGCCTCGGGCCATGTCGCCAGCACCCGCAGCGCGCCGCCGGTCACCTCCCACAGCACCGCCTGGCGCGCGCCGATCTGGCCGCATTGCAGCGCAAGCCAGGCCAGCCCGCGCGCCGCCCGGTCCCCGCCCGCCACCAGCCGGTGCAGATGCGCCGATTCCAGCGGCACGGGGTCCGAAGGCGCTGGGTCCGAAGGCACTGGGCCGCCCGCCTCCGGCGCGGCCCCGGCAGGCAGCGGCGCGGTCATCGCCCCGATCCGAAAGAGGGCCGACCGGCCGACAACGTCCCGGCCCCGCCCGTGGCGCGCGCCGCGCAGGGGCGGCGCGGCGGTCCCGTCACCGTCGTGGTCCGGCAAGGCAGGGGGTGGGCGTCGACGGCCGGCAAGGCGGCACCCTATTCGATCTTCAGCGGGCCGAAGCGGTTCTCGTGCTCGGCCAGCACGCCGCCCAGCACGGTCCACAGCCGTTTCGCGGCCAGCGGCGTCAGGATCACGCGGCTGTCCAGCGTCACCACCACCTCGCCGCCCTGTGCCGGGTTCCAGGTGCGGTTGGTGCCCAGGAAGATGTCCACCTGCTCCTGCGTGCCCTGCACGTTCACCACATTGGCGAATTGCGTGACCATGCCGCTGTCGTCCCATGTCACTTGCGGCGGTTTGCCCGATTCGTCCGTCATCATGCCTCCTCGTTGCCCCGAACCCTGCGTTCAGAAGCGATAGCTGAACCCGATCCGCCCGCTGAGCACCGAGGGCCGCAGCCGCACCTGCTCGCTTTGCGCGTTGGTGGTGACCAGATCGTCCTTGGTATCGGTATAGACCCCCTCGACCCGCATCGACAGGTGGCGCGAGAAGGCGGTCTCCATGCCCAGTCCCAGCTGCCAGCCGCCCAGCGTCCTGCTGCCGCCGCCGTCCAGCGGATAGAAGTCCGGCGAGGCCGTCAGCTTCATCCGGCTGCGCCCCAGGCTGGCGTAAAGCAGGGTCTCGGGCTGGATCAGGCGCCCGAAGCGCAGGCTGATCGCCTCGCTGCTTTTCAGGGTGGCGAAGACGGTCGGGCCGGAGGTGGCGATGGTGTCGGCGCCGGGATCGCGGAATTTCTGGTCGAGGCGCATGAACTCGTATTGCGCGCCCAGCACCCAGTTTTCATTGACGCGCCAGTCATAGCCCAGTTGCAACCCCGCCGCCGCCCGCCCGGCGGCATAGGGACCGTAAAGATCGCCCGCCACGCGGTTGTCCATCGCGCCCGGCGCATAGGCCGCGATCAGCCCGGCGTGAAAGCCGGTCCATTCGGCATCCGATGCCGGCAGCGCCTCGCCCGGCCGCCTTTGCTGCCAGTGATAGCTGATGCCGGCGGCGACCTGCAATTCGTCCATGCGGAAGCTGACCAGATCCGCCGTCCTGATCGTGTCGAGGCCGCGCAGATAGCGCATCTCGACCCGCGCGCTGGTGCGGTCGTTGATGAAGGATTCGATCCCGGCGCCGATCACCGCGGCGTTCAGGTTGCGGCCGGCGGTGCCGGCAAAGCCCTCCGGCACGTCCAGCGAGGTCCGCGCGAAGCCCAGCCGCCCATAGGCCAGCGTGTCGTTGCCGGTCAGATAGCCCAGCCGCCCGGTCAGCGACCATTGCCCGCGCACATCCAGCATCGAGCCGAACATCGGCAGCGGCGCGAAATCCAGGTTCGGCCTGGACCAGCCGGCTTCCACACCGCCCACCCAGCGCGGCCGGAACTGCCAGTCGTAGCCCGCGAACAGCCCCGGCGCGAGGCCGGTTTCCGAGAAGCGATAGGTGGTCGGCGTCGATGTCGTGTAGGTCATCGACCCGCGTGCCCCGGAAAGCAGCTCGGCCCCGGCGCGCGGCCCGGTCCAGTCGCGGCCCTCGGTTGCGGCGGGGGCGGGCGGCGCCAGATCGGCGGCCAGCGCGGGGACGGGCAGCGCCAGCGCCAGCGCCAGAACCCCGGCAAGGCGTGCGGGTGGCGAAAAGGCGGGTTTCGGTGTCGGCTGGTCCATCACGGTGTCCTTTCCACGGCAGGGCGGGGGTCCGGGCGCCGTGGCGGAAAAGGGGGGCGGCGCTGGCAATGGGGTCGTTAACCATGATCCTAGCAAAGCCGGTCATGCTATGAAAGAAAAGACTGGTTGCAGATCAACCTTTTCGTGTGCGTTCCGGGTGACAGCCGCCGCGATATGGATCAGACTGGCGCCATGTCCGGGTCCGAGTCTCCGATCCTCGATGCCGCCGCGCCGGTTTCCGGTTTCGCGGCCACGGCGCCGTTCCTGCGCTCGGCCGCGCTGGCGGGGGCGCTGGAACTCGCCCTTGCGCGCGGCTGGGTGGACCGGCTGGCGCGCGGGCCGCTGTCGCCGGCCTCGCTGCTGGAGGGGGTGACGGCGCAGGGCGGGGCGCTGCTGGTCATGCTGCTGGAGGAGGGCGGCGTCTGGGCGCGCGACAGCCTCGGGCGGCTGGGCCTGACCACGGCCTTCCGGCAGGCGCTGGGCGCGCGCGACCTGCTGGAGGCGCAGCTCTGGTTCTCGCGGCTGGCGGCGCGCGACCTTGCCGCCGGCTTTGCGGATTTCCTGACCGATCCTGGCGCGTTCCGGGCGGGGTCGGCGGTGTTCGACCTGTTCCGCTATGACCGCTGCATCGAGGTCACGCCGGAAAACCTTGCGGCGGCAAGGCCGTGGGTGCGCTATACTTCGGTGCTGACCCGATACGAGGCGGGGGTGGCGCTGGACCTGCTGGACCTGTCGGGGGTGCGGCGGATGCTGGATGTGGGCGGCAACAGCGGCGCTTTCGCGGCGGCCGCCTGCGCCCGCGCGCCGGGGCTGCGGGCCGAGGTGTTCGACCTGCCCGTGGTCTGCGCCCTCGGGCGCGAGATGCTGGCCGGCCGCCCCGAGGCCGCGCGCGTCACCTTTCGCCCCGGCGACCTGCGCCGGGGGCTGGAGGGTGTGGCGCCCGGCCTCGATCTGGTCGGCTTCAAGTCGATCCTGCACGACTGGCCGCTGGAAAACGCGCTGGATTTCATGGCGATGGGGGCGGGACTGCTGGCGCCGGGCGGGCGCGTGACCGTCTATGAACGCTGCGCGATGACGCCGGAGAGCTGCCCCGGCCTGCTGGATCACGGCGCGCAGGCGAACATGGTCTTCCAGCCCTTCTACCGCGCACCGGAGGTCTATCGCGCGCGGCTGGCCGATCTGGGCCTGCGCGAGACCGCCTTCCACCGCCCGCGGCTGGACATGGATTTCATGCTGATCGTCGCCGAGGCTGCGGGCAAGCCCCGCCCCCGCCGCATGCAGGCCGTGCCCAGCGCCTTTCCGGGCGACGAGATCGGGCCGCAGGGGCGGGCGCTGCTGGACGGCATCCAGTCGCTGAACCGGCCCTTCGGCTATGAGCATTCGGCCAAGTTTTCCGCGCAGGGCATCAATCGCGACCGTTTCGTGGTGTCGATGATGCGCGAGGATTTCGCCGCGCCGGGCATCGCGCCGGAGGCCGGTTTCGCGAAATTCGCCGCCACGCTGGGCGCCGATCCGGCGCGTCTGGCGGGGCTGCTGGACAAGTTGCCGCGCGCCCCCGTGGTGCATTTCGGGCATGAGGGCGGGCGGCACCCCGTGCGCAAGATCTATCTGGAATTCACCGACGACCTGCTGGCCGCGCAGGCGGCGGGGTCCACGGCGCCGGTGCTGATCTTCGAGGCGCTGAAATGGCGCATCGACGCCCCGGCCGAGGCGCGGCTGGACCGCTATCACCTGCCGCTGGGCGAGGCCGACCCGCTGGCCGCGCTGGCGCGCTGGGACCGGGACGGGGTGCCGCATCCGGCGGCCGGCTTCGCCCGTGCCGTGGCCGGCGGCGTGGCCTGCGACCGCCTGACCCGGTTCGACGTGGCCGAGGCCGGGGGCGCGCGCGACAGCTTCGACCTGAACCTCTATCGCATCGCGCGCTCGCTGGACCAGGCGCGGGCGCCGCTGGCCGGGCTGGCCGGCGCCTTCGGGCTGCCGCCTGATGCGGTGGCGCCGATCCTCGATGCCTACGGCCCGACGCGGCTGGGCCATATCGCCGGCGGCTTCGCCTCGGACGGCAGCGCCTTCGCCACCGTCTATTACGGCATCCAGGGCCGGCGCGGCCGCGACCCGGCGCCGATGCAGGTCCACCGGCCGGAGGCCGCGCCATGAGCGACGAAATCACCGCCCCCGGCGACGCCTATCGCGATTTCTGCCTGTGGGACTATGCCCCCGCCGCCGCGCCGGAGGGCAAGCTGCGCGCCGCCGGCCTGCTGTGGGAGGCCCTCGCATACATGCAGGCCCCGGCCTTCTTCGCCGAGGCCCTGCACGGGCTGCGCGCGGAATTCGGGCAGGGGGCGGTGGTCTGGGGGCTGAAGCACGCCGCCGGGGCGGTCAGCCTGGAACTGTATTTCTACGACTATGCCCGCCTCGACCGGCAGGTGTCGATCGAGCGTATCCGGCAAGCCCTGTCGCCGTGGATCGAATGCGACGTGCCGGCGCCGCCGGGCTGCCCGTATTTCATGGTCTCGCTGGACCTCGACGCGCAGGTGGCCGCCAGCCGCCGCATTCCGGCGCTGAACGTCTATCTGGGCAATCCGGGCAGTTCGGTCTCCTCGGGGATGAGCTGCGAGGTGACGGCGGCGGGGATCGAGATGCGCAACATCTACAATTTCTTCGACGCCGACAACGAAGGCACCGCCATCCGCCGCAAAATCGTGGAATCGGCGCGGCTGGACCTGCGCCACTATCGCCATTCCATGCTGCTGTGGCCGGAAATGGCGGGCACGAAAACCGTGGTCGTCGCCAACAAGCGCGCGGCGGACGGGCTGTATTACACCCGCCTGCGCGTCGGGCAATTGCTGTGGTTCCTGCGGCGCACCGGCTTTCCCGAACCGCTGGTCGCGGCGATCGAATCGCGGGCCGGGCGCCTCGATCACCTGCTGTTCGACGGCGGGTTTGACTTTCGCATGGCGGAGGGCAGAATGGAGATCACCAAAAGCGCCTATTATGCGCTGCTTTGACAAGGTGGGGCCATGAACGCGCCCGATCCCGGCCTGCACGACCAGCACCGCTATGTCTCGCTGACGATGGAGTTCCGCTGCAACCTCGCCTGCGTGCATTGCATGATAGAGGGCACGATGGACCGTCTGGTCCCGCAAAGCGATGCGCGCTTCGACGAGGTGATGGCGCATAACTATCGCACGTCGCAATGGTCGGGGCTGATCCTGACCGGCTCGGAGATCACGCTGCGCCGCGACCTGCCCGACCTGGCCCGCCGCGCCCGCGACAACGGTTTTCGCGACATCCGCATCCAGACCCACGGCATGCGGCTGGGCAATCCCGCCTTCGCCCGCACGCTGGTCGAGGCCGGCGTGAACGAGTTCTTCATCTCGGTCGCCGGCGACTGCGCCGAGAGCCACGACCGCATCACCCAGGTGCGCGGGTCATGGGACAAGATGATCCGGGGGTTCGAGAACCTGGAAGCCTATGACGTGACGCTGCTGACCAACACCGTCGTCACCGAGGAAAGCTATCGCCTGCTGCCCGGCATCGTCGATGCGCTGGCGGGCTATCGCAACCTGCGACAGATGGAGTTCTGGATCTACTGGCCGATGAAGGAGAGCGACGAGAAGAACCTGATCGCCTCCTATCCCGCCATGCTGCCCTGGCTGCGCGAGGCCGCCGCCCGCGCCCGTGCGGCGGATCGCCGGGTCGAGATGAAGAACGTGCCGCAATGCCTGCTGGGCGCGGACGATCACCTGCTTGTGAACGACCAGCCGCTGCTGCTGGTCGACCCCGCCTTCTGGACCGAATTCCACCGCAACGGCTTTCACCAATGCCCGCTGCGGGACCGCTGCGCCTCGACGCAATGTCTGGGCTTCAACACGGCTTACATCCGCAAGTTCGGAACCCATGACGACCTGCTGCGCCCCTATGCGGCCGGCGTCGGCCAAGGGTAGGACGGCAGGAATCCGCCGCTCAACTACAGATTGATATTTCTGTGGAAAAGCGGCATGATCCCGCCAAGGGAGTCATTGACTGGGCGGGGTCTTGCTCATATCGTCCTGTTGGAATGTGACCTTGCGTCACGCCGGCATGGCGGTATCCGACCGGATCGCGCATCGGGGGGCCGGGTTATCGGCCCAACCGATTTTCCTGCCGAATGAAGGGCTTGGCGGATCGGTCGAATGCATAGGACGGTGAGGAGAGTTCCCGGAATGGCCAGACAACTTTTGATCTATCAGAACGCGGTTCCGGTGACGGTGGCCCGCCACAGGGGCATCTCGGTCAAGACCGGCCGCAATTTCGATTTCGCGCGCGAGGTGAACGCCGTGCCGCTGATGGCGGCGGAGTTCGCGCAGGCGGGGCAGGAATATGCCATCGTCTTCGCCGGCGAGGGCGAGGACGTGGCGCCGGTCGTCCTGCTGGGCGTGCGCGACGACGAGAACCTGTTCGTGGGCGAGGACGGCGCCTGGCTGGGCAAATACGTCCCGGCCTTCCTGCGCCGCTATCCCTTCGTGTTCTCGACCAACGATTCCGCCCGCAGCTTCATGCTGTGCATCGACGAGGACTATGCCGGCGTGAACGATGCCGGCCGGGGCGAGCGCCTGTTCGACGAGGACGGCGAGCAGACGCAGTATCTGCGCTCGGTGCTGGAATTCCTTCAGGCCTATCAGGTGCAGTTCGTGCGCACCCGCGCGCTGGCGAAACGGCTGGTCGAGATGGACCTGCTGGAGCCGATGCAGGCCCGCTTTACCCTGCGCGACGGGCGCAACCTGTCGCTGTCGGGCTTCCAGACCATCAGCCGCGAGCGTCTGCGGGCACTGTCGGGCGCCCAGCTCGAGGAGCTTTCGCGCGCCGACGATCTGGAGCTGATCTTCCTGCACCTGCATTCGCTGCGCTATCTGACCGACACGGCGGAACGGCTGGCCGCGCTGCCCGCCGATCCGGCGGTGGCGGCGGCTGCCGATACCGCGCCCGACCTGTCCGGGGCCGATCCGGCCAGTAGCAGCGTGAACTGACGGACCGATGCCACGCCGGCCGACGGGTGGTCCGTCGGTCGCGACGACCCCCGCACAGCCAGGTGTGGAACCATGTCCTATCCGTTCGAGATCAAGCCCCGGTCCACCCGCCGGACTCAATCGCGCTGGTTCCTTCGCCGCCTGGCCCATCTGATGCGACGCGACAGGCCGCGCGCATCGGCGATCCTGGCCGAGGCCACGGCGGTGCGCATGGTCTTCGACCCGCTGGAGCCGCGGCTGCTGCTGAACGCCGATCTGGGCGTCAGCCTGGCCACCGACTCGCCCGATGTGGTCCATGACATCATCGTGCGGCTGGTCGAGGACGTGGACCTGCTGACCGATGCCGCCGCGCCCGTGCAGCGGGTCGAGGTGGTGGACCGGGCCGCGGGCGGCGCCGTGCTGGCCGCGACCGTCTATGACGACAGCCAGCCCCTGACGGTGACGATCACCGGCGGGCAGGGGGACGACCGCTTCACCTTCGACGCCGACAGCTTCGGCGCGCTGTCGCTGCCCGATGTCGAGTTCATCGGCGGCGGCGGGCAGGATACGGTGTTCGTGTCCTCGGGCGCCGCCGTGGGCTGGGCGATCACCGGGGCCGACAGCGGCACGGCCGCCATCGGCGGCGGTGCGGCGAGCATCAGCTTCTCCGACATCGACCGGCTGACCGGCAGCATCGGCAATGACGATACCTTCACCCTGCAAGCCGGCGATTTCGCCGGGGTGATCGACGGCGGCCTCGGCGGCAGGGACCGGATCGTGCTGGGCGCGGGCGTCACCGCCAGCGGCATCAGCCTGGGCGCCGGCGGCTCGGGCGTGATCGGGCTGACCGGCGGCGGCAGCCTCGCCTATGAGAACATGGAGCCGTTCGGCAATCTGGGCATCGCCGGCTTCACGGTGGTGGACCTGTCCGGCCTGCCGGGCTGGGCGGGGGCCACGGCCTCGGTGACGATAGCCGGCACGACCGTGACCGTCAGCGGCGGCGGCGCGCCTGTCGTCCACAACATGGCCACCACCTCGGCGCTGTGGGTCTGGCTGGGCGATGTGGCGGGTGCCGGCGTGCAGGCGCTGAACCTGAACGCGGTGGCGGGCGGCGCGCTGGGCGCCGTGTCGATGGCCTTCGACGGGGCGAAGACCGCCACGCTTGCGGGGGCCAGCAATTTCGGCGCGGCCAGCATCGGCGTCGGTGCCGGCAGCCTGACCGTGGGCGGCACGATCACCGCCGGGGACATCGCGTTGTCGGCGCTGTCCTATGCGAATGCCACGCCGGCGGCCGGCGGCGCGCAGAGCTTCGGCGCGCAGGCGTTGCTGAACGTCGACGGCACGCTGAACGCGAAGAATGTCGCCCTGCGTGCCGAAAGCGGGGCGCGGCTGGACCTGCAAGGCACGGTGGCCAGCCCCGACCTGGACCTGACGCTGAACAATACCGCCAAGGTCGGCCTCGGCGGCGCGGCGCGGATCAATGCGACGGATGTGACGGTCGAGGCCCGCAACGCCACCCATCTGGACATCGACCTCGACGGGATCGCGATTCCGGGCCTGCTGGACTTTGCCGATCCGGCGCCGTTGCAGGCGCTGCTGGCGGGCATGGCCGGGGCCGGGACGCAATTCGCCAGGGACCTGGCCGACAACCCCGGCGCGTCGCTGAGCCAGCTTCTGGCGATGCTGGAATCCGCCGTGCAGGCCGGCACCTTCACCACCGACCAGCTTGGCGAGGCCGTGGATGCCCTGCTGGGCGGCAGCCGCGCCAGGGCGGCGGTGACGATCAACGCCACCACCGGCATCGACATCGCCGCGGGCGCGCGCATCACCCAGACCGGCGCCGGCGGCATCGACCTGCGCAGCAGCGACCGGCTTCATGCCTCGGCGCATCTGGCGACCGACAACGCGCCGGGCGTGATCTCGGCCGTCAGCGGCATCGCGGTGCTGTCGGCGCTGGACTCGCGCTTCGAGGTGACGCGGGCGAACCTGATCGCCTCCTCGGGCACGCTGACGGCGGCGGGCGGGATCGGCATCGAGGCCACCTCGCGCGGGATGGTGGAAAACCGCATCACCTCGCGCGCGGTCGGCACGACCCGCATCGAGGGCAGCGACAGCCTGGGCATCACGCTGGGGACGGGCGCGGTCGGCGGCGCGGCGATCACGCTGGCGGCCGCCGGCGATACGACATGGCTGTCGTCCTCGCTGGACAGCATCAACACGCTGCGCGGCGGCACCTCGGTCGCGGTCGCGGGCATCGACCTGACCGCCAGCGATGGCGGCATTGCCGTCACGGCCCGCGATTCCTCGGATTTCGTGGCCGTGGCGCGGCCCTTCGCGGCGATGCTGGGCGGCACCCAGACCGGCATGCGCGTCACCCGCGCCAGCGCGATCAACGACGTGGACCGCGACGTGTCGGTCACGATCACCGATGCCGTCCTGACCAGTGCCGAGGGCATCCTGATCGCGGCCGAGAATGCGGCGACCCATACCGCCCGCGTGTCCTCGGCCCCGGTGGGGGAACTGGACGGGACCGGCGGGACGCCGGACGCGGATGCGGCCACCGGCTCGACGATGGCGGCCGGCGGGCTGGCGGTTAACCTGACCAATGGCGCGGTGACGGCGCGGGTCGCGGGCGGCAGCCTGACGGCGGATGGCGCGGTGACGGTCCGGGCCGAGGACGACAGCTTCGCGGATGCGGCCATCTATCTGAACTTCCAGGCCGGCAAGGGGCTGGGCACGCTGGGCACCGCGGGCGCCAAGGCGGTCAGCGGCGCGCTGGCGATGAACATCGCCGGCTTCGAGGTCGATCACCTCGCTGCGGCGGCCTTCGATGCGCTGATCGGCACCGATTTCTGGACCCATGAGGAGCAGATCGCCGTCGAGGCGTCGATCATCGACGCCCCGGTCACGGCGGCGGGGGCGTTGTCGCTGGTGGCGCTGTCGCGCGGCCTGGCCTCGACCACGGTGACCAATGCCAGCCGCGCCAGCGTGGCCGGCGTGACGGCGGCCAGCGCCAAGGGCATCGGCGTGGCCTTCGCCTCGAACCAGCTCAGCCGCGTGGCGCGGGCGCAGCTGGCCGGCACCGGGCCGGGCAAGCTGGCGGTCGAGACCGGCTCGCTGGATGTCCGCGCCAGCGATACCGCCACGATCCAGAGCGTGGTTCAGGTGACCTCCGACGCGGTGGCGACGGGCGATCTGGGCCTGCATGCGCTGACCGACGTGACGGGTCTTGGCGGCTCGGGCGACCTGAACATCGCCAATGCGGCGGTGACGGACATCGCCTTCGGCACCACGGTCACGCTGGGCTACAACGCCGTCACCGACGGCTATAGCGACGCCGTGGACGTGGTGCCCGGCAGCATCGTGCTGAAGCGCAATCCCGGCGGCGCCGGCCAGCTTTACCGCTATGTCGGGCCGGCGGACCATATCGACTTCGCCACGCCCGCCGGGCAGGCCAAGGCGTTCCAGAACGCCGCCCTGTGGGAGGCGATCGACGGGGTGGCCGGCCAGACCTATACCTATATGGGACCGGATGCGGTCGGACTGGACCTCGCGGCGGCCGATTTCGGCGACGAAAGCCTGTGGAAGGCGCCGGTCACGGCCTCCTCGCTGACCGACAACATGAACCTGCGCCAGTCCGGGGCCTCGGCCGTGGGCATCGCGCTGGCCTTCAACGATTTGCGCAACGGTGCCGATGCGCGGGTGGAGAATGTCGATTACCAAGGCGGCGGCGTCGCGGTGGACGCGCTGTCGCGCGGCACGGTGATCGCCCGCAACGACGTGACCGCGCAATCGCAGGGCGGCGGCGCCTTCGCGCAGAAGGCCCTGATGGACAAGGCTTTCGGCTATCTGGGTGCGTTGGGCAAGGTCGGGGGCTTCCTGATCGGCACCGGCGATACCAGCGCGCAATCGGCGGTGGTGGCCACGAACCTGATCCAGGCCGGGCGCAGCGCCGACGGCACCTTCGGCGGCACCCGCGCCGAGATCGTGGACAGCAGCATCGACGCCTCCGGGCCGGTGACGGTCGCGGCGGACAATCAATCGGTGATCGAGGCCACCAACAGCACCGCCAGCCTGACCGATGGCGGCAGTTCGTCGATTGCCTTGCAGATCGCCGGCAACACCATCGGATACGAGCGCGGCAACCTGCTGTTCGGCACGCTGGAGACGCTGATCGGCGATGTGGTCAGCGATGGCGCCTCGCTGGCGGACAGTGACCTGTCGCTGCGCACGGTCAGCCCGGTGAAGGTGCTGGCGCGGATCGCGGAGTCCACGGTGACGACGCCCGGCGCGGTGACGGTCTCGGCGGTGAATGCCGGCACCATCCAGTCGCGCGTGGACAACCAGGCCAGCGCGGCGGTGGTCGCGGTGCTGGATGCCAAGGCGTCCTCCATCGGGCTGGCGGTGGTCGGCAACAAGGTCGCCATCGGCACCGAGGCCGTGATCGAGGATGCCGTCATCGACGCCGGCGCGGTTACGGTCGAGGCCAGGGGCGAGGCCGTCATCGACGCGCAAAGCCGGCTGGGTTCGGCGGCCTCGGCCACGAACACGCTGGGCAACAATATCCTGAACAACGTCATTTCGGCCCTGCGCGACGATTACGATTTCACCGACAAGTCCGGGGTCCAGACCCTGAATCTGGGCGATATCGTGCGGGTCGAGGATGCCGGCGGCACGCCGACGCTTTACAGGTTCATGGGCGCGGATGGCGCCTCGGTCGATCTGGGCGCGGCGGATTTCGACGATCTGGGCCTGTGGAAGCCGCTGAACAGCGACACGCTGATCCCGGCCTCGATGGTCCGGGCGGCGCTGAAGGAGATGGGCCTCGACGGTGCCCGCATGAAGCCCGAGGCCGAGGCGCTGGGCGGCATCGTGGCGCGAAACGAGGTGACCTCCGGCACGCTGGCGCAGGTGGCGGATTCGACGCTGACCGTGGTCGGGCTGACCGCGATCACCGCGCGCGATCGGGGGGCGATCGCGTCGCGCGATACCAGCGCGGTGAAGGCCAAGGTCGGCAAGAACGTGGTCTCGGTCACCAATACCGTGAACGCGGGCGCGCAGGCGCTGCTGACCGGCGGCGGCCTGACCGGCGCCGGCGACCTGACCCTCGATGCCGCCAGCGAGGGCATGATCGAGGCGCTGGCCGCCGGCTCGATGCAGGGTGGCGGCGATGCGGTGACGGCCGTGCTGGCCTTCAACGCGGTGGGCTACAAGCCCACGAACCTGATCCTCGACGCGCTGGAAACCATCATCGGCACCTCGGAGCTGAGCGAGGAACTGTTCGAGACCGCCACCGGCGTCGATACCGTGGCGAAGATTTCCGATGCCTCGGTGGATATCGGCGGTGCGGTCGCGCTGGACGCGCAGACCCGTGTCGCCATCGACGCCGATACCGGCGCGGATGCCGGGGCCTCGGTGACGAACGGCTTCGCGATCCGCACCGGCGACGTGACCAGCGGCAAGTCCACCGCCGTCCTGCTGGTGTCGAACCGCAGCCTCGGCAATGCCGAGGCCGGGATCGACGGCGGCGAGGTGACGGCGGATGGCGGGATCGCGATCACCGCCATCACCGGCAACATCATTACCGCCCATGCCGAAGTGTCCTCATCGGCCTCGGCGACCAGTTCGCTGGGCGATATCGGCGCGCTGATCGGCACCGCCGCCGGGCAACTGGGCCTGAGCAGCTATGAGTTCACCGACCAGTCCGGCACCCGCGACCTGATCGCCGGCGACCGGGTGCGGGTGTCGGCCGGGGCGGATCAGGGCAAGATCTTCCAGTATCTCGGCAATGGTCCCGTCGATCTGGCCGCCACCGACTACCATGACCCGCTGCTGTGGAAGCAGCTCAGCCAGACCGATTTCGAGGACCTGTTCGGCGTCACCGCCGAGGCCATACAGGCCAGCAATGCCCGCACCATCGGCATCGCCATCGTGTTCAACGAGGCCACCGGCAACGCCAGTGCCATCGCCGAGAACACCCGTCTGGTCACCGCCGGCAGCGTCGCGCTGACCGCCGAGAACGAGGCCGCCATCGCCGCCTATCTGGCCAGTTCCGCCACCGCCAGCGGCGGCAGCAGCGTGACCGGCGAGGGCGAAGTGCTGGGCTTCTCGGGCCAGATCGCCACCAACGTCGTGCACGGCAAGACCGTGGCCCGGATCGCCGACAGCGACGTGCAGGCGGATGGCGATGTGACGGTTTCGGCCGACAATGCCGCGCGGGTGGATGCAAGGCTTTATGCCAGCGGCGCCTCGGCGGGGACCGATCTGGGCATCACGCTGGCCTTCAACTCGGTCGGGTGGGAATCGCAGAACGTCCTGTTCAACACCGTGGACGCGATCCTCGGCGCGCCGATCCTGTCGGGCGTCGGCGGCGGCGCGGTGAAATACGCCTTCGGGGCCGAGGAAGGCGCCGATGCCGTGGCCGAGATCATCGCCAGCCCGGTGACGGCCGGCGGCGCGGTCGCGGTCGAGGCGGTGAACGCGGCCAAGATCAACGCCACCGTGTCGAATGCGGCGACGACCGACAGCAGCGCCATGAAGGGCGCCTCGGGCAGCGCCTACGGCATCGTGATTTCGTCGAACAAGGTCTCGGGCAAGGCCGTGGCGCGCATCGCCGGCACGGCCGGCACCCCGGACGTGGTGACGGCGGGGGCGGGGATTGCCGTCCGCGCCAGGGACGAATCCGGCATCTGGTCGAATACCAAGCTGGTCGCGGAAAGCCTTGTGACCAGCGACGGCGGCGCCGGCTTCATGCAGGAGACCGTGAACGACCTGCTGGACGTGGATCACGACACCAGCCCCGAGGCCGGCGGCACCAAGACCCGGACGCTGGCCTATGGCGACAAGATCCGGCTGGCCGACGACTATCTGGACGTGGACATCGCCGTGGCGCGCGGCATGGACCCGGTGGTGGACGGCATCACCACCGGCACCCGCATCTCCGTGCCGGGCGAGCTGGGCGAGTCGCCGACCGTCTGGATGTATACCGGCGCGGCGGATGTGGACGGGCTGGACACCTCCAGCTTCGACTTCGAGGCTTCGGCGGACTGGCAGTTGATCGCGGGCGAGGAAGGCGCGATCTATCAATATCTTGGCGCGGGCGGCAGCTATGACCTGAACGCGCTGGACTATTCCGACCTGGGCCTGTGGAAGCGCACCGTGATGTCGGGCGTGCTGGAGACCGATCTGGGCATGTTCGCCGCCCCCTCGACCGCCGTGGCCGGGCTGGTGGTTATGAACGACGTGCGCGGCGGTGCGCTGGCCGAGGTCGATCACGCCACGCTGACCAATACCGGCGGCGCCATCGCGGTTCTGGCCGAGGAAAGCGCCACGATTTCGGCGGATGTGGATTCGGCGGCCTATGCCAGCGGCGGCAGCTCGATCGACTGGGGCACCGACGACGATGACACCGTGCTGGCGATCAATGCCGTGATTGCCACCAACGTGGTGCAGGGCGCCGCCAGGGCCACGGTCGGCAACACCACCATCCGCGACGGCGCCGGCACGAGCGACGTGACCGTCGAGGCGGTGAACGATTCCGGCATCACCGCCACCAATGCCTCGCAATCCTATACCAGCGGCGGCGATACCGCCGGGGTGACGCTGGCCTTCAACTCGGTCGGCTGGACGGCGCAGAACGTGCTGTTCAACACCATCGACGCGATCCTCGGCGACCCGATCCTGGCCGGTCTCAGCTTTGCCGGCAAGGGCGATGGCGGCGCGCAGGCGGTGCTCACCGCCAGCGACGTGCGCATCGACGGCGACCTGTCGGTGACGGCCCTATCCACCGCCATGATCGAGGCCGAGGTGACAAACGATGCCACCTCGGATTCCGTCTCGGTCTCGGGGACGGACGGCAAGGCGTTCGGGATCATCGTGACCTCGAACAAGATCGCCGCCGATACCGTGGCGCTGGTCGAGAATACCCCCGTCGAGGCGGCGAATGTCGCCGTCGAGGCCGGCGACCATGCCGAGATCCTGGCCACGACCACCATCGACGCCGTGGCGACGATCAAGAACGATTACGGCGCCAGCGTGGTGGCCAACTGGGCCAAGAACCTGCTGGGCGACTATGCCTTCACCACGCAATCGGGCACCCGCACGGTGCATACGGGCGATCTGGTCTATATCGACGCGGCGCAGGGCAGCCTGACCGAGGGCGCGGTCTATCGCTATACCGGGCCGGACGGGGCGTCGGTCGATTTCTCGGCGCTGAACGCGGCGGAGTGGTCGGAATACAAGGCGACCGAGATCATCGACACGCTGACCGGGCTGTTCCCGTCGCTGGGCGGGGGCGATGCCACCGGCGCCGCCGGGCTGATCGTGCTGAACGAGGTCGACAACTCCGCCAGGGCGCGGGTCACCGGCTCCGACGTGACCGGCACCGGCGCGCTGGACGTGGCCGCGCGGCAATCGGGCGGGATTCTGGCCGATGCGAAAGCCTCGGTCGAGGTGACGGGGGCGGGCAGCGCGGATACGACCTCGCTGGCGCTGGCCGGGGTCATTGCGACGAACCGGGTGCTGGGCAGCGCCACGGCCTCGGTCGATGCGGGCGCGCGGCCCGGCCGGGTGACGATCACCGGCATGGACGTGGCCGTCACGGCAACCTCCACCACCGAGATCGACGCCGAAGTGGCGGCCGAGGTGATTTCCAAGGAAACCTCGCTGGGCATCGTGCTGGCCTTCAACACCATCGGCGTGGATGGCGGCAACTTCCTGTTCCAGACCGCCGACGCCTTCACCGGCGCCCAGGTCGGCGAGATGATCAACGGCGCGGCGCCGATGCTGGTCTCGGCCAGTATCGCGCGCGCCGATCTGGTGGATGCGGGCACGGTTTCGGTGACGGCGGATGCCGCGCAGGCGGTCACGGCCGGGATCGGCAAGCCCTCGGTGGGGCTGGACCCGACGAAGGGCATGTCGGTCAGCCTGAATTCCGGCGGCTCGGCCACCAGCGTCGGTGCCATCGTGGCGCTGAACCGCGTGCATGCCGCGACCTCCGCCACAATCGAGGACCTCGCCACCCTGCACGCCTCGGGCGCGGTGACGGTCGCGGCCCGCAATGCCGCCGCCATCGACGCCACGGTGATCGCGCCGGTGGTGGCCATCGGCTATAATCTGGGCCTCAGCGGCGATGACGACAGCGCGCGTTCGATCAGCGTGGCCTTCATCATGGCGCGCAACGCCATTCGCGCCACGACCGAGGCGACGGTCGAGGACGTGGCCGACCTGACGGCCTCGGGCCTGACGATCCGCGCCGATCAGGACAGCATGATCTCGGTCGAGGCCAGCGCGGTCGCGATCTCGGTCGCGGCCGGCAAGGGCGATTCGACCTCGGTCAGCGTGGCCGGCGCCATCGCGGTCAACAGCATCACCGGCGGGGTGGCGGCGGCGCTGAAATCCAGCATCGTCGAGACCGGCGCCGGCGGCATCGGCGTGGGCGCCACGCAGGCGGCAGGGATCGACGCGCGGATCACCGCGGCGGCGGTGTCGGTCGCCGGCTCCTTCAACGGCGGCGGCACGGCGGCGGGCGCCGGTCTGGTGCTGGCCTTCAACTATCTGGGCTATGAGGGTGCGCTGGTCGATGGCGACGGCAACCTCGCGGCCGGTGTGGCTACGCCGCTGGACACCACGGCGGAGGTCACCGGCAGCCGGCTGTCCACCGCCGGCACCATCGACGTGGGCGCCGACATGGCGGGCGCGATCACCGCGGAATCGCTGGTTCTGGCCCTGGCGCTGGCCATGTCCAAGGGCGACGCGCTGGGCCTGACCATCGGCGGCATCTATGCCGAGAACCGCGTCAAGGGCAGCACCAGGGCCAGGCTGGAGATCGACGCGGCCGATACCGTCGAGGCCGGCGGCGGCGTGAACGTCTCGGCCAGCCAGAGCACCGACATCGAGGCCGAGGGGCTGGCGGCGGTCGGCTCGGGTTCGGTTTCGGCCACGGGCAGCGCGACCTCGATTTCCGTGGGCGCGTCGATCGCCCGCAACACCATCGACGTGGACGTGGATGCGCAACTGACCGGCGGCGCGGTGATCACCGGCGGGCCGGTGACGGTGGCCGCCCTGCGCGAGGGGCGCATCGAGGCCTTCACGGCGGCCGCGTCGCTGGCGCTGGCCGGCGGTATCGGCGGCAAGGCGATCAGCGTGGCCGGGACGGCGGCGCTGGCCATGTCCTCGATCACCGGCAGCGTCGGCGCGCTGGTGCAGGATGCGCGGATCACCGGGGCATCCGCCGGGGCGGGCAGCCTGTCGGTGACGGCGGACGATTCCATGATCGTCGAAACTACGGTGGGCGCGCTGTCGGCCTCGCTGGCCCTGGGTGCCGACGGCACGGCGGTGGCGGTCGCGGTTGGCGTCGGCGTGGCCGTGAACGCGCTGGGCGGCGCGGGCAAGGCGGTTTCGGCGGCGGTGACCGGCGCGACCGTCGACGTGGCCGGGTCGGTCGTGGTCGCGGCGACCAGCGACAACCGGATTTCGGCCGATGTGCTGGCGGCGGCGGTGGCGGTCGGGGCCTCGGCCTCGGGCACGGGCGTTGCCATCGCGGCGGGTGGTGCTGCGACCACCAACACCATCGCGCTGGCCACCACGGCGCTGATCGAGGATTCCAGCGTTACCGCCGGCGCGCTGCGGGTCGAGGCCGGGGACGAATCGCGCATCCGCGCCACGGCCATCGGCGCCAGCGTGGCGGCCTCCTTCGCCGCCAGCAACGCGGTCAGCATCCCGGTGGGCGTGGCGGTCTCGCTGAACGAGATCACCGGCGGCGTCACCGCGCGGGTGCTGGACAGCACGGTGGCGGTGACCGGCGCGGCGCGGGTCGCGGCGGCGCGCAGCGGCAGCATCGAATCCGACGCCGCCGCCGCGGCGATGGCGATCGCGGTATCCGGCAGCACCAGCGTGGCGATTGCCGGCGCCGGGGCGGGCACGACGAACGACATCAAGGGCGATGTGATCGCCCGTATCGACGGCGGCAGCCTGGCCGCCGGCAGCGCCACCGTCGAGGCGGTGGCCGATTACGTGGCCAAGGTGCAGGTGCTGGCGGCCAGCGTGATGCTGGCGGGCGGCAGCACCGGCGTGGGCGCGGCCCTGGGCGTGTCCGTCGCGCTGAACGAGATCGACGGCGACGTGACGGCCGAGGTCGTGGGCGCCGGCGTGGACGTGGCCGGCGCCATGCGGGTCGCGGCGACGGCCTCGGCCTCGATCGAGACGAAGATCGCCTCCTTCGCGGCCGGGCTGGTCGCGGGCGGCACCGGCGTCGGCATCACCGGCGCGGGGGCGGGGGCGGATGCGCGCGTGACGCTGGACGTGCTGGCGCGGGTGGCCGATGCGCCCGGCACTGCCCGCGCCGGCGGGCTGGAGATCGCGGCGACCAACACGGCCAACATCGACACGCTGGCGGCGGCCGGCGCCATCGCTGCGGCCTTCGGCGGCACCGGCGTGGCGATCAGCATCGGCGTGGGCGCGGCGACGAATACCGTCGCGCTGACCACGCAGGCCGTGCTGAGCGGCACCGTGCTGGAGGCCGGCGCGCAGGGCGTCACCGTCAGCGCCGCCGACAGCGCCACGATCAGGGCGATTGCGGCGGCGGCCTCGGCGGCCATCGCCATCGGCGGCACCGGCGTTTCCGTCGCCGGCGGCGGCGCGGGGGCGGAGAACCGGATCAATGCCGCCAGGGCGCTGGCGCAGATCGACAATGCCACCGTGACCAGCGCCGGCAAGGTGGCGGTTTCGGCGGTGTCGTCGGGCAGCATCGAGGCGCGGATCGCGGCGGTGGCGGTGGCCATCGGCGGCGGCGGGGTGGGCGTGGGCGTCGGCATCGGCGCCTCGGTCGCGCTGAACCGCATCGGCGGCTGGGTCGATGGCGTCCAGCCCGATCCCGACGATTACGACTATCGCATCGGTGCCACCCGCGCCGGCGGCAGCCCGGTCAGCAGCGTCGCCGCGCTGATCACCGGCACGGATGTGGCGGCCGGGGGCGATGTGACCGTGGCCGCCACGGCGGATCGCCAGATCGACGCCATCGTGGCGGCGGCGGCCATCGCGCTGGCGGCCGGCGGGACCGGCGTGGGCGTCGCGGGCGCCGGCGTCTATGTCGAGAACCTGATCGCCACCGATGTGGAGGCCGCCATTCGCGGCACCGTCGCCAGGCGTGCCGCCGTCAGCGGTGCGAATGTTTCGGTCACCGCCGAGAATACCTCCACCATCGAGGCCTTCGCCGGCTCGGCCGCGATCAGCGCCGGCATCGGCGGGGTGGGCGTGGCGGTCAGCTTCGGCCTCGCCATTGCCCGCAACACCATCGACGGCAATGTCGGCGCCGTGGTGCAGCGCGCCGATGTCGCCGCGCAGGCCATTGAATCCTATTCGCTTTACCATACCGTTCCCAATCCGGGCAGCCCGACCGGCGTCACCATCGTTCCCGGCACGCCGCCCGTTGCGGCGGCGAAGGCTCCGGGCACGATCACCGTCTCGGCCCGCCAGGTGATGGAGATTTCGGCCATCACCGCCGCCGGCTCCGTCGCGGTCAGCGCGGGCGGGGTGGGGGTTTCGGTCGCCGGCGGCGGTGCCGTGGCGCTGAACACGCTGCTGGGCGACACCACCGCGCGCGGCAGCGATGCCAGCCTGACCGCCGGTGGCGACGTGAGCGTGCGGGCCGTGCAGGAGGCCAGCATCGAGGCCATCGTGGCCTCGGTCTCGGCCAGCGCGGCATTCGGCGCGGTGGGTGTGGCGGCCTCGCTGGGGGCCTCGGTGGCGCTGAACACCATCGGCACGGCGGCGGATGCCAACCGGATCGAGGCCTCGCTGACGGATGTGGTCGTGGCCTCGACCGGCAAGACCACCATCGCGGCGCAGGCGCAGAACAGCATCGACGCGCTGGTCGCCGCCGGGGCGGTCGCGGTGTCGGGCGGCAAGTTCGCCGCCGGCATGGCGGCGGCGGGGGTGGGCACCACCAACGACGTTTACAGCACCATCACCGCGCAGGTGACGCGCGGCACCATCACCACCGCCGCGATGGAGGTCGCCGCAGCCGACCGCACCACCGTGAAGGCGCAGGCCGATGCGGCCTCGATCGCGGCGGCGGTGGGGATTTCCGGCTCGCTCTCGATCGGGGTCAGCATCGCGCAGAACACGGTGCAGAACGCGGTTCTGGCCAGCATCGCCGATGCGGGCGCGGTCACGGTGACCGGCTATCGCCAGCGCGACGCGCTGGGCTATTACGCGCTGCGCAACGGGGCGCTGCCCGATGTGATCGCGGGATCGGGCACGCTGGTCGTGTCGGCGCAATCCACGACCAGCCTGACCGCCAGCGCCTTCATGGTCTCGGGCGCGCTGGGTTCGGTCTTTGCCTTTGCCGGCGGCGGCGCGGATGTGCAGAACACCGTGCGCAATTCGACGCAGGCGCTGATCGCCAAGAGCGGCGCCCGCGCGAATTTCAGCGTCGAGGGCAATGTTGCCGTCACCGCCAGCGACACCACCACGGTCAGCACCAAGGTCGATGCCTATGGCGTGGCGCTGGGGCTGATCTCGGCCGCCGCGACCGGCAGCCTTGCGACTTCGACCATCGCCAGCAGCGTCAAGGCCGGCATCTCCGGCGTGAACCTGACGGCGGGCGGCGACGTGGCGGTGACGGCGCAGGCCACGCCCTCGGCCGGCGCCGAGGCCAAGGGCGTCAGCGGCGGCACGCTGGCGGTGGGCGTGTCGCGCGCCCGCGCCACGGTCGGCGTGGCGGTGGATGCCGCCATCGACAACAGCCAGTTGACCGTGAAATCGCTGGCCTTGTCCGCTGATCTGATCGCGCCGGCCAGCGGCGACACCGCCGGCGCGAAGGCGCAAGGCTCGGTCGGCGGGCTGGTCGGCGTGGCCTCGGCCGAGGCCTTCGCCACCAATACCTCGGCCGCGAAGGCCGTGATCGGCAATGGCGTGGTGATCGTGGCCTCCAATGCGGTGGCCCTCTCCGCGCGCAACGAGAACCGCCAGCGCGCCAATGCGAGCAGCGCCAGCGGCGGGCTGATCGCCGGCGGCGGCACGACCGCGCGGGCCAATTCCGGCGTGGCCGGGCTGGACAGCGCGCTGGCGCAGGTCGGCAATGCGGCCAGCATTACCGCCGGCGACCTGTCGCTGACGGCCTCCGGGCTGGCCGACAACCTCGCCAAGGCGACGCCCGGCTCGGGCGGGCTGGTGTCGGGGGTCTCGGCCGATGCCTCCACCTCCACCCAGTCGCGCACCCGCGCGCTGGTCGGCACCGGCGCCGTGCTGACCGCCGCCAATGCCGCCCGGCTGGAGGCCGCGCAGGAGAATCGCGCCGGCACCCAGATCGACGCCGGCAGCTATGGCGTGATCGCCGGGGCCGGCGCCAAGGCCTATAACGACGTGGATTCCGCCGCGCGGGTCGAGTTCGGGGCGAACAGCCGCGTCTCGGCCCAGATGGTCGATGCCAGCGCCCGCAACAGGTTCGTCAAGCCCGACCTGGGCGACAACGTGAAGGGCGAGGCCGCCGGCCTGTTCGCCGGCGCCACCGTCACCAGCACGACCGACCTGGACCTCGACACCGTGGTTCTGGTCCATGACGGCAGCCGCATCACGGCGGCCTCCGCCGATGGCAGCAAGGGCAACCTGACCCTCGCGGCGCTGAACAGCATCGACTATGACGACGGCGTGGCCTTTACCGGCGGCGGGCTGGGCACCGGGGCCACGGTGAAAAGCATCCTGAATGCGCAGAACCTGCTGGCGCTGGTGCAGATCGGCAGCGCGCAGACCGGAAACACCGATACCGGCATCGCCATCGACACCACCGGCCAGGTGAACCTGTCGGCCAATACCACCGCCAAGGTGCGGGTGGACCTGTCCACCCAGCTTTACGGCGGCGTCACCGTGGCCGTTCCGAAGGTGCTGGTCGACCTGCGCCCGGTCAACACGGTCCTGCTGGGCCGGGGCGCCGACATCACTGCGCGCGGCGACGTGAACCTGATGGCGGGCACCAATCCGGCCTTCCTGAAGGACGATTTCGACATTCAGGTGTTCAACGACGTGTTCCTCGGCAGCGTGGTGCCGATCAGCGACGACGACACCGAGGCGCTGCTGTTCGTCGCCAACACCATCACCACCCGCGCCGATTCCACCATCCTGACCGGCGGCAATGTCCGCGCCTTCGCCGAGCGCAACTCGATGGCGTCGATGATGGCGCAGGGCAAGACCACCTCCTGGATCAGCGGGGTGGCGAATGCCATCGACTCGATCTTCGGGGGCAATTCGGAATCGCAGACCGCCGGCACCGCCCATTCGGAACTGCATGGCGTGGTGACCGTGGACGGGCTGGTGCGCACCGGCCTGAACCGCCATGTCTCGGTCGTCATCGAGGAAGCGGATGTGGTCGCCGGTCCCGGCAACACCGTGCTGCTGCGGCTGGAAAACGGCGCCGACGACGGCGAGGGCGCCAGGAATGTCGGCGTCTCGCTGCGGGAGGTCGAGATCGCCTCGGTCTATTACTCGGAATATCAGGCGGCCCAGCAGGCCATCGCGCGCTATCCCGACAATGCCGATCTGGTCGCCTATTACACCCAGATGATGCGCGACCTGGAGCAGAAGATGATCCGCGCCGGCGAGGGCAGCATGATCGCCCAGGGCGGCAACATGGTCTTCGTGCCCAACAAGGGCAAGCGGCTGGCGCTGGTGGTGGACGACATCCTCGCGCAGGCGGGCTATATCGACATCCGTTCGGATGTGCTGAAGGGCACCGGCACGCTGGACGCGCCCAAGGACATTCAGGTCAGGATCGACAACCGGACCGCCTATGACCTGGTGGTGAACGACATCACCGTGCCGGAAACCGCCGGCGGGGTCTATTTCAACGGCTTCCAGAACGAGGTCACGGCGGAGGCCGATCCCAACGCCTTCATCCGCACCGTCAGCCAGAGCAACGTGGATGCCGACAATGATCCGTTCGAGCCGGCGGGCAACGCGCCCGTCTTCGTCTATGCGCCCGCCAGCACCAGCCTGACCATCCCGACCTATGCCGACGACGCTTCCGCGCCGCTGGTCAGGATCGAGAACAGCAAGCCGGTGGCGGCCGGCGCCGCGCCCTCGATCCGGGTGGACGGCGACATCATCGCCTACAGGTCGGACGTGATCCTGACCACCAACGGCTCGGCCGGCAAGATCGAGGTCTTCGGCCAGATCCAGGCCAAGTCCGTGCAATTGCTGACCGCCGGCAGCCTGACCATCGAGCTGAAGCATGGCGAGGCCTTCCATATCGACGGTTCGCCCTATGCCGACTGGATGGCCGGCGCACCCGACAGCGGCATCGGTTCGCTGACGCCGGCGCAGGTCGCCGCGATCCTCGCGGCCGAGACCGCCAAGACCACGCCCAGCATCACGGCCAGCCTGGTCAACATCAAGGCCGGTTACGTCAACCTGAACGGCATCATCCAGAGCGGCGAGGAAACCTACGAGATCTACCTCGGCCAGGCCGTCAAGAACGAGATCGACACGATCAAGAAGAATCCCAAGACCTACGGCACCGCCGGGCAGGTGCTGCTGTCCTCGGTGGATTACGGGAATTTCTCGGTCTTCTACGATCTGTCCTCCGACAGCATCGTGATCGGCGAGTTCCGGGTGCCCGGCGGCTCGATCACCGTGCAGGGGGTCATCGTCAACACCGGCGGCGGCAACCTGCGCGCGCTGGGCGGCTATGTCACCGTCAACGTCACCAACGACACCGATTTCGACGTGATCGTGAAGCAGATCGACGTGCGCGACCGCGGCATGGGCCTGATCATCCTGCGCGACGAGGCCAGGCCGGTCACGGTCGGCGGCACGCCCGTCGACGGCAGCTATACCGAAACCCGCTACGAGGCGCAGGCCAACGGCACGGTCAGGACCACGGTCACGCTGGTCAATCCCGGCATCTCTGCCACGCCGCAGGGCACGCCCGCCACCGGCGGCAGCAACTTCCACATGACCACCAATTACAACCCCGTCGCCGGCTGGCGCTTCGGCTGGTCGGTGGCCAAGGAGGTCGGCATCCGCACCGAGACCACCTATGGCTCCTCGGCCTGGCTGGGCATCGACGCGCTGGCGGCCGATCCCGACAACATCGTGGACGGCCCGCATGTCGAGGTGACTTCGGCGCCCAAGCTGGTGCCGGCCAGCGACTATTTCTTCCGTGATACCGGAAATACCGGCAACGCCTATACCTACCAGACCCGCGACACCACCCTGTCGGACGAAAGCAGCGTCATCGACAAATGGGAGACCAGCACCTGGTACGGCACCACCACCTATTACGCCAAGATCGCGCGCGAGACCTCCACCCGCACGGTCTCGACTCATACGATCAAGGCCGATTACCCGATTTCGGTGAACTTCATCGGCCATGACACGGCGACGGTGCTGGTGCAGTCGCGCGGCGCCGGCCGCATCCTGATCGAGGGCGGCATCTACAACGACACCGGCACCACCACGCTGGATTCGAAGACCAGCATCGGCCAGACCACCGAAACCGCCATCGTGCAGGGCGTGGGGGTGGAACTGAAGGCCGGCACCGACATCGGCGACGACCAGCAGATGCTGCGCATCGACCTGGTGGATACCTATCCGGTCGGCTTCGGCGGCGCCGGCGGCACCACCGGCCCGGCGGCCAGGGCGTGGCTGGCGGCGCAATCGGCCAATGGCAGCATCTGGGTCAGCGAGGTGTCCGGCGACATGTCGGTGCATCGCGTCTCGGCGGTCCGGGGCGACGTGCATCTGGAGGCCGATGCCGGCATCCTGCGCGCCACGGCCACCGGCCGCGCCGATGGCCTGGTGATCGGCAACGACATCGACCTGCGGGCCGATCTCTATATCGACAACGGCACCGGCCGGCAGCCGGGCGCCCAGGGCGGCATCGGCGCCGCCGGGGCGGCGCTGAGGATTGACAGCTCGGCCATGAACTCGGTCCTGCATCCGGGCCGGGTGACGGCCGTGGCCGATGGCGACATCTACCTGAACGAGATTTCGGGCGACCTGAACCTGGCGCTGGCCAGGACCAGCGGGCTGTTCTGGGCCAGGGTGGACAGCGGCCGGCTGGTCGATGCCGATACCCGCTCCGTCACCGATGCCCGCGCCTACGAGGCGCTGCTGAACGGCGTCTGGGCCAGCCTGCAACTGACCACATCGACCGGGGCGAACGATCGCGTCACCGCCGAGCTGCTGAACTACGAGAACGGCAGGCGCGCCGAATACGATCAGTATTGGCAGTTGCGCAACGCGCTGGTGCTGGACCCGGTGAGCCATGCGCCCATCGGCGTCGCGCTGAGCGAGGACGAGATCGCCTTCTATACCGCCCGCTATACCGAGGCCCTGCTGGCCGACGATCCCGGCGCCACCCCGGCCCAGATCGACGCCTATGTGGCCGCGCAGCTGGATGCGCTGAAAGCCGCGCGTTTCGCGGCCTATGGGGCGCTGGATGCGGTCTATGGCGCCTTGGGCGACATGTATTGGTCCGACATCGACGCGGCCTATGCCCAATATTGGGACTACCGCAACCGGCAGGGCAACCCGGCTGCCTACGATCCCGGCTTCACCGTCACGCTGACCGGGGCCGAGCAGGCGGCGCTGGAGACGCAATACGACAACGAGGCCGTGGCCCTTGGCCTGTCCGGCGCCGACCGGACCAGCCATGTCGCCGCCAGCCTCGCGGCCGAGATCGCCGGCCGCACCGCCGCCTATCACGAGTTGCACAAGCTGTTCGCCCATCTGGGCGAGACGGCCGAGGACCTGACCCGCACCGCCTTGTCCACCACGCAGGCGGATTATGACCGCTATTGGGACTATCGCGGGCGCCAGGCCGATCCGTCGGTCTATGATCCCGCCTTCGAGGTCACGCTGACCCCGGCCGAGCGGACCGCGCTGGAGACCGCCTATGGCAGCGACGCGGCGGCCCTGGGCCTGACCGGCAGCGCCCGGACCGCCTTCGTCGATGCGCGCCTGGCCGAGGAGATCGCCCGGCGCACGGCGGATTACCATGCGCTGCACGACGCATTCGCCTATCTGGGCGAGACCGCGCGCAGCAATGCGCCGCTGGGCAGCAAGCTGATCTTCGCCATCGGCGACGTGGCCAACGGCATCCGGGACGGCATCAAGGTCTGGACCGAGGAGGAACTGCTTTATTCCTTCGGCTCGGGCATCTCGAAATCCGTCACCGACACCGATGTGGTGATCGAGACGCCGAACATCGTCGCGCAGCGCATCGACATCGCCACCTCGGGCAGCGTCGGTTCGATGGGCGATGACGTGCTGATCGACTTCGGCGACGGCAACGCCCTGGTCCGGCTGGGCGACCTGCCCAATGCCAACGACATGCGCGTGGTGCTGGCCGCGGCCGAGCGCAGCCAGATCACCTATATCGGCGCCCATGAGGTGAACCACGGCGCCGCCAGCCATCGGGTCACCGGCCAGATGATCTTCGGCACCGATGCCGAGGGCGCGGCGACGATCACGCGCGGCGACGGGCTGGACTGGGATGCGGCGCTGTTCCGCGTCGGCGGCATGATCTATGTCGAAGGCTCGGCCTCGAACGATACCGGCAGCGACTGGTTCAAGATCGCCGCCGTGGAAGGTTCGGTGCTGGTGCTGGTGCCGGGCAATAGCGTGACCGCCGGCACCGAATCCGGCGTGACCGTGGGCCGGGTGCAGCTTGCCGCCTCGTTCCTCGATGGCGTCACCGCCAGCTTCGACGCCTCGGGCGTGATCACGGTGGCGGGCGGGTTCGCCGCCGGCATGTTCGCGCCGGGCGACCTGCTTTATATCGGCGGCAATACCGGCAACGCGGTCACCAACCAGCTTTACTATCGCATCGCCTCGGTGGATGCGGCCACGGGGATCATCACCCTCGACCTGGCCGCGCCGGGCTTCGCCAATGCCATGAGCACGGAACTGAACCGCGTGGTCCAGCTGGGCCGCGTGGTCGAGGATCCGACCTCCACCACCGAGACCATCACCCGCATCGTGGTGAACCAGCGCGACGACATCGACCTCGACGTGGCGGGGCGCATCGACGTGGCGGCCGGCGGCGATGTCTATCTGGGGTCCGAGCGTGCGGTGCAGCTCGGCCAGGTCCGGGCCGGCATCGCCGGCGACCAGCGC
The DNA here is from genome assembly GCA_934533075.1 of uncultured Paracoccus sp. Lineage (GTDB taxonomy): Bacteria > Pseudomonadota > Alphaproteobacteria > Rhodobacterales > Rhodobacteraceae > Paracoccus. The sequence continues at coordinate 40,124 of CAKTBJ010000010.1, forward strand.
ATCATTATCCGCGCGGGCGACACGCTGACGAACGGGCTGACCAGCGGCACCAACCTGATCGGCAAGGACATTCTGCTGGAGGCCGGCAATGGTGCCATCGGCGCCGAGGCCAGGCCGATCACCGTGCAGATGGCAGCGGGCGGCACGCTGGTGGCGCGCGCGACCCATGACATCGACATCACCGCGCCCGGCGGCAACCTCTATCTGGAATCGGTCTATTCGGCCTCGGGCGGGGCGCGGCTGACGGCCTCCGCCGGCTCGATCCTCGACGCGGTGGCCGGGTCGGATCAGGTCAAGGTGCAGGCGGCCTTCGTGCGGCTGACCGCCTCGGGCAGCATCGGCACCGCGGCCAACCGGCTGGAAATCGACGTGACCGCCAGCATGTCCGCCGACCCCGCGCAGGATGCGGCAGGGCGCGGCACGGTTTCGGCCTCGGCGGGCGGCGACATCTACCTGACCGAGCTGACCGGCAACATGAACGTGCGCGGCATCCACTCGGCCACGGGCACCGTCGACCTGCTGGCGCTGACGGGCGCGATCCTGGACGGCCAGCGCGACATGGTGGGCGCGCCGGTCCATGCCCCGAACGGCGATGTGGTGATGCGCCCCGGCACCGACATAAGCGGCGTGAACGTGATCCTGAACGCGCTGACCGGCATCGGCAGCGCGCTGGATTCGCTGGAGATCGACAGTTCCGTGACCGGCAGCGGCCGGGTTTCGGCCAGCACGGCGAACGGCTCGATCCATCTGGTCGAGACCGTGGGCGACCTGAATATCGACCGCATCGAGGCCGGCACCGCCAGCCCGGCGGCGTTCGAGAGCGCGGCGGTCTTCCTGACCGCGCTGCAAGGCGGCATCTACAGCGTGCGGCCCGGCGGCGGCGATGCGGCCAATATCGTCGCGCGCCGCGTCTGGCTGGACGCGAAGACCCATATCGGCACCGCCGCCAAGCGGGTCGAGACCCGCACCGGCAATATCGAAACCTGGTCGGACGGCAGCACATGGCTGCATAACGACGGCGCCCTGGTGATCGGCGGCGTGCGCGCCGACATGGCCGGCGCCCGTGCCGGCGGCGGCGTGGCCATCGCGGCCTCCAGCCCCGTCACGGTGATCGAGAACGTGCTGGCCATGACCGGCGACGTGGTGATCGAGGCCGGCGACAGCGCGGGCACCGGCGACGACCTGCGCGTGGTCTCGGGCGTCACCATCGAGGCGACGCTGGGCAATATCGCGCTGAACGCCGGCGATGCCCTGTATCTGGAGGCCGATGCCCAACTGCGCGCCGGCAACGCCGTCACCCTGACCGCCGACCTGGGCGGCGCGGATGCCGAGGGCGGGCTGGTGGACCTGCGCGGCCGCATTCAGGCCCGCTCGGTGCTGATCGCCACCGGCACCGGCGCGGATACCGTGCATGTGGCCTTGCAGGCCCTGGCCGGCAACACCCGCATCGAGACCGGCGCGGGCACCGATGCCATCCTCATCGACGCGCTGCCCACGATGAACAGCGTGGACGGCGTGGCCGTGCCCGCCGGGCCGGACGGCAAGCCGATCTTCGCCCGCGACGCGCAGGGCCGCGAGATCCGCGACGAGGTGAGCATCGACGGCGGTGCCGGCACCGATCACGTCACCGTCCAGATCACCGGCGGCGCCGATTACGTCCTCAACGTCCATGACAGCGGCGCGGCCGACGATGGCGTCGACGTGCTGACCGTCAACGGGCTGGCCTCGGACGACCATTTCCTGATGCGGGCCAATTTCATCGCCCATCTGGACAAGACGGGCGACGACTGGTCGCCGCTGTTCGAGCGGATCAACTACGATTACACCATGAATGGCAGGGTGATCGTGAACGGTCTGGACGGCGACGATCACTTCTATCTGGACGACACGTCGGCGATCATGTCGATCAATGGCGGCGCCGGGAACGACAGCTTCCAGGTCGGCCAGATGTTCGCCACCTCGCGCGACGAAGCCGACGAGGACGGCATCTTCGCCATCACCGCGATCGAGGACCGGTTCGAGACCGTCCACACCACGCTGGGCTATCTGTCGCCGGGCATCAGCCAGCCCGCCGTGCTGAACGGCGGCGACGGCGAGGATACGTTCGTGGTCTATTCCAACAAGGCCGCCCTGCGGCTGGAGGGCGAGGCCGGCGACGACACCTTCATCATCCGCGCCTTCGCGCTGGACGACGACAGCAAGATCACCGTCAGCGGGTCCGAGGGCAACGACACCATCCGCTACAACATCAACGCCAATGTCGACATCGACGGCGGCAGCGGCAACGACACGGTGATCGTGCTGGGCACCGAACTGGCCGACACGTTTGTGATCACAAAGGACGGCGTGTTCGGCGCCGGGGTTTCCGCGACCTTCGCCAATGTCGAGGCGCTGACCGTGGACGGGCTGGAGGGGGACGACACCTTCTTCGTGCTCTCCACCCGTGCCGGCATGGTGACGACGATCATCGGCGGCACCGGCTCGGACACGATCAACGTCGGCGGCGACATGGTGGGCGAGGTGGTGACGGCGGATGCCGACATGACCGGCTCGGTCAGCCACGGCGTGACCAGCGGCGATCCGCGCTTTGACGGCATCTTCGTGCCGGGCGTTTCGGCCACGACGACGACCGACAACGCGGCTTCGCTGGATGCCGGCGACGGGCTGGTGGTGGTCGAGGGCGGCCCCGCCGACAGCTATCGCCTGACCCTGCCGCAGGCGCCGCTGGCCGGGACCAGGGCGGTGGTGACGGTTTCCGCGCCCGACGGGCTGCTGGTCTCGCTGGACGGGGTGAATTTCGTGCAGGCGCTGACCGTGGGCTTCACGGCGGCCGATTGGGCCGCCGGGGTCGAGATCTGGGTCAGGGCGCTGCCGAATCCGGTCGCCACCGGCACCTCGGCCCGCGTGGTCAGCCATTCGGTCGTGCATGTCGATGCGGTCGGCAACCCGCTGGCCGACAAGGCCGATCCGTCGCAGATGCACGGTCTGGCGATTCCGAACATGCGGGTCTCGGTGATCGACGACGCGCCCGGCCTGGTGATCCGCCAGTCCGAGAACGGCACCAAGGTGGTCGAGGCCAGCGGCGCCAGCGCCGGCCAGTCCGACAGCTATACCATCGAACTGGCCCAGCCGCCGGCGGCGGGCGAGGTGGTGACCGTGACCATCGCCGCCCCTTCCGGGCTGGTGGCGGACCGCACGGAAATCCGCTTTACCGCCGATGCCGGGCTGGTCGATCACGCCGCCGGCATCTTCCTGTGGAACGACGCCCAGACCGTGACGCTGAGCGCGCCCGGCGACGGCGTGGTCACGGATACGCTGCTGCGGCAGGTGACGCATGGCTTCGCCTCGAACCAGCCGGGCGGCGCCTATGCCGCGGTGGCGGATGCGGTGCTGGACGTGACCCGCATCGACGGCGACGTGGCCGCGGTGGTCGTCACCCAGACCGCCGGCGGCACAGCCGTCTCGGCCGCCGGCCTGACCGACAGCTACCAGATGGTGCTGACCACGCAGCCGACGCATGACGTGAAGGTGCGGCTGTCCCTCGCCGGCAAGCTGGCGGTGGATGCCGCGGCCTCGGATGCGCGGCTGGGGCAGGATGCGGATGGCTGGTTCATGCTGTTCACCGCCGCCGACTGGGACGTGCCGGCGACGGTGGGGCTGGTCTATGCCGACACGCCCAGCGTGGGCACCATGTTCGCGGCCCAGCCGCACGACCTGTCGTCCATCGCCGGCCCGCTGATCGTCGAGGGCGGCACGCATGGCTCCTCTTCGGCGCTGATCCAGGGCGTGGTGCTGCCGGGAGAGCTGAATCCCGACCTGATCGGCACCATTTCCTCGGATGGCGAGGGCGATCAGGACCGGCTGGTGCTGTTCAGCGACACCGTGACCGCCGATCTGGCCGGCACGATGACCGGCAGCCATATCTCGGGTCTCGGCATGGCCGGGGGCGAGACGGTGCTGGATGGCGGCGTGACGGTGCCGAACGGCATCACCTATGGCAACATGCACCTGGTCGAGGTGCTGCTGGGCCGCGGCAATGACAGCTTCACCATCACCGGCACCGGCACGGTCGAGAACCCGACCGCCGAGGGCGGCACGGTGATCGAGAACACGCTGACCGTGGTGCATGGCGGCGCCGGCAACGACCATCTGTCCGTCACCGGCGGCGACGGCCCGATCGTGCTGTTCGGCGATACCTCGGCGGGCGGGCTGCGCTACAGCGCCGTCAGCGGCGTGCCGAACGGGACCGCCTATGCCTTCCCGGCGGATGGCGATGACGTGATCGACGCCGCCGGCGCGCGCGGGATCGTGGTGATCGACGGCGGCGGCGGCCATGACGTGCTGACGGGATCGGCCCATGCGGGGGCGGTGAACTTCATCGCCGGCGGCACCGGCGACGATGTGATCACAAGCGGGGCCGGGCGCTCCTGGATACTGGGCGATGCGGGCTTCGACGTGGATTATGCCGGCCGCACGGTCATCATCGACAGCGACGGCATCGGCTATCGCGGCAATGCCGAGACCGCCGGAAACGACACCATCCGCGCCGGCGGGCAGGCGGTGATCCTGGGCGATTACGGCACCATCACGCAGGAGGGCATGGCCGCCGGCGTGCTGGACATGATGCAGGCCCGGCACGTGGCCGAGGTCCGCTCGGTCCTGCCCGGCAATGGCGGCGATGACGTGATCGAGGCGCAGGCCGGCGGCAATATCCTGATCGGCGGCGCCGGTTCCGACCGCATCACCGTCGGCGGCGCCGGCACCGGCGACGTGGTGATCGGCGATAACGGCATCGCGCAATTCGTGGGCGGCGTGCTGGTGCGCGCGGCCACCACCGATCCCGGCACGGGCGCGGCGGATGTGATCGCAAGCAGCGCCAGCGGCACCGTCATCCTCGCCGGCGCCGGTTCCGACAGCGTGACCGTAAGCGGGCGCGACAACACCATCCTGGGCGACAATGGCGAGGTGATCCTTGCCGGCGGCGTGCTGGAGAGCGTGCGCTCGACCGATGTGGGCGTGGGCGGCGATGCGGATGACGTGATCGCGGCCGGGGCCGGGCGCAACGTGATCCTGGGCGGCAACGGCGCCGACCGGATCACTGTGGCCGGCGGCGAGGGCGTGATCCTCGGCGACAACGGCGCGGTCCTGTTCGACGCGGCGGGCGCGCTGCGCGAGGTGGTCTCGACCGATCCGACCCTGGGCGATGCGGACGTGATCCGGCTGAACGGCGGGCGATCCATCGTCATGGGCGGCACCGGCGCGGATACGATCTCCGGCACCGGGCAGCATGTCGTGCTGGGCGATCACGGCCGGCTGGTGCTGGCGGGCGGCGTGCCCGGCCTGATCGCCAGCCTGTTCGCCGGCACCGGCGAGGGCGACGACCGCATCACCCTGGGCGACGGCGACCAGATCGTGGTGGGCGGCGGCGGCGCGGATGTCATCCGCCTCGGCAAGGGCGCCAGCGTGGTCTTCGGCGACGAGGCCGAGCTGGCCTTCGCGGCCGGCGGGCTGGTCTCGGCCCGCTCGATCTTTGGCGAGATCGGCGGGGCCGACCGCATCACCGTCGAGGACGGCGATCATATCATCGTCGGCGGCGCGGCGGGCGACGGGATTGAGGCGGGCGTCGGCACCAGCCTGGTATTCGGCGACAATGCCGCGATCACCCTGGCGGGCGGTGCGCTGACCGGCGCCGCCTCCATCCTGCCGGAAATCGGCGGGGCGGACCGGATCATCCTGGGCGATGGCGGGCATCGCATCGCCGGCGGGGCCGGGCGCGACACGATCCTGACGGGAACGGGCGCGAGCCTGATCTTCGGCGACAGCGCCGAGATGGCCTTCGCCGCCGGCGTCCTGACCCGCGCGGCCAGCCTCTCGCCGGGTGTCGGCGGGGCCGACAGCATCACCGTGGGCGATGGCGAGCATCGTATCATCGGCGGCGCCGGGGGTGACACGATCCTGACCGGCACCGGCGCCAACCTGATCTTCGGCGACAGTGCCGAGATGGTCTTCGCGGCCGGTGTGCTGGCCCGCGCGGCCAGCCTCTCGCCGGGTGTCGGCGGGGCGGACAGCATCACCGTGGGCGATGGCGGCCACCGCATCATCGGCGGCGCCGGCGGCGACGTGATCCGGGCCGTGACCGGCACCAACCTGATCTTCGGCGACAGCGCGGAACTGGCGTTCAACGCTGCCGGGGTCATGACCCGCGCCACCAGCACCGCGCCCGAGGTGGGCGCTGCCGACAGCATCATCGTTGGGAATGGCAATCACCGCATCATCGGCGGCGCCGGGGGTGACACGATCCTGACCGGCACCGGCGCCAACCTGATCTTCGGCGACAGCGCCGAGATGGTCTTCGCTGCCGGCGTGCTGACCCGCGCGGCCAGCCTCTCGCCGGGTGTCGGCGGGGCGGACAGCATCACCGTGGGCGATGGCGGCCACCGCATCATCGGCGGCGCCGGCGGCGACGTGATCCGGGCCGTGACCGGCACCAACCTGATCTTCGGCGACAGCGCGGAACTGGCGTTCAACGCTGCCGGGGTCATGACCCGCGCCACCAGCACCGCGCCCGAGGTGGGCGCCGCCGACAGCATCATCGTGGGCAATGGCGGACACAGCATCATCGGCGGGGCCGGCGGCGATACGATCCAGACCGGCACCGGCGCCAACCTGATCTTCGGCGACAGTGCCGACCTGATCCTCAATGCCGCCGGGGCGCTGATCCGGGCCTCCAGCCTGGCGCCCGGCATAGGCGGCGCGGATGCGATTACCACCGGCGCGGGCAATCACCGCATCGTCGGCGGGGCGGGGGCGGATGCGATCCGCACCGGCACCGGCAACAGCCTGGTGCTGGGCGACAGCGGAGAGCTGAACTTCGCCAACGGCCTGCCCACGCGGGTGGCCAGCACCGCGCCCGAGATTGGCGGCGCCGACCAGATCACCCTGGCCGCCGGCAATCACGTCGTCGTCGGCGGGGCGGAGGGCGACACCATCGCGCTCGGCGCCGGCAACAGCGTGGTCTATGGCGACGGCGCCATCCTCGCCTTCGCGGGCGGGGTGCTGAAGCGCACGGTCAGCACGGCGCCGGAGGTGGGCGGCGACGACCGCATCACCGCCGCAGCCGGCGATCACCGCATCGTCGCGGGGACCGGGGCCGATACCATCACCGTGGCCGAGGGGCGCTCGGTCGTGCTGGGCGACAACGGCACGCTGGTCTTCGACGGCGGCGCGCTGAAGCAGGCGGTCTCGACCAGCCCGCTGGAGGGCGCCGGCGACACGATCCGGCTGAACGGCGGCCGCTCGGTGGTGATCGGCGGCACCGGCGCCGATGCGATTTCCGGCAGCGGCGAGCATGTCGTGCTGGGCGATCACGGCCGGCTGGTGATGAGGGGCGCGAATTTCTCCAGCATCGTCAGCCTGTTCTCGGGCCGCGGTGACGGGGACGACCAGATCACGCTGGGCGCCGGCAACCAGCTGGTGATCGGCGGCGGCGGGGCGGATGCGATCCGGGTCGGCGCCGGCGGCAGCCTGGTCTTCGGCGATGCGGCGCAGATCGCCTATAACGGCGCGCGCATGGTCTTTGCCAAATCGCTGGCGATGGCGGTGGGCGCCGCCGACCAGATCACGCTGGGCGTCGGCGACCACATGGTGGTCGGGGGCGCGGCGGGCGACACCATCGCCGCCGGCAACGGCAACAGCCTGATCTATGGCGACAGCGCGGTGCTGTCCTTCACCGCCGGCGCGCTGACCCGCACGGCCAGCATGGCCCCGACCGTGGGCGGCGACGACATCATCACCACCGGCGCCGGCAACCAGCGCATCGTCGGCGGCATCGGCGGCGACCGCATCACCGTGGGCCGGGGCGACAGCCTGATCGTCGGCGACAACGCCACCCTGCGGCTGAGCGGCGGCCTGCCGGTGCTGGCCCAGACCACCAGCCAGACCCGCGGCGGCAATGACGTGATCGAGGCGGGGATCGGCAATCACATGATCCTCGGCGGCGCCGGCAGCGACGCCATCACCGTCGCGCGCGGCAACAGCGTGATCTATGGCGACAACGCGCGGCTGCGCTTCACCGGCGGCGTACTGGACAGCGCCGCCAGCCTCTCGCCCAGCGTGGGCGGCGGCGACACCATCACCGCGGCCGACGGCAGCCACCGCATCAGCGGCGGCAACGGCGCCGACCGCATCACGGTGGGCAACGGCAACAGCGTGGTGCTGGGCGACAATGCGTCGTTCAAATGGCAGGGCGGGGTGCTGGTCTCGGCGCTGACCACCCACACCGCGCGCGGCGGCAACGACATCATCGCTACCGGCGACGGCGACCAGATCGTGGCCGGCGGCAGCGGTGCCGATACCATCACCACCGGCAGCGGGCACGACATCATCTTCGGCGACAACGCCCTGATCCTGCTTGGCGGCGGCAGCGTCGCCAGGGCCGTCACCGTCGACCCGAGGAAGGGCGGCAACGACACCATCCGCGCCGGCGCCGGCAACGACATCGTGATCGGCGGCACCGGCAACGACCTGATCCACGGCGAGGCCGGCGACGACCGGCTGCTGGGCGATCACGGCATGTATTCGGTGGACCTGCCCTATAACCAGAGCGTGATCTCGGTCTTTTCCGGCCGGAACATGGGTGCCGGCAATGACGAGATTCACGGCGGCGCCGGCGACGACCGCATCATGGGCCAGCAGGGCAACGACCGCCTGTTCGGCGACGAGGGCGACGACGACATCATCGGCGGCCACAATGTCATGGGCGGCGACGATGGCAACGACACCATCCACGGCGGCGCCGGCGCCGATGTGATGATCGGCGACAACGGCGTGATCCTGCGCCAGCGCCAGGGCAACGACTGGCTGCGCGACGGCGATGCCGCCAATGCCGCCACCCGCAGCGTGGTGACGTTCGAGCTGATGGACGGCATCGGCGGCAACGACACCATCCACGGCGGCACCGGCGACGACCGCATCTGGGGCCAGTCGGGCGATGACCGGCTTTATGGCGACGAGGGCGTGGACGAGATCATCGGCGGCCTCGGCAACGACCGCATCGAGGGCGGCGATGGCGGGGACTACCTGCTGGGCGGCCTCGGCCAGATCGTGCGGGCGCGCGATGCGGCGGGCAATCCGGTGCTGAACAGCGATGGCACATGGCATCGCGACGTGGTGCTGCTGGAGGCGGCGCGGATCAGCGGCATGACCGATGTGGTGGCCGGCAGCACGCTGCTGGCGGACCTGCTGGCCTCGGCCGATGTGGTGCTGATGGCCGGCATGACCGATGCCGGCGGCGCCGGCGTCACCCTGCCCTCGGGGCTGGAGGCGCTGAGCGCCGTGGGGCTGGTTCTGGACGGCACGCCGGACAACGACACCATTCTGGGCGGCGCCGGCAACGACCAGATCTTCGGCCAGCGCGGCGACGATACGCTGAGCGGCGGGGATGGCGACGACTGGATCTATGGCGACACCGCCATCAACACCACGCGGATGCCGGGCGACCTGCCGCAGGTGGTGGGCGGCTATGTGCTGAACGGCACCTATGCCGGGGTGAACCTGTCGCCGGTGGGCACGGTCATCATCCCCGCCGCCACCCTGCTGCCGATCGAGTTGCAGCCGATGATGCCGCAGGCCGACCTGCTGCTGGAAACCGGGGGCTTCCTCGGCGATGCGGCGGCGACGCGGCGGATCGCCCTGAACTCGGGCGCGGGGCTGGAGGTTCTGGCCGCGCTGGTGCCCGACATCCGCACGGCGGCGAAGCTTCGGGGCAATGACGTGATCGACGGCGGTGCCGGCGACGACATGATCTTCGGCGACGAGGGCCGGATCACCGCGCTGGCCGAGACCGGCAGCGCGGCGGTGGATACCCGCCTGGCGGCGCTGTCGGTGACGATGCGCAACCTGATGGCGGGGCTGTCCTCGCTGAACCACGCCGCCGATCTGGCCGCCGGCCGGACCGGCGCGGTCAGCGCCGGCAACGACACCATCACCGGCGGCAGCGGCAACGACCGTATCTTCGGCGATACCGGCCTGGTGCTGGTGCCGGCCGATGGCTGGCCGGCGACGGGTGCCGGGCTGGAGGCGGCGCTGAACGGCGTCCTCGACCGGGTGAACCGGCTGGAAGGCGCGTTCGAGAGCCTGACGCTGGCCGCCTATGACAGCGCCAACCGGGTGCTGGGCGGGCGCGGCGCGGCGATTGCGGCGGCGGGGGCCGGCGGGCTGGTTTCCATCGGCAACGACCATATCGACGCCGGCGCCGGCAATGACGTGGTGGCGGGGGATACCGGCATCGTCATGCTGCCGCTGGTCGCCGGCAGCGCCACGGGCGGCGGCACCGCCATCGGCGCCGCGCTGGAATCGCGGCTGGCGGCGAAGGCCGCGGCCGATGCCGCCACGCTGGCCGGGCAGCTGTCGCGCGGCTATGGCAGCCTTGCCGGCTCCGCTGCGCTGAGCAACGCCTATGCCGGGGCCGCCGGGCTGGTGCTGGCGATGGGCAACGACACCATCCTCGGCGGCGAGGGCGACGACATCCTGGTGGGCGACCTGCTGATCGCGATGGAGCCGGTCTCCGTCACCGGCAACACCTCGGTTCCGGTGGCCAACGGCTTGCAGAACGCCTTCCTGCGCATGGTGGACCGGCTGTTCTACGGCAATATCTCGCAGGCGCTGGTCGGGGCGAATCCCTCGCCGGCGGCGCAGGTCACCGGGCTGGCGGGATGGTGGAACCTCGGCTCCGCCGCCGGCGTGCTGGCCGGCCGGGCCGGCAGCTATACGCTGTCGTCGGACGTGATTTCCGGCGGGGCGGGGCGCGACTTCCTGCTGGGCGACAGCGCGGCGGTCCTGCCCATCGTGGGCGCGGCCTCGGTCTCCGGCCAGCTGGCGGTGCGGGTGCTGCCCATCGGCGAGATCGGTGCCACCCTCTCGGCAGAGCTGGCCTATGTCTATGACTACCTGCCCTTCTCGCGGCTGCACGACCGGACGGGGGCGGGGCTGGCGGTCAGCGTCAGGGGCTTTGCCGATACGCTGTCGGGCGATGCCGGCAACGACCTGATCTTCGGCCTGCTGGGCGATGACGACCTGAAGGGCGGGACCGGCGACGACCAGCTTTCGGGCGGGTATGGCCGCGACCGGCTGGAGGATACCCAGGGCGCCAACATCTTCGCCTTCAACCGGCTGGAGGACACCGCCGCGCCTGGCAATACCGGCGTCGTGCGGCAGTCGCTGGACGTGACGGCGCTGAACCCGGCCTTCCAGACGCTGCTGGCGCCGGGCGCGGTGCCGCTGCACCTGTCCATCGCCGGGGCGCAGGCGCGGATCGGTGCGTCCAGCCTGCTGCGGGTCGGCGGGGACGGCGCGCTGGGCGCGGATCGGGGCATCTCGGTCGTGGCGCCGGACGGGCGCACCGCAGCCGAGCGGCGCCTGTCCGAGATCGTGCTGCCCGCGACCGCCCCGGTCGCGCCCACGGCTGCGGCGGCCTATATGCTGCCGGGCGGCATCCACCACGCCATCCGGCTGGGCACGGCGGCAAGCTGGCCGGCCGCGCGGCTGGCCGGGCTGACCGGGGACAGCGAGGCCGAGGCCAGCGACATCATGTTCGTGAACATGGCGGCGCCGCCGACCTCCATCGGCATCTATATCTGACCGGCCGGGCCTTTCGAGGCCCGGCCCTCACCCCAGGAAATCCCGGATCGCCTGCTCGCCCGGCGCGCAGGCCCGTTCCAGCGTCTCGCGTTCCGCCCCCGACAGGCCGGCAAGGCGCGAGGGGCGCGCCTGCGGCAGCGCGGCGGCCTGTGTCACCCAGGCTTCGGGCGCGGTTCCGGCAAGATAGTCGCCAAGTGTGCGGATCGCCGGCACCGGCTTGCGGCACAGCGCGTCATGGCGCAGCACCAGCGGCGCGGCGCCCGCCAGCCCGCGCAGGCCGGCCATCGTCACTGCCGACCAGAACGCGCCCGCGTCTTGCAGGCCGGGCCGGCGGTTCAGGATGCGGCCCAGCCCCACCCGCCCGCTGATCGCCGCGACCACGGGCCAGACCGCGCCGCGCCCGAAATGGCGGGTCGGGTGCAGCAGGTCGATGCCCAGCCGGCCCAGATGGCGCCAGCACCAGATCGCCAGCCGCGCCGCCGGATAGTCGCGCATCGACAGCGCGGTCTCGGCCCCGTCGCGCAGCAGCAGCACGGGCCGCGCCTCGGGAAACATCGCCCGCAGCGTGCCGGCGGCGACCAGCGAGCCGCCGGATCGTTCCACCCAGACCCCGCGCCCGCCGACAGCCTGAGCCAGATCGTGAAACAGCGCCCGATACTGGTCGGCCAGCGGTGCCTCGCCGCGTGCGCGGATGGCCGGGCCGAGGGCGGCAAACAGGCGATCCGGGTCGCCGCTCAGATGCGGCAGCGTCACCGCCAGCAGCGGCGGGCACAGGAACGGGTCATGCGCGGGCGAGGGCACGCGGCCATACAGGAATTCCGAGGGCGCCGCGTCGGGATTCGCCACCTTGGCCATCGCGCGCGAGGGCGTGGACAGGCTCGCCCAGAACCGCGCCCCGTCCAGCCGCGCGGGGCGAAAGGCATGCGGTCCCATCGTGGCGAACAGCTCGGACACGGACAGGATGTCGGGATGCAGCCGCAGGATCCGCGAAACCAGCGTCGAGCCGCAGCGGGCCGAGCCGAGGATCAGCCCGCCCCTCACGCCGCGCCCGCGTCGATGGTGGCGATCATCCGCGCCACGGCGGCATGGGCGAGGTCCAGCGGATGCTGGGCGGTGATCAGGTCCAGCCGGTCGATCGCCGCCAGCGCCACGATGCCGTGGACCGACAGCAGCAGCTGTTCCGCCAGGATACGGGGGTCCGTGCGTGGCTCCAGCGCCGCCAGCGGCACGGTGATGCGCCCGATCAGCGCGTCGATCTGCGCCAGATACCAGTCCGGGAAGGCTTCGGTCAGGCGCGGCCCCTCGAACAGCGCCCGCCAGACCACCCGGCGCTCCAGCATGAAGCGGACATAGACATCCGCCAGCGCCGCCAGCCGGGCGCGCGGATCGGTTTCCGTCACCGCATCAACCCGTTGCGCCAGCGCCACCAGCGTCTCGCGGTTCACCTGCTGCAAGACGGCGGCCATGCTGTCGAAGACGTTGTAGATGGTGCCGGGCGTCGTCCCCACCGCCCTGGCCAGAGCGCGCGCGGTCAGGGCGGCCGGGCCGCCCTCTTCCAGCAGCACCTTGGCGGCCGCGATCACGCGGCTGCGCAGGGCATCGTAATCGTAATGTCTGGGTCGGGCCATGTTGTTCCTGAACGTCGTTCAAAAATACTCTTGACAGTGTGGGGTCGCCTTGTCAAGGTTCGTGAACAGTGTTCAATAACGAGGCATGCCATGCCCGAGATCACCATGACCATCGCCGGAACCGGCAGCTACCTGCCGCACCGGGTGCTGACCTCCGAGGCCGTGGACACCCGTATGGGCTGGGCCACGGGCACCTGCCGGGCGCGCTACGGGATCGCGGCGCGGCACGTGGCCGATGCGGAGGAAACCAGCTCGTTCATGGGTGCCGAGGCCGCGCGCCGCGCGCTGGACATGGCGGGCTGGGCGGCCGGCGACCTCGACCTCATCCTCGGCGCCTGCGGGGTGATGGAGCAGCCGATCCCCTCGACCGCCGTGCTGGTGCAGGACCGGCTGGGGCTGGGGGCCAGCGGCATCCCGGCCTATGACGTGAACGCCACCTGCCTGTCCTTCCTTCAGGCGCTGGACCTCGCCGCGCTGCATGTCCAGGCCGGGCGGGCGCGGCGGGTGCTGGTGTTTTCCGCCGACATCGCCTCGGTCGGGCTGGACTGGTCGCGGCCCGAGGCGGCGGCGATCTTCGGCGATGGCGCCGCGGCGGTGGTCGTGCAGGCCGGGGGCGAGGGCGCGGTGCTGGCCCATGATTTCCGCACCTATGCCGAGGGGCGCGAGGTCTGCGTGCTGGCCGCCGGCGGCACCCGCGTCAATCCGGCGACCGGGATCGGGCCGGGCGAGGACCGTTTCCGCATGGACGGGGCGCGGGCCTTCAGGCTGGCCTCGCAGCACCTGCCCCGCTTCGTGCTGCGCTTGCTGCGGCAGGCGGGGCTGGGTCCGCAGGCGCTGGATTGCGTCATCCCGCATCAGGCCAGCGCGCAGGCATTGGAGCACGCCATCCGCGCCCTGCGCCTGCCGGCCGCGCGGGTCATCGACATCTTCGCCCGCACCGGCAACCAGATCGCGGCCTCGATCCCCACGGCGCTGGACCGGGCGGTGCGCGGCGGGCACCTGCGCCGGGGGCAGAGCGCGCTGCTGATCGGCACCTCGGCGGGGATCTCGCTGGGCGGCATGGCGGTGCGCTTCTGATGCGCGCGCTGGTGACGGGGGCGAGCGGCTGCCTGGGCCGGGCGCTGGTCGAGGTGCTGGAGGGGCAGGGCCGGCGCCTGCGCACCACCGCGCGCCAGCCCGTGGCCCTGCCGGATTTTCACGCCGCCGATCTGGTCGAGGCCGACCTGCGGCCGCTGGTGGAGGGGGTGGATACGGTGTTCCATTGCGCCGCGCTCAGCAGCGCCTGGGGCACGCGGGCGGCGTTTCAGGCCGCGAATGTGCAGGCCACCGCGCGGCTGCTGGCGGCGGCCGAGGCCGCGGGGGTGGCGCGCTTCGTGTTCGCCTCCTCGCCGAGCATCTATGCGGACGGCACCGACCGGCTGGACCTAGCCGAGGATGCGCCCCTGCCCGCCCGGCCGCTGTCGCTTTACGCCGCCAGCAAGCGCGCGGCCGAGGCGCTGGTGCTGGGCCATCGCGGCGCCATGACCTGCACGGCGATCCGGCCGCGTGCGATCTATGGCCGCCACGACCGCGCCTTGCTGCCCCGGCTGATCGAGGCGATGCGCCGGGGCCGCGTGCCGATGATCCGGGGCGGGCGGGCGCTGATCGACCTCACCCATCGCCATGATGCGGCGCGGGCGATGGTGCTGGCGGCGTCGGGGCCGCGCGGCGGGGTGTGGAACGTCACCTCGGGCGAGGCCTTTGCCTTCCGCGAGCTGGCGGCGCTGATCGGGCGGCAGGGCGGGCTGGCGTTTCGCACCGTCAATCTGCCTTACCGCCCGGCGCGCTGGCTGGCGCATCTGTCCGAGGGGCTGGCCCGGCTGCGCGGCGGGGCCGAGCCGCGGCTGACCTTGCAGGCGGTGGCCTCGCTGGGGACCAGCCTGACGCTGGACATTGCGGCGGCGCGGCGGGACCTGGGTTATCGTCCGCAGGTCGCGCTGGCCGAGGGGATGGTGGAATGCTTCGCGTGACGGTGATGCGCGTCGGCAGTTGCCTCGCCCCGGCCTGGGCCGCCGGGCAGCCGGGGCTGGTGGCGTGCTTTCCGGCGCTGGCCATGCTGGTCAAGGCCGGCGGCCGGGCCGTGCTGGTCGATGGCGGCTATGGCCCGGCCTTCCTTACCGCGACGCGGCACTTCCCTGCCCGGCTCTACCGTTGGGCGACGCCGGTGCGGCTGGCGCAGGGCGAGCACCTGCTGCGCCAGTTGCCGCGCCTGCCGGATGTCGCCTTCGCCACGCATTTCCATGCCGACCACGTCGCCGGGCTGCTGGACCTGCCGCGCGACATTCCCCTGCTGGCCTCGCAGGCGGCGATCGACGGGCTTGCGCTGGGCGACATGGCCAGCCTGCGCGCGGCCTGCCCGGCGGGCCTGCGCGATGCCCTGCGCGCGCGCAACCCTCGTCCGGTGGAGGCCGCGTCCCGCATCGAAACCGGCCTGCCCGAGTTTCCGCTGGGCCACGACCTGCTGGGCGACGGGCGGCTGATCGCCATCGCGCTGCCCGGCCACGGCATCGGCCAGACCGGCCTGTGGCTGCCCGAGGCCGCGCGGTTCCTGATCGCCGATGCCGCCTATTCCCGCGCCGCCTTGCGCAGCGGCCGGATGCCGCCCCGCTCCGTTCTGGCGCGGCTGGGCGATGCCGATGCCTACGGGCGCACCTTCGCCGCCCTGCGCGCCCTGATGGCGCGGCGGCCGGAGATCCGTTTCGACCCCTCGCATTGCCCGGAGGTGGCATGAGCCTGACCGCTTTCCTGCAAGCCCGCTATGGCCGGGGCTTTCCCTCGCGCGCCGCCATCGAGGCCCACCATGCCCGCGCCTTCCTGCGCTTTCGCCAGAAGGTGATGCCGCGCTCGCCCTTCTACGACGTTTATGCCGACACGCCGCTGGAGGCCCTGCCGCGCATGGACAAGGCGCGGCTGATGGCCGAATTTTCGCGCATCAACACCTGCGGCATCGACCGCGACGCGGCGATGGCGGTGGCGCTGCGGGCCGAGGCCAGCCGCGACTTTCGCCCGATGATCGGCGCGGTCTCGGTGGGCCTGTCCACGGGCACCTCCGGCCAGCGGGGCCTGTTCCTCGCGACGCCGGCCGAGCGCCGGCTCTGGGCCGCGACCATGCTGGGGCGCTATTGGCCGGAGCTGTGGCGCCGGCAGCGCGTGGCCTTCTTCATGCGCGCCGACAACGCGCTGTATCGGGGCCTGTCCAACCCGCTGGTGGAATTCGCCTTCTTCGACCTGCTGGCGGATTTCGACGGCCATCTTCCAAGGCTGGCGGGGCTGGACCCCACGGTGCTGATCGCCCCGGCGCGGGTGCTGGGGCTGCTGGCCGAGGCGCAGCTGGCCGGTGCGCTGACGCTGGCGCCGCGAAGGGTGATCTCGGTGGCCGAGGTGCTTTCGCCCGAGGATGCGGCGCTGGCCGCCCGCGCCTTCGGGCGCCGCGTCGATCAGGTCTATCAGGCGACCGAGGGGGTTCTGGCCATGACCTGCCGCGCCGGCAACCTGCACCTGAACGAGGGCCTGCTGCGTATCGACCGCGAGGTGATCGACCCGCAGACCGGCGCCTTCTGCCCGGTCATCCACGACTTTACCCGTGAAAGCCTGCCGATCCTGAACTATCGCCTGAACGATGTGCTGGTGCCCGATCCGGCACCTTGCCCCTGCGGCTGCGCCAGCCTGCGCATCGCGCGGATCGAGGGGCGCGAGGACGATATGCTGTGGTGGCTCTCCGCGACCGGTCCCCGGCTGGTGACGGCGGAGGCCATCCGCACCGCCATCGCCGGCCTGCCGCAGCCGCTGCGCGATTATCGGGTGATCCAGCAGGATGGGGTGCTGCATCTGTGGCTGGAAGGCGCCGCGCCCGGCGCCGCCGGGGCGCTGGACGCCGCGCTCGCGGCGCTGGCTTTGCGTCTGGGGTGTCGCTGCCCGCCGCTGGTGTTCCACGCGGGCCTGCCGCCCGAGGCGGATGCCAAGCGCCGCCGCATCCGGGTGCTGGACCGCCGGGCCGCCGCCTAGCCGGGGGCGTCTTGCCTGGGCGGGCGCTGCGGCCGACTTGCGCGGGCCGGGGCGGTGCGGTGCGCGATGCCGGTGCCGCCCTGCCCTGTCCGGGGCGCGCTGGGGCGGTCAGGTCCCGCGCGGCATGCGGGGGGAGGCGGGATCGCCGGCCGCGCCGTTTCGCCGCTGCCGTCTGCCTGCGGCGCATGGCTCTGCCGCGAGGAGGCCCGGCGCGCGGCGGAGGGCCGCCGCCCGCCGCTCACGGGCGCGTGGGCGGGTGAAACCGGCGGGGCGGTCTGGTGGTTGAGCGGGAAACGGCGCCGTCGCGCCCGCAAGAGGATCAGCCCATGCGCCCGCTTTCCCTGCTTCTGGCCGCCCTGGTCGCGGCGTCGCCCGCTCTGGCCGAGGACCGGGGCGTCGTCGTCGCCAATGCCGATTATGCCCATGCCGAATCCGTCGCCGGCGCGGAAACGGATGCGCTGACCGCCGCGCTGGAGGCGGCGGGGTTCAGCGTGGTCTCCGGTGCCGACATGGCGGTGGCGGAGGCGCGCGGGGCGGTGGCGGACCTGCTGCGGCCCGACGACGCGCCCGGCGCGCGGCTGGTGCTGCTGAGCGGGCGCTTCCTGCACGGCGCCGGCGATGCCTGGTTCATGGGCGTGGATGCCGACACGCCCGACCTGCTGGGGGCGGGGGCGCAAGGCGTGTCGCTGTCCACGCTGATGGGCCTGCTGCGCGGCGCCAGCCCCGGTGCGGTGCTGCTGCTGGGCAGCGACGGCGCGGCGATGGAGCATGCGGCGGGCCTGTCGGACGGCATCGGCCCGCTGGTGCCGCCGGAGGGGGTGACGGTGATCTCCGGCCCGCCCGACGCGGTGACGGCGGCAGGCGCGGCGCTGCTGAAGCCCGGCGCCTCGGTGGGCGACGTGCTGGCGGCCGACGACCGGCTGGCGATGGCGTTGGGCGGCGATGCGGCGCTGGTGCTGGTCGCGGGGGCGCAGGCGCCGAAGCTGCCCGACCGCGACCTCTGGGCACAGGCGGCCGCGGCCGACACGCCGGAGGCCTATCGCGACTATCTGGCGGCCTGGCCCGCCGGGCTTTACGCCAAGGCGGCGCAGGAGCGGCTGGAGCGTCTGGATACCGCCGGCAGCGATCGCGACCTTTGGGCCGAGGCGGCGGCGGCGAATACGCTGGCGGCCTATGAGGATTATCTGGCCCGCTATCCGAATGGCGAATTCGCGGCGGCGGCGATGCGGCGCCGCGACGAGTTGCGGCCCATAGCCGCCCCCGCCCCGGCACCCGCGCCCGTGACCACGCCGGCGCCCGCGCCCGCGCAGCAGGCCGCGCCGGGGCAGGCGGCCGAGACCCGGCTGGGCCTGTCGCGCGCCGACCGCGTGACCATCCAGCGGCGGCTGAACGCGCTGGGCTATGCGACGGGCGGGGCGGACGGCATCTTCGGCAGCCGCAGCCGGCAGGCCATTCGCGGCTGGCAGCAGCAGAACGGCTATGCCGTCACCGGCTATCTGACCGGCGACCAGATCGCCCTGATGCGCGACCAGGCCGGGACGCTGACCAGCCAGCGCGCGCGCGACGACGAGGCCTATTGGCAGCGCACCGGCGCCCAGGGCGGTGCCGCCAGCCTGCGCGCCTATCTGGACCGCTATCCCGACGGCGCCCATGCCCGCACCGCCCGCGCCCGCCTGGCCGAGATCGAGGGCGATTCCGCCAGCGACCGCGAGCGCCGCGCCTGGGAACAGGCCCGCCGCGCCGATACGGTGCAGGCCTATACGGCCTATTTGCAGAACTGGCCGCGCGGGGCGCATGCCGACCAGGCCCGCAGCCGTCTCGACCGGCAATTGCGGCGCGGCGTGATCGACGGCAGCCCGTTGCAGATCTCGCCCGAGGCGATCATCCGCGAACTGTTGCGCTGAACCCGACCGGCGGGACTGCGGCATGAGGACGGCCGGCGGGGTGGCCTTTCCTGTGGCGCCGAGGCAGGGATGCCCGGCACGGCGCCGTTGGCTTGGTCAGGTCGGTTTCGATCCGTGCTGGGAGCGACGGTTACACCGGCCTGATCGCCCTCGCAGCTCACCAGTTTCTATTCGCGCTCCTGCGCAGGGAGCGACGCGATCCGTACAACGGTAAGCGGTGCAAAGAGCCCCTAGAATACTGCTCACGCTCGTTGCACGAAGACTGTGAGCATCTGAACGAACCAGGAAGAGAGGCGTAGCAGATGACCTGATTCGGTTTATGCCGCCACGATGGATGCCGGCCGCCCGCCAAGGGAAGACCATCATCGACGCGACCCACAGATAATGCGAGAAGCCCTTAGCGGACGCTCATCCCACTTGGGCGGAACCACCGCTCCCCCAGTCGCAAGGCGACATGGACTAGCAGGATCAGCGCGGGCACCTCGACCAGCGGGCCGATTACCGCCGCGAAGGCCACGGGGGAGGCCAGGCCGAAGGCCGCCGCAATCGCCAGCTCGAAACTGTTGCCCGCCGCCGTGAAGGCGATGGCGGTGGTGCGGGGATAGTCGGCCTCGATCAGCCGTCCCATGACAAAGCTGACGAGGAACTGGATGACGAAGTAGAGCGCCAGCGGCACCGCGATCCGCAGGGCGTCCACCGGCAGGCGCACCACGTCGCCGCCTTTCAGGCTGAACATGGCGACGATGATGAACAGGAGCGCCGCCAGGGTGATCGGGCCGATCCACGGCAGGAAGGCGGTCTCATACCAGCCCTCGCCCTTGCGGGTGACGAGGATGCGCCGGGTGAGGAACCCGGCCGCGAAGGGGATGCCGAGATAGATCAACACCGCCTCGGTGATGGTCCAGAAGCCCGCGTCGATCACGCTGCCTTCCAGGCCGAACAGAGGCGGCAGGACCGAGAGGAAGAACCACGCATAGGTGGAGAAGAACAGGATCTGGAACACCGAGCTGAAGGCGACTAGCGCCGCGACATACTGGCCGTCGCCTCGGGCGAGCTGGTTCCAGACCAGCACCATGGCGATGCAGCGCGCCAGCCCGATCAGGATCAGGCTGGTCATGTATTCCGGGTGATCGCGCAGGAAGATCACCGCCAGCGCGAACATCAGCACCGGGCCGATGATCCAGTTCTGCACCAGAGACAGGATCAGCACCTGCCGGTCGGAGAACACGCGGGGCAGCTCCTCGTAGCGCACCTTTGCCAGCGGCGGATACATCATCAGGATCAGGCCGATGGCGATGGGAATATTGGTCGTGCCGACCGAGAGCGCATCGAGCGCGCCCGGCAGGCCGGGGAACGCCGTGCCGAGCAGGATGCCGAGCGCCATCGCGGCGAAGATCCACAGCGTCAACCAGCGGTCGAGGAAAGAGAG
Source organism: uncultured Paracoccus sp. (assembly GCA_934533075.1). Classification (GTDB taxonomy): domain Bacteria; phylum Pseudomonadota; class Alphaproteobacteria; order Rhodobacterales; family Rhodobacteraceae; genus Paracoccus. The sequence continues at coordinate 60,766 of CAKTBJ010000010.1, forward strand.
CCGCGACGGCGGCGCGATGGCGGTCATGGGTCTGTCTTCGGTCAGGATGCGGGGGGTGTCATATGAAGGCCGTCAGCCCCCACCACGGCTTCCCCGTCCTCCTTCGAGAACGCAGCCCGTTGCGGGGGCAGAAGGTCCAGCACCGCCTCGGACGGGCGGCAGAGCCGCACCCCCTTGGGGCTGACCACGATAGGCCGGTTGATGAGGATCGGGTGCGCCATCATCGCATCCAGAAGCTGATCCTCGGTCAGCGCCGGATCGCCGAGGCCAAGATCGGCATAGGTGTGCCCTTCTCGCGCAGCAGCGCCCGCACTGTGATCCCCATGCGCGCGATCAGTTGCACCAGCAGTTCCCGGCTTGGCGGGCATTTCAGATACTCGATCACATGCGGCTCGACCCCGGCGTTGCGGATCAGGCCGAGGGTGTTTCTGGACGTGCCGCAGTCGGGGTTGTGGTAGATCGCAACATCCATGACCCACCCTCACGCCACATCCGGCCGGGGCCGGGTCGCGCCCTCGGCCTGGCCGATCTCGCGCAGCCTGGTCGCAAGGCTCATCCGATCAAGGGAAGCGATGGGGAGCGCCGAAAAGGCTGCGATCCGGGCCTTCATGGTGCGCAGCGCGTTGATGAAGGACATTTCCCGTTCCAGCGCGGTGCCGACAGCAGTTGCGGGGTCTTCGATCCCCCAATGCGCCGTCATCGGCTGGCCAGGCCAGAGCGGACAGGTCTCGCCCGCAGCGTTGTCGCAGGCGGTGAAGACGAAATCCATCACCGGCGCATCCGACGCGGCGAACTCTTCCCAGCTTTTTGAGCGCAAGCCATCGGTCGGGTAGTGGAAGTTCTCCAGCACCTTGAGCGCGGTCGGGTGGACGTCGCCTTTCGGCTGGCTTCCGGCCGAGAAGGCCCGGAAGCGCCCGCCGCCGTCCTGACGCAAGACGCTTCCGGCGATGATCGACCGGGCCGAATTGCCGGTGCAGAGGAAGAGCACGTTGAACACGCGCGCGGTTTGGTCGGTCATGGCGATCATCCGCAGCAAGGCTGCGCCCCGGATGAGGCCGAGCAGCTCTTCTGGTCCTGAAGCCAGCGGTCGCGGGGCTTGCAACTCGCCGGTCGCGCCGACAGCGCGACGCGGACCTGCCCGTCCTCGATCCGGGGCAGCGCGGCCCGGTGAAGCTGCATCGGGCGTTTTCCATCGCTGACCTCGAAGGTTAGCTTTGCCGTGCGGTCGAGGGCGACATGCTCGACCACCTTGCCAATGATCTTCATGAACTTGCCTGCTGGCATGTGGTTGCGATCCTCGTTCACGTCCCAAAGCTGGATGAAGATCTCCGTCCAGCTTTCCGGGTTCGCGCCGCAGTCCAGGGCCTCGAACCGTCCCGCCTTGACCTCGGTGACGTGGTAGCCGGGCTTCACGTCTCGACCGTCATAGCTGAACACCAGCGGCAGGTCGGTCGCGCCGTCCAGCGCCGCCAGCAGTTCACCGATGGTGATGTCTTCCGAGTCGGCCGCGCCGGTCAGCGCGCCGAGGTTGCCTTGGATGGTCATCTGCGATACCTTTTGATTCGATATTTGCAGGATTGTAGAAATATGGAAGAGCGTCAAGCCCTCCTGGCCTTCGGGGCGCTGTCCCAGGAAACCCGGCTGTGCATTCTGCGCCTGCTGGTCGTGGCCGGGCCGGAAGGGTTGGCCGCAGGTGTGATTGCGGATCAGGCCGGAGTGTCCGCCTCGAATGTGAGCTTCCACATCAAGGAACTGGAGCGCGCGGGGCTGGTCAGCCCGCGCCGGGAAAGCCGGTCGATCCTCTACAGCGTCGATTTTGCTGCGCTGAACGGGCTGGTGCGATTTCTGATGGAAGACTGTTGTGGTGGGCGGATGCAGCTATGCGCAGATAGCCCTACGGCATCCCGTTCTGATCGCCAATGACCACGCCGTCCCGCTCACCATCCATGGCTTCGTACCGGAACCCTCGTGGGTTCCGGCTGCAAGGCTTTGGAAGGTGCTGGCCCGGTTCCGTTGGCCGGGCCGATCGGGGTCAGTCCTCGAGGCGTCCAACCGGGCAGAACCAGGGCCTCAGCGTCGCGTGATCGATCTCGCCCCGGGTGCGTTCGATCTCGCCCACTACCCAGTTCAGGTAGGCGCGCGGGTTGATACGGTTCAGGCGGGCGCTCTCGATCAGGGTGTAATAGATCGCCCAGGCCTGCGCCGCCTCGTGCGATCCGGCCCCGATCGAGTTCTTCTTCGCCAGGGCGATCAGGCGCATGCAACGTTCGATGGGATTGTTGTCGATCTCCAGCCGGCCATCGAAGACGAAACGCTGCAAGGCGTCGAAGGCGTTCATCGTGTAGCTGATCGCCTTCTTCAGTTCCCCGTGCGCCATGCCCTCGACCCTGGCCAGCTCTGCCCGGATCCCCCCGAGGATCGGCAGGGATTGCTCCTGCCGGATCGCAAGGCGCGCCTTAGCAGGCAGCCCTGCCGCGGTCTTCTCGATCCTGTACAGGGCGTTGATCTGCTTCCTGGCCCAACTCGCCAGCCTGCTGTCCGTGGCCTTGATGGTCTCGTGGAACTTCCGCCGGGCATGCGCCCAGCACCGCACTGAGGTCGTGGAGTGGCTCGTGCCGTGAGCCTTGAACAGGCGGTTGTATCCTCCATAGCCATCAGTCTGGAGATACTCGATCGAGGAACCGGCAAGCAGCCTTTCAGCGACCTCGCCCGCCCGGGTAGGGGCATATTCATAATAGACTGCGGGATGCGTATCTGCGTTCCAGCGCCGCTCGTCGCGGCAGATGGCCCAGAGATAGCCGGTGGCGCTTTTTCCCGAGCCGGGCGCCTGGACCCGCAGCGGGGTTTCGTCCATATGCGCCACCGTGCCGGACCGGATATGTGCGAGCAGTTCCGCACAGACCGGGCGCAGGAACCGGGACAGGTGGGCGATGTTTCTGCCGATGGCCTGACGGGTCAGGTTGATGTTGCTGTTGATCAGCCGCCGCTCCATCCGGTAGGTCGCGGTGCTTTCGAAGAACTTCTCGCAGGCGGACTCGACGACGAACCCGAGTTCGACGCCCCGCCCCCGCATGATGTATTTCGTCGTCATGGCCGCCACGGGCTTGTTCTCCTTGCAGATGCCGCGGTTGCAGGCGCAGGTGTGATAGACGTCCTTTCTCAGGACAACGTGCTCGGGCACCAGTTCGAAGGTGCCCACGCGCTCCTCGCTTTTGATCGTTTTCATCTGACAGCCGCAGGTGCAGCAGGTCATGTCGTGGGGATAATGGTCGATCCGGATGATCTCGATGTCATTCGGGATCTTCCGGGGCGATTTCCCCTTCGCTCGCACCTCCTCCTCCAGCTCATCATCCTCGTCGGGCTCATTGCCGGCGAAGCCGATGTCGACATCGCTGTTGGGACCCTGCTCGGATTTTCTCCCGAAACGCTCGTCGATCAGCACGGCCAGGGTCGAAGAAGCGGGCTTCGATGAACGGGATGCGCAACATGGGGTGGTGTCCTTTCGTGCGCGGCTCCGCCGACGACCGGCTTGAGGCCCGGCCGGGGCATGGAAAAACAGGGAGGTGCGGGATCAGAGGAAGCTGGGTCTGGGGACCGAGGCGGCCTTGATCCGGGTCCAGTCGACGCCGCCGAACAGCGTCGAACTGGACCCGGGTCAGAGTGACAGGCCCCTCCTGCGGCTTCGGCCAGATGAAGCGGGCGCCCTGCATGCGCTTCATCACCAGCACTAGGCCGGTGCCGTCCCAGACCAGAAGCTTCAGCCGGTCCGCGCGGCGGGACCTAAAAACGTAGATCGCGCCGGAGAACGGGTCAAGTTCGAAATGGTTGGCGACATGTGCCGCCAGCCCGTCCATGCCCTTGCGGAAGTCCACCGGCTGGGCGGCCAGGTAGATGCGGAAACCGTGGATTGGGACGATCATTGCGCCGACCTCACCGCGTGCAGGATCTCGGTTAGGTGAGAAGCGGGGTAGCCGGCAGGTATCGTGATCTCCGCGTCACCGAGGCGGATCCGGCATTCGCCCGTCGAGACGGAATCGGTCGGCGGTTTGGCAGGCGCCTTGGCCGTGCCAGGCGCAAGCACCTCGATGAACGCGGCCGCGGGTGCAGCGGCGCGGGCGCGCTTGGCCCAATCGGCCACTACGGAGTTACAGGTCCCGAGTTCCTTGGCGATCTCTTGCACCTGGGCCCCGGCCAGAACCTTCGCCGCCGCCATCTCGCGCAGAGCACTGGGCCAGCGGTGCCGGCCGCTGGGCAGGACCGGGACAGGAATGCCCCAGATCGTCACAGTGTCGGGGATCGCCCCATCCAGGTCGGACCGTTCGCTCTCGATCGGCAGCCTGTGGCTGCCTCCTCGGCGCCCGGCCGCGACAGGGCCGTCGACTTCATCGGCCATTCGGCCATTTCCGTCTCCGTCCAGCATCGTCACCTCCTCCAATCAGGTGGTGACAGTATCGCTAACTCATTGATTCATTAAGACATGGGGTCTTTGCACCGCTTACGTTTGAGCGCGGTTTCTATCCGCGCTCCCGCGCAGGGAGCGACGGCCTTCGCCGTCGAAATGCACAAGACGCGAGGTGAGTTTCTATCCGCGCTCCCGCGCAGGGAGCGACGCCTGATTCGGATAGTGCGATAAGAATCTCACCTTGTTTCTATCCGCGCTCCCGCGCAGGGAGCGACTGCAGTTCTGGTGATAGGTTCGAGACCTATCATGTTTCTATCCGCGCTCCCGCGCAGGGAGCGACTGCGATTATTGTTGACGATCCGCTAAAGCCTGGAGTTTCTATCCGCGCTCCCGCGCAGGGAGCGACGCAAGTCATGCGCAGAGAGGCGCTCTAAAGTTCGGGTTTCTATCCGCGCTCCCGCGCAGGGAGCGACGCCCGCGCTATGGTTGGCGCGGGCTGCTATCAATGTTTCTATCCGCGCTCCCGCGCAGGGAGCGACGCCCTGCTGACGTGTCGCCGCGCGATGTGCATGGCGTTTCTATCCGCGCTCCCGCGCAGGGAGCGACTGTTCGATCAGGTAGCAGATCCTTCGGAGGCTAAGTTTCTATCCGCGCTCCCGCGCAGGGAGCGACAGCCCGCGCTATGGTTGGCGCGGGCTGCTATCAATGTTTCTATCCGCGCTCCCGCGCAGGGAGCGACCGGTTGGTCTGTCAATAAGGATGGTGGCACAACTGTTTCTATCCGCGCTCCCGCGCAGGGAGCGACCCTTGTCCTTGCACATTTCCATCAGGATCGGCGCGTTTCTATCCGCGCTCCCGCGCAGGGAGCGACCGTCAAAGTCTGTCCCCTTGCCAGCATCGTCTGCGGGTTTCTATCCGCGCTCCCGCGCAGGGAGCGACGTGACAAGTTGGATGGGCGCAAACGGATTCGACCTGTTTCTATCCGCGCTCCCGCGCAGGGAGCGACACGCCGATTTGAAGTGGAATGCGGAGCGTGAATTGTTTCTATCCGCGCTCCCGCGCAGGGAGCGACGTCTTTGCGCAACGGGGTTGAACCGGCGGAGGGAGTTTCTATCCGCGCTCCCGCGCAGGGAGCGACTTCAGGAACAGGTGGCGGAATATCGACAGGGCGGAGTTTCTATCCGCGCTCCCGCGCAGGGAGCGACGCTCAATTCCCAATGCGCCGGATCATAAAGAGATTTGTTTCTATCCGCGCTCCCGCGCAGGGAGCGACAACCACGCCTGAAAATTGGCATGAACCGCGTTCGTTTCTATCCGCGCTCCCGCGCAGGGAGCGACAGATGGGGCTTGACAGTCGCCCAGATGTATGGGCGTTTCTATCCGCGCTCCCGCGCAGGGAGCGACATCAGATTGGCGGTGCCCCTTCCCCCCTCGGTCGTCGTTTCTATCCGCGCTCCCGCGCAGGGAGCGACAATGGCACGTCAATCGACTACCCCTGTGCAATTGTTTCTATCCGCGCTCCCGCGCAGGGAGCGACGGCTTCAACTCATCCGCAAGGGTCGGGACAGACATGTTTCTATCCGCGCTCCCGCGCAGGGAGCGACGGGGTCGATTATCAGCGGCTGCGGCGTGATGCCGTTTCTATCCGCGCTCCCGCGCAGGGAGCGACGTCCTGATGAGTCGGGGGGTTCCACCATAGCAGCAAGCAGGGACGTTTCTATCCGCGCTCCCGCGCAGGGAGCGACGTGACCGTGACCGGCGGTGTCGGTAAGCAGGGATGGTTTCTATCCGCGCTCCCGCGCAGGGAGCGACTTAAGGATGCTTTCCCTTCCGCGATGGAAGAAAAGTTTCTATCCGCGCTCCCGCGCAGGGAGCGACGCCCCCATCGGGCGCTTTGGACTCGATGAAACCGTTTCTATCCGCGCTCCCGCGCAGGGAGCGACGCCCTACATTGTCGCCATTAGCGACAATCTAGGGTTTCTATCCGCGCTCCCGCGCAGGGAGCGACGCGCGCGCTGCTTTCTCATGCCTGCAATCTGCCCCGGTTTCTATCCGCGCTCCCGCGCAGGGAGCGACCTCAATTCCCAATGCGCCGGATCATAAAGAGAGCTGTTTCTATCCGCGCTCCCGCGCAGGGAGCGACGCGCCGCTTTCGCCCGGCATGCGGTCGATGTTGGTGTTTCTATCCGCGCTCCCGCGCAGGGAGCGACGCTATGTCTGCAAATACATCCTCGCGGAGGATAAGTTTCTATCCGCGCTCCCGCGCAGGGAGCGACGGCGGTTCCCAAAGGTGGCCAGCTACATAGAGTCCAGTTTCTATCCGCGCTCCCGCGCAGGGAGCGACGACAGACGCATTCAAAGGCATCGGCCTTGGTATCAGTTTCTATCCGCGCTCCCGCGCAGGGAGCGACGATACCGACGCGGCCAGTTGCACCGTCGCCGGGGTTTCTATCCGCGCTCCCGCGCAGGGAGCGACGAAACGTATACGCTACATCATCAGCCGTTTTCAGTTTCTATCCGCGCTCCCGCGCAGGGAGCGACTTTAGCCTTGGCGACAGCGAACACGCCACGCGAGGTTTCTATCCGCGCTCCCGCGCAGGGAGCGACATTGAGCCGCGACCTGCAATAGGTTTCAATTCGGAGTTTCTATCCGCGCTCCCGCGCAGGGAGCGACGCTTCACCAATGTTATGAGCGCCGTTAGGATAGCGTTTCTATCCGCGCTCCCGCGCAGGGAGCGACGGTTCACAATCTTTTCCAGAAATCCGTTGCCAACGGTTTCTATCCGCGCTCCCGCGCAGGGAGCGACCGCAAGCTTTGCAGGGACAGACTGCACCGGAACGGTTTCTATCCGCGCTCCCGCGCAGGGAGCGACAATTTCCCAATGCGCGGGGTCGTAGAGCGATTTGGTTTCTATCCGCGCTCCCGCGCAGGGAGCGACTCAATACCGACGCGGCCAGACGCGCCGTCGCCGGGGTTTCTATCCGCGCTCCCGCGCAGGGAGCGACGGTTCACAACTTGTTTCACAAATCCGTTGCCAACGGTTTCTATCCGCGCTCCCGCGCAGGGAGCGACAATGAGCCGGGCGGCGAGTCGTCCGTTGAATTCGACGTTTCTATCCGCGCTCCCGCGCAGGGAGCGACTTGCCGTCCCGGTCGAGATTGGGTTTATTGCGCCGGTTTCTATCCGCGCTCCCGCGCAGGGAGCGACATTATAACCAATGTCGGCGGCAAGCTTCATAGTAGTTTCTATCCGCGCTCCCGCGCAGGGAGCGACGAGCCGGGCGGCGAATCGTCCGTCGAATACGATGTTTCTATCCGCGCTCCCGCGCAGGGAGCGACATACCCTTTTAGTGACACCGCCAAGGATGGGGCCGTTTCTATCCGCGCTCCCGCGCAGGGAGCGACCCTGTTCGGTTGCCGGGCGGTCAGCGCGGCCAACTGGTTTCTATCCGCGCTCCCGCGCAGGGAGCGACGGCCTTGTCGCGCAACGCGCAATGCACATAGAGCGGTTTCTATCCGCGCTCCCGCGCAGGGAGCGACCATTCATCCGCCATCCGCTCGTCAACACGTTCAGGTTTCTATCCGCGCTCCCGCGCAGGGAGCGACATCGCCACGCATGGCCCGATGAGGCCGCCTGCGTGTTTCTATCCGCGCTCCCGCGCAGGGAGCGACCGATTGACGAATAGACCGGCTTCGGACACGGCCAGTTTCTATCCGCGCTCCCGCGCAGGGAGCGACCGCCGCGCTCGATCTTGGTGCCGGATCGAGGTCTCGTTTCTATCCGCGCTCCCGCGCAGGGAGCGACGACGAAGAGCTTGACGGCATCAGCACCATAAAAGTTGTTTCTATCCGCGCTCCCGCGCAGGGAGCGACGCTCTGGGGTCTAACCCAATTGCGGATATGGGTAAATCCCTCCAAAAATGCGGAGCCGAGGGCGGAGGGCACTCTTTCAGATTCTCTCGTTCCTATAAAATCAAGAAACTTAACGATTTCAAAAAGCTGGACCCGATGCGAACCTGCGCCGGAAAATGGGCACACTTGCGGTTCGCAGGGGCCGGATCTCAGATGATCAGCGGGCCGTGCAGATCGGTGGCCGGCTTGGCGCCGACATGCTCGACCCGGCGGGACCAGTTCGCCCCAAGATAGTAGTAACGCAGGCTGTCATGCGCGGGCTGGATGATGCCCTCCAGACGTGCCTTCAACCGCGTCCATTGTGCAGGATCAACCTCGATCTCGAAAACCGAGAATTGCACCCGCTGACCGTAATCTTCGCAAGCACGGGCGACCTGACGCAAGCGCTTCCTGCCGCCCTCTTCCAGCGTGCTTACGTCGTAGGTGACCAGAACCAGCATCTCAACTCCAGAACCAGGGCGGATAGGCGTCGATGTCGCCGCGCAGGTGACGGGCCAACATCTGGGCCTGAAGATAGGGCACCAGCCCGAAAGGGGCTTTCTCCTGAAGGAACGGGTGCAGGCGCTCTTCTTTCTTGCGCTCCTGCCAGGCGGTCAGCACGAGCTTGCGGGCATCGTCCGACAGCAGCACCGCGCCGCTTTCCATCCGGCGGAAGTCTCCGGTCCGCAGCTGTCGGCGGTTGACCAGCGACAGTGCCAGCCGATCGGCCAGGGGCGCGCGCAATTCCTCCATCAGGTCCAGCGCCAACGAGGGCCGGCCGGGCCGGTCACGATGCAGGAAGCCCACCGCCGGGTCGAGGCCCACGGCCTCGCAGGCCGAACGGCAGTCATGGGTCAGCAGCGTATAGAGGAAGGACAGCAGCGCGTTCATACCGTCCAGCGGGGGCCGGCGCGAGCGTCCTGTCCAGCGCAGTTCCGGATCGGGCGAGCGGATCAGGTGATCGAAGGCCGAGAAATAGAGATTCGCCGCCTCGCCTTCCGAGCCGCGCAGCAGGTCGATGCTGTCATCCTTCAACTGGACGCGGCGCAGGATCATCGCCATGCGGTCGCTGGCACCGTCCAGTGCAGCACGGGCGTCGGGATTCATCTCGGTGCCATAGTCGCGCAGGCCCCGCCGGATCACCGCGCGCTGGTTGGCGATCTTGCCCATCACGATCGAGCGCACGATGTCCTCGCCAGTTTCGGCCAGCCGGTATTGCGCCCGGCGCAGCAGCACGTTGCCCGAGACCGGCCCCTCGATCCGGGCCTGAAAGCGCCCCTGACGGTCCAGCAGCACGAGCGTAATACCGCGCTCGGCACAGGCGCCGATCAGGGCGGGGGTCAGCAGGACCGGTCCGAAGGCCACGACCGAGGCCAGCATATGCAGCGGCACCCGCGCCCGTTCGGCGCCGTCGATCTCGGCCACCAGGTTCTCGCCGTCCTTTCGCAGCGCGCTGCCTTCGGTCGTGGCATAAATGGTATTCAGAAGCTTTTTCACGAGGTCTCCAGAGTATGTGCCAGCATGCGGTCGCGCCATTGCCGGACCGGGCGGGCGACGGTTGCCGGGCGGCACAACTCCAGCAGCGAGCAGGCGCGGCAGCGGGACTTGTGAGATGTAGGCGGCGGCGTGTCCTGGCGGGCAAGGACCGCGGCGAGGTCGGCCACCGCGGCCTCGGTCAAGGCGCGCAGCGCGGCGTCGAATGGCACGATGACGCGACGCCGGGTCTGTGCATAAAACAGCGCGCCTTCAGGAACGGGGCGGCCGGTCATCTCTTCCAGGCAAAGCGCCTGCGCGCAAAGCTGCGCCTCGTCGGCGCGGTGCAGCTTGGGCTTGCCGCGCTTGTATTCGACGGGGAAGGCAGTCTCGCCCGCGTCGCCGGCCCTGAATTCTACGACATCCGCAATACCAGTGAGGTTCAGGCGACGCGAGGCCAGCGGAAGCGACATCACCCGCCGCACCCCGCGCATCCTGCGGCTGCCGCCTTTGTCAGCTATGGCGTGGAGCACATCCCCCTCGGCGGTGAAGCGGTTCTCGGCCCAGAGCCGTTCCAGATGGATCAGCGCGGCTTGCCGCAGGCAATAGACCGCGTGCTGCACCGCCGAGATGGGGATGGGTTCCGTCCCGGCGGGCACGGTGTCAGACCAGATCCAGGATTTCGACACCCTCGGGCAGGCCGTCACGGTCGATCTGGACGATATAGTCCGAGAACTTTCGCGCCGGTGCCAGGTTGCCGAGGCCCCGGTCGTCCGCTGCGCGGAACTCGCCATCGACGTTGCGGCCGATCTTGACGCGATCGAACAGGGTATGCGCCGGCGCATTGCCGAGCGCGCTGTCATGGCGGAAGGCGATCAGGCGGCGGGTGGTCATCTCGCCCCGCGCGGCCGAGCGGTCATGCTCGAACATGCTGGCCAGCGCCTCGAACAGCAAGTCCAGATCGGTCTCGGAAAACCCCGTGCGTTCCGCGAACTTGGCCGAGATGAAGCCATGCGCGACATAAAGCCCATAAGGCACGATATGCTTGCGGCCCATCGTGCGGTTGTCAGTGCGGGCATCGCCATCCTCGCCTTCGGCGCGCTTTTTCTGCTCGGCCTCGTTGGTGGCGGCCATGCGGGTGATCGAGATTTCCACCGGCAGGATCGGCTCGACCGAATTAGCGAAGGTCATCTGTACCGGTCCCTTGACCTGGCCGCAATTGATGCCGGTGGACATGACCGCGCCGAAGGTGCGCACGTCGAAGAAATTGGCGCACATCCAGTCGCTGAGCGCCTTGGCCTCGGTTGCGTCCTTCGGGTTCAGCTTGGGGTCTTTTTTCGACTTCTCGTCGGCGCGCAGGGCAATATAGGCCTGACGGTGCTTTTCGTTCAGGATCGAGCCTTCCTGCACATAGATGTGGTGGCCGGCCTCGCCGGTGCGGGCCAGATCGACATAGTTGCGGATCTTGCGTTTCAGGCTGACATCGCTGACCAGCCCGTGATTGGTCTCGGGGTCCAGCCGGGGCAGGTTGCCCGCGTCGGGATCGCCATTGGGATTGCCATTGGTGACATCGAAGATCAGCACGAAGTCGTGGCGGCGGGAAAGCGTAGTCATCGGCGGGGTTCCTTCGCGGTTTTCGTGAAAAGATCAGGCTGCCCGGTCATTCGTCCGCCTCGCCTGCATCGGCCTTGTCATCGCGTTTGCGGAAAAAATCGCTGCGTTGGTGGTAATAGCCGATGCCGAACAGCGCCTGTTCCGCAGCATTCAAAGAGGCCGGGATGGGGTCGTTGCCAGGCTCCATCAGATCGGTGATCGTCGTCAGCAGCTTTTCCAGGTTGACGGCGCGGCCGGGACTTTGCTTGCGCAGTTTCGAGAAATGGTTCTGCGAACCCGCGTCCAGTGTGCGGAACACCTTCTGCGGCGTGGCCGAGGCCGAGCCATAAAACTTGTCCTTGATGGTGGCATTTACATTGCCGCCCAATGCGGCGCGCTGGACCTCCTCGTAGACGGCGAACAGCCGCCCAAGGATATAGCCCTTGTTCGTATTGGCGGGATCGAGCGCCACGGGGACCTCCTTCGACTTGAAATTGCGGATCAGGACGGATTTCAGGATCGCCGCGCGCAGGGCATTCACCTCGCCATCGGCGCGGATGCGCATCAGCGCGGTGGACAGCAGTGTCAGCGGATAGGGCGTGCCGGTCAGGATCGCGCGCATCCACTCGCCCGCGATCAGCGGCGGCACATTCTCGCGCTTGTTCAGTACCGCCAACTCGGTCAGATAGCGCCAGAGGGGCGGCCAGTCGTCGCGGGGCGGCGGCTCCAGCCTGGTGTCGTCGAGATAGCGCTGGTAATTCGCGGTCAGCGTGCCGAAATCGCTTTCCCACCAGAACCGCACCGACAGACGCGCGGCGTTGGGGGCCAGGCCGAGGACGTAGAAGCGCACCCCCTTGTCCAGTTCCGGGGCGATGTCCACCAGCCGCTGCCCGTCGCGGATGCCGGTCAGCCGGTCCTTGACCTTGCTGGCTTCCACGCTGTCTTCGGCACTGCTGTCGTTGGAGGGGTCGAACATGCCGACGAACATCGCCTCGGCGGCCTTGGCCTCCTCCGAATTCGATGCATCCGCCCAGAACACTGTGGAAGCATCGCCGATCTGGAGGCGGTGGGCCTTGTCGGCAAGAAATCCGTTCAACGCCGTGGTGTAGGCGAAGGCCGCGGCCTCCGACACCGGTGCGTTGTCGCCCTGTTCGTGGCCGTAGGAGGTGAAGGCGTCGAGGTTGAAGGAGACCAGACTGGCACCCGAGGATTGCGCACCCCACACACCCTTGATCGACGAGTGCAGGCGCGCAGCCGGCGCGGATGTGCCGGTGACAAGGCACAGTTTCGGGTCGGATGCGCCTTCGGCCGCGATGCGGCGCCACAGATCGCGGGCGGCAGGGCGGTCATGCAGGAAGGCGAGTTCGGAGGACAGCCGGAATGTGACGTTCTGGTCGCGCATTTCCTCGGGCCAGAGGGGCGGAACGAACTGGTCCGCCGTCCAGCCCTCCAGAAAGCGACGCAGCGCCACCAGCCCTTCGTCATCGGCTTCGGCCAGCCAGCCCAGGTGCTTTGCCCGAAAGGTCGCATGTTCGTCGGCGGTCCGCTTGCCCTCGCCCGCGGTCACGCCCAGCACATAAGCGGTCTTGTCCCACAGCACATTCGGGTCGATGCCGACCGTGCGCTTCCTTGCTTGCGGCACCAGCAGCATCCGCGGGCTGCGCTTCTTGTCGGGCGCGCGCAGGTCGGTCACCTCCGTCACCGAGCCGTCCGGGTTCAGCACCACGCAAAAGCCGATCTTCTCCAGGGAATAGCCAAAGGGCGGTGCGTCGGGCAGGCGGTCATAGGCGCGGACCAGGGCGGAAAGCAGGCTCATTGCTTGACCTCAGGGCTGCCGGGCCGGGGCACCTCGATCACGCCGTCGCGCAGGATGGCGCGAAAAAGCAGCGACGGACGACCCGGCGCGGCGTGGTCGATGTCCCATAGCATGAAGCCCAGATCGCGCGGATTGCCGAAGCCCAGTTCGGGCGTTTCGGCCTCGGGCGCGCGGAAGGGTGCGGGGGTCGTGGTCGTGGCGCCGGCGCGGCAAAGCTGGCCCCAGGCCGGGCCGGTGGTGGCGGGCAGGAGGGCACGCGGCTCGACCAGGGCGAAATTCGCGGCGAATTCACGGGTGCCGAGGCAGGGCTGGTTGAAACATTGCCCGCGGCTGGCGCGGCGATTGAAGATGTCCAGGTGCTTGCCCTCGCTGTCCGAGGCGTCGGCGCGGCGGGTCATCTCGAAATGCGCCTCGATCACATAGGCAGGGTTCACCAGCACCGTGGAGGCGCGCTGCTGGCGATCCTCGTCGACCAGCAGTTGCAGGCCCTCCAGGTCGCCCCGGTTCATGGCGCGCTTGATCGAGCCAGCCGGCGCCTTGTGGCCCACCTCGTTGCGGCGTATGGATTGGAAGCGGATCGGCTCCAGCACGTGGATGCGGTCGATGACCCAGCGGATCGCCGGCTTCCAGTGGATCGCTTCGAGGATGCCGCGTGCCGCCGAAGGCGTCATGACGTCATAGCTTGTCCGTTCGACCTTCAGCTCCGGCCGGGTGAACAGGGCATGCCGCCCCCAGACGTGCAGTCGTATTCCGTATGCCAAGCTTTTCTCCTCTGTAGAGGTGGAACCATAGGCTCGGTCGTTTTACATTCGTTCAGTGTATGCAGTAGTATTTTCTACGGCAAGTGATTCGTGATACGATCCCTTCGTTGGCAGAATAGGAGGTTCCATCTTGTCCAGGCGTTATGCGTTGAGGCTTCTTGCTGGAGCGTCTTTGTTCGCCGTGCTCGAAGAGCCATTATAGCCCGCCTGATCGTCTGGTCGCGGAGACACACCGCGCGGGTTGAAACGTTCAGGTGTAAGCAGTGTTGATGGGTGCTTGTCCGGCGTATTGAATCTGCGTCGGGCAAGCGCGTTTCATACAATGGTGGATTCCTCCGCCAGATAGTCCGCGCGCTCCCACCAAAGGCCGGCGTCGTCGCGATAGAGGCTATCGGTT